>JAGMDE010000099.1 GCA_023128855.1 Thermoplasmatales archaeon | reverse complement strand
TTGTAATATCAATAAATTCAAAAGGCCCGGATTCAAGTAATGTTTCACTAGGTTTAGTTTTCCTACCAGTTGCAAGAACATTATCATTACCATATCTTTTTCGAAGTTCCATAGTGAGTTCTGAACCTATTTGCCCTACAGAACCAGTTACAAGTATTTTTTTCATATCGCTTTTTGGCATAACAACTCAGCCTCCCAAAGCATTAATTTTTTAAAAATCGCTATAGAAACAGAATATACATACTTTACTGTTTAAAAAAGGAGGAGGGAGGAGGGGATGGGGAGGGGATATGTGAGAGAATTTTAATTAATCATCAACTAACTACCCGCCTCAGATTCCAGATATATCCATATAGTACCCGTATGTGTGCCCGTTGATTGTATACTATCAGGGATAGTAATTGTTATTTGTACCCATACATAATCAGAAACGCTACTCACCGCATCTGTGTTATTAATACAATATCTGACATGAGCGCTCTCGTCCCATGGTGTAGGAATACTATTATTTGCTCTATCGGATATATTATAGCACATCTCAGATGGACTTTGATTTCCAGTAGCAAGTGTCCAAGCTGTTGTATTACTTGCATTTACTATTGTATCATTATCCCACATTAACACACTACTTGGATCCACAGTTGCATTCGATGCATCAGCAGTTCTATTTCCATGCAGATAAATCTTCATATAGGTATAATTGGAGGATGTAACATTAATGTGAGTAATATTTAACGAATAAAGTTCTTCATTTACGATTCCAAATGCCGCTGTAAATGTTTTTATCATACCTGTACTATAGATATTTCCTAGACGGAGAGTTACTCCTATATCTGTCATATTATCTCCAACGATTCTTAATACTCTTATACCATCAGATGAGTTATCTGAGCCTATAAGCCTAATAGATGCATTACTGGGGTGAACTATTGTATAAGAATAACCAATTTTTGTAACCGCATATTGAGTTGCGATTACCATGTTTAACACCAGATAGATTATAGCAAGAATCATTAGTTTCTTCTTGACTTTCATTTCCTTTCACCTTCATTCATTTCGTTACTTACCACACCATCGCGTGATACTTATTAGCATGTATACTGTTCCCAAGTGACAATATATAAAGCTAACGCGTTAAAATGTCAAAATGTCAAAATATCAACAGATAGAACTAAGAAAAGAGAAGGTGAAACTAAAAAAAGAAAAATTAAGGTCTTGGATACAAACCAGTTTCTTTAACAAGATCTGGAAGAATATCTTCCCAAAAAAGTGCGGTTATGTGAATTCCATGAACACCTTTTATTTTTTTAACATCGTTAATTAACTCAATAGCAAGATTATATCCTTCTTGCTTAGGATCTGCAGAATTTTTTATTTTTTCGTAGATTTCATCAGGCATATCAACACCAGGAACATGGAATTTCATTCTTTCAGCCATTCTAAGAGATTTTAGAGGTGTGATTCCTGCAAGTATATGTACTTTTTTATCAAGATCTCTTGATCTCACTTCATCCATCCAGATATTAAACTTATCCAGATTAAAAACACTCTGTGTCTGGATAAAATCTGCTCCAGAATCTATCTTTTTTTCAAGACGATCAACCCTTAACTCAAAAGGATCAGCAAAAGGATTAGCTGCAGCTCCAATAAAAATATCAGGATTTCCTGAGAGTATTTTATCTCCACTCTCGAAAACACCCTCATCTCTCATATCTTTTACAATCTTGGTTAGCTGTATTGAATCTAAATCATAGACACCTTTTGCATCTGGATGATTACCAAAAGATTGATGATCTCCAGTGAGAAAGAGTATGTTTCTAATACCAATTGATGCTGCACCCAAAACATCGCTCTGAAGAGCTATTCTATTCCTGTCTCGACATGTTATTTGCATAACAGGTTCTAATCCACTATTAATGAGAATAACAGAGCCGCCCATGCTAGATAATCTTACAACAGCAGTCTGATTATCAGTTACATTAAACGCATCGGCATATCCTTTTACAATCTCAGCCTTATCTTTTATCTTATTTGGATCAGAGCCTTTTGGGGGACCTATTTCAGCTGTAACAGCAAATTTACCTTCGGAGAGAACTCTTTCTAAATTACTCCTGTAACCCATTTTATAAAACCCTCCTCATCTCTGTTGATTTCGACCATTTTTTTGGTTCTCTGATTTTCTTTAATCTATCCAGCTGTCCCTTTTCTTTTAAGCGTTTGTAGATAATGTCCCATATACAATCGATATCTTTGTCAACCTCGCATTTCCCATCTATTGATCCACCACATGGGCCATTTAATAAACTTTTAGGGCAGCGTGATATTGGACATACACCTTCAAATAAGTCTTGAATGCAATCTCCACACATTACACAACGTTTTTCAAAATCACTAGCTCGTTTAATCTCTCCTAAAAATAGAGTATCATTGCCAGGTATTACATCAATATCAGTGATAATCTCAGATACTGTTTGTGCGCCATTACCACAGGCAAAGACCAATATTTTCTTTGCTTTGTCAATTTCTGCTTTGTGCTGCTTTAGTAAGCGTTTGTCATTTAGTAGGTGACATGCAGGTTCTAAAATAACCCAACCAGTTGTTTCAATATTTTTTTTCTTGAGATCTTCCATCATTGATAAAACTTCTTCTTCTCCACCTGTATGGCACAATGTAGCGCATTCACTACACCCTATTATAAAAACAGGTCCTTCTTTAATCAAACTTAGTAGCTCATTGAACTCTTTCTGTCTAGTAATAATCATATTTTTACAAAATGTAAGTTCTTAATTTAAGTATTTGCATTTTTAAATGAAAATATCTTTAAAGGGGCTGGCTTTTACAACAATAGGTTTGAGAGATAGGAAATTGGATGAATAATTATGCTTGATGATATGAAGTTAATTTCAGAGATCGATAAATCCGACATGCTTGGAGCAGTTGCAGGATTTCCAGAACAGATAAAAGAAGCAAAAGAAATAGTTGATTCTGCAACATTGGGCAGCTTTTTTAAAGTAGATAACATCGTAATAAGTGGTATGGGTGCGTCTGCAATTTCTGGAGATATTGTCCAAAGCTTACTTAGAGATAAAATAGATATTCCAATATATGTAACCAGACAATATGATCTTCCAAAATGGGTACACAAAGATACACTACTTCTCTCACAAAGTTATTCCGGTAACACAGAGGAAACTCTTCATACATTTAAACATGGCCATCAAAAAAGATGTAAAATAATTGGAATTTCTTCAGGAGGAAAATTACAAGAATTTTGTGAAAAACGGGGAATTCCACACATCAAAATACCAACAGGATTTCCACCAAGAGCTGCTACAGGTTATACTTTATTTTCAGCGATATACGCTTTGAAAAAAATTGGTGTTTTAAACATAGATATAGATCATGAAATTGAGGAGACAATAACAGTAGTAAATGAGTTTAGAAATTATAATAAAAAAGAAGTGCCTGAGGCAGATAACTTGTCAAAACAGATAGCAAAAAAAATTTATAATAAAATTCCACAGGTATACGGATTTGACTTTTATTCACCCATAGCAAAACGCTGGTGCACTCAATTAAATGAAAATAGTAAGCTAATTTGTAGATATGATGAAGTTTCAGAGTGCAATCATAATGATATAATTGGATGGTCCATGGATCCAGATGTATCAAAAAAATTCTCATGTGTTTTATTTAGAGATAGTGAAAATGAATCAATTTACATGTCTAAACGTCTTGATTTTATGAAAAAGCTTTATGAAGATATTGCTGGAAATGTTATCGAGATTTATCCGCAAGGTAAAAAACGATTAGCAAAAATGATGCATGCAATGTATCTTGGAGATTTCGTCAGTTGTTATCTTGCCATTCTAAGAAAAATAGATCCTACTCCTGTTGATGCAATTACTGAACTTAAAAATGAACTAGCAAAACTATAGATATTTGCCTTTTTTAGACTCAACTTAATTATAAAGTAAATTTAAATATCCGCAATGTATTCAATTAATGTTTCCAATTGAAAATATTAGATGGGTTGCATTAGCGTGATGTGTTATGTTAGAAGAATCTAGACACAGATCTTTAGATGGTAGATATAAGACTCTTTTTGAATCTATAAATGCTGCTGCTTTTTTAACAGATATTAGTGGAACGATAATAGAAGCAAATCAAAAATCTTGTTGGCTTTTTGGATATGAATGGGATGACTTTAATAAAATGAATATCTCTGAAATATTTCCTGAATCATTTGATTGGTCTCAAAAAGCAGAAGAGATTATTTCTAAAGGTGGTATGAATTTTGAAACTGAAAATATTAGAAAAGATGAAACTAGTTTCCCTGTAGAGATAAGTACGTCTCTTTTTACACGGGATGGAAAACCAGTGATGCTAGCATTGATTTGGGATATCACTGAGCGTAAGAAGGCCGAAGAGAAGTTAAGAGCATCTGAGGAACAATATCGAGGTATTTTTGACAATTCTGCAGTTGCAATTATGCTTACAGATGAACGTGAACGTGTGATTTCATGGAATAAATACACAGAAACCCTCTTGGGTTATGGTGAAGGAGAGCTATATAATAAACCTGTTTCAATGCTTTATCCACCTGAGGAATGGAAAAAAATAAGAATTGAAAATATTCGAGAAAAAGGCATGCAACACAATCTAGAAACTAGGATGTATACGAAAAATAATGAAGTATTAGATGTTGATATTTCTTTGAGTGTTTTTAAAAATGATGCTGGAGAAATCACTGGTTCCATCGGTGTTATTAAGAATGTAACTGAACGTAAGGAAGCAGAGCAAAAATTAAAAGAAAGTGAGGAGAAATACGAAGGTTTATTTGAATGTACAACTGATGGAATGCTAGTACTTGATGCCCGTGGAGAGATTCTTGATATTAATAGCAAAGCACTTGATTTATTCTGTCTTAAAGAAGAAGATATGATTAGTAATAATTTCCTAAGTATGGGGCTGCTCACTCCGAAATCTTTATCAATTGTTGTAAATCAATTTCAGGAATTGTTGGCAAAAAAGATCGCAACAAGCCAAGAAACAGAAATCATAGGTGGAGACGGAAAAATAATAAATGTGGAAATTAGCTCGTTTTTCCTAGTTAAAAAAGAGAATGAAGTTGATTATTTTGTACTTGTTATAAGGGATATTCGTGATCGTAAAACCGCTGAAATTAAACTATCTCATGAACATGGATTGCTTCAAACGCTTATGGATAGTATTCCTGATTCCATTTACTTTAAAGACGAAGAAAACAAATTTGTCATGGTGAATAAAGCAAAGGCTGCTCATTCTAATGTTAAACCTGAAGAAATGATAGGTAAAACAGATTTTGATTTTCTACTGGATGAGCAGGCTAAAAAAGCATTTGATGACGATCAAGACGTTCTCAACACAGGTAAATTTATCATTAACAAAATTGAAGAACTTACCAGTGTTGAAGGATATACTCGATGGGTTTCAGTAACAAAAATACCACGTTTTGATGCAGAGGGAAATATTATTGGTACAATGGGAATTTCTAGAGATGTTACTGAGTGGAAAAGACTTGAAGAGTTATATAAAAAAGAGACTAGCCATTAATTAAATTTTTTTAAAAGAGCGCGAGGAAGGGGATTTTGACACGTATTTGTTAACAAATTCTACACTGATTTAGGATATGCCAAGGGAAAGGAAATGGTCCCATTTTTTATTCTCCCCACCAAAAACACAACGGGGGATTGGTTTTTTAAAGAAAAAGATGTTATGAAAATTATAGGTTGAGGAGAAAATATTTGATGTTACAACCAAAAATAAAGGTAGGACGGTACTATGAGTTTAAATTAAGTAAAGATCGTAAAATAGCATTTGCAGTAATGTACAGGTTTGAGAGCGGAAAAAACAAGGACGTCTATGCTTTAATGATGTATACGGATAAGAAAATTTTTGAATTTCCCATTCAGAAGCGCCTATTTGATAAATGGGTAGATGAAGGACGAGTTAGAGAGATAACTAGTGATGAAGCATTAGCTTATGCTATATAGATGCGGTTAAGTTGGTTTTTTAAAGAAAGAAATGTTAACAATTTGTAGTGGGATGAGGTTATAAAAAATGCCAAAGAAAAAAAAGACTGTAAAAAGGAAGAAGAAGAAATAGATTGCTGAATCGATAGTTTAAGTCTAAGTGTATGCATGCGAAAAAGTCATTTCAGATTAGCATTGGCCTTCCAACGGAAAAAAGGTCGTTTATTTCAGCTTTTTGAATATTGTAATATAATCGTTTGCAATTTTTTCCCAGTTATAATCTTTTTTTAGAATATAGTATGCTCTTTCCGCTAGTTTTTTCCGCTCCTCTTCATGGGTGAAAAGATATACTATTTTTTCCGCTATGGATTTAGGATCTTTTGGTTTAGACGTAAGTATTATGCCTTGTTTTTCAAATTTTCTAACAAAAGAGCCAAGTTTGCTAATGATAACTGGTCGTTTCATCCCTATCGCTGTAAACATTGTGCCACTCTGACTGATCCCTACATATGGATAAACGACAATATCAGCAGCTTTATAGAAGGATTCAAACAAGATATCGTCAGTTACATATTCACCGAATAGAAGAAATTTGTTTTCTAAACCTAGTTTTTGTATCTCATTTTGATATTGCAATGGTTTTTCTGCTAACTCCAGGGAGCCAGCTGCTATAAACAATGTTTCTGGTAGTTTCTTCAATACATATGGTGCAGCTCGAATCAAATAGATTAACCCTTTGTAATCCCTTATGAAACCAAAAAATAGGATCACACGTGTTGTATCACTTATCTGAATAGAAAAATGTTTACTTACAATTGCTCGTGCTTCTCTATCATTAACCTTGTTTTTATTCATTGCATGATAGTGTCCATGAAGAATAACACTAATTGGAATGGTAATCCCTGCGTTTCTTAGGTCATGTAAGGCATCTTCTGTCAAGACGATGATATGATCTGCATAGGCATATGCATCAGTAAAGAGTTGTAAGTCACCTTCCTGAACTATCTGAGGATACGCTTCATGTAATGTTAACACAATAGGAATGTTTTTCTTATTCAATATTTTTGAGTATTCCTTTAAAAACCAGGTTATTTGTCTTCCAGCCCACATGACAAAATAAACACAATCAGGTTTTATCTTATCTGTGAGTCTTATCAGATCTTCTAAAGATTTCTTGTTGTTATAT
>JAGMDE010000098.1 GCA_023128855.1 Thermoplasmatales archaeon | reverse complement strand
ATAATGTATGATCCAGAGCCAAATGATAATTACAACGAATGGATAGAACTATACAATCCTACAAATCAATCTATCAATGTTTCTGACTGGACAATAACTGATAATTCTGCGGAAGATTTTTTAGAAGGAAATTTTGATCATGGAAATGGAACTACAATAATACCGCCCAATGGTTATGCAATTATTACAGACCATGGAACGAAAATCTATGAAACTCTTTCAATTCCAAACAATACGATACGGCTCTATGTTGATGACTCAGGTATAGGCAACGGACTAGGAAACAATGGAGACAAATTAATTATTAAAAATAACACAGGGGAGACAATAGACGCTGTAGAGTGGATTATCAACTATACAGATGTACCAGGCATGCCTGCAGATCCTGTAGAAGAAAGCTATTCATTATCTAGATATCAAAACATAGATACTAATGATTCTAGCAGGGATTTCTATGAAGGAGTAAATCCAACACCGGGTGGCGAGAATACGTTTGTACAAGAGTCAAACTTAGATATAATATTATATCCTATGTACATACCAAAAATACAAAACAACTCCGAGTACAGTCTTCCTTTTGCCATTAAATTAAACATGAGCAATTATTCTCCTAACGAAACCTATAAACTAAAATCATATGTTGTTGGAAATCTTTCCAGCAGTTGGCCTGCTAGCCAGACTTGGAATGGAAATTCCTGGACATATTCAAATTATTATACATCCGTTATAAACACAGATAACTACGGAAATTGGTCTGGCTGGCAATATATCCGATTTAAAAGAGATTACAAAGAATACGAGAGAAACATTAAGGAAAACAATACAGCGTATTTGAAAGTTAAAATAAAGAAAGATAACTCTACAGAAGAAGTTTCTAAGAATGTATATCTTCTTGATATGGATAACTCCACATCAAATGGTACAGCAGGAGGATGCACTGTAGGAATAACCAATGAAAATAATACATTTTTAGAAGAAAAAACTGCCATTGTTGAAAATAAATCTGGCATTACCACTGGAATTTACGTTACAGAGAACAACGAAATTGATGAAGACCTAGTTTCAAAACCGGGTTACTATAAGCTAACATCTCCTGCAGGATCAGAGTATATTATCAAATTTTTAGATGATAATGAAAGCACGATACACACCATCCATAATGTAACCATTAGACAAGGCAAATATGGAATTGATATCAATTCTAATGAAACTTTTTATCTGGTAAGAAAAAGTGAAACTCTAGATATTCCTCTGACTGTGAAAAACACTGGAGATTTCAATGACACTATTGATGTAAGTATCTTACATGTTACCGAAGGTTGGCATGCAACTTTAGAAAAAGAAACAATCGATGTTAATTTGCATATAACACCGTGTCAAAAACATGGTTGTATAAGTGGTACTGTAACAATAGTAGCAGTCTCTGAAAACGATGCAGGAGAATTTGATGAGATAACATTTCAACTTGAGATTCTTGCACCTGATCTCACCATTAAGAATATTAAGATTTATAACGAAGAGGGAGAAAAGAGCAATATTTTTGGTGGAGGTGAGGTTGTGAAAATAAAGGCATTTTTCAAAAACCTTGGAAATGATAACGCCACAGATGCAAATGTGAAGTTTTATTATGATTATGTTGACAAAGAATTTTTTATTGGAAATAAAAGCTATGAGTCTATAGGTAAATATCAGAAATATCCATCTGTTATGTGGGATACTAAAAATGTTGAATCTGGTAACCACACTATTTTTGTAGTAGCTGATGAAGAAAAAAGAATAGATGAGCTTGACGAGTATAATAACCAACTATCAGTTGAAGTATGCATACATGATACGCATCCTTCTAAAACCGGCGAGAGCATTCTAATTACCGAGCTTTATTATTATACACATACCAGAGTTGACAATGAATATATTGCAATATGCAATCCTAACTCTGAGAGTTCTAATATCGCTGGTTGGTACATAACAAATAAACCTTTGAAAACCAAGACAACACAGACAAAAATTGTTTTTCCAAATGATACAATAATTCCTCCTGAGACTTGTTTGTATCTTACTCAAAACGCTAGTGCCTATACATGGGAAACAGGTAAAAAACCAGATTTTGAGTATAAGGCAGACTTAGATCCGGATATACCACAGATGCATACATCCAAGAAATTTACTTTAAGCAATAAAGGGGGCATTGTAGTATTAAAGGACTGTTATAATCATACAATTGATGTTGTTGTTTATGGAGAATCAAATTACAATTTTAGTGGATGGAATGGAACTCCGGTTCCTGATTCTGGACGCGGGGCTTTACTTAAAAGAAACTTAGATGAAAAGGGCATACCAGTTGATACAAATACCTCTAAGGACTGGTTACATCCAAAGAGGTATGGCATAGGTCAATCTGATTTTCCATATGTTAATATACCATTTTATGGTGAAATATCGACGTTTGTATCACCTGATTGTAGTTTTGAAGTAATTGTAAGTGAGCTGAGAAAGGCTAATGATTCCATCTATTTCAATATCTATGAATTCACAAATCCTTTTCTCTGTAATGAACTAATTGAAGCATTGCTTAGAGATGTTTCAGTAAACATATTCCTCGAAGGATCACCAGTAGGCGGCATATCTGATAAAGAAAAATATATTCTAAACAGAATTGCAAGTTATGGAGGAAATATTAGATTTATTGTTAACGATCAAAAAAACAATGTCTACGCTAGATATATTTTTGATCATGGGAAATATCTTGTAATAGACAATAAAACAGTTATTGTAAAAAGCTGCAATTGGGCAAAAACTGGTATACCAAAAGATCCAACGTATGGTAATCGTGAATGGGGGATTATCGTTAGAAACAGTGATGTTGCAGAATATTTCTTAGACGTGTTTCTTGACGATTGGAACCCTAAGCGTTGTGATAGCTATTCTTTCGAAGAAGTTGATTTATCTGTGTCACATGATTTTTACATGGATGAGTCTGTTTATAAGGGATATTATGAACCACAATTTGAATCTAAATCATTTATAGGATACTTTTCTGCGATTCCGGTTTTTTCTCCAGATACAAGTTATAAAGCTATTTGTAATATGATAGATTCAGCTAGTGAGAGCATCTATATTGAGCAGCTTTATATTTATAGAGATTGGAAAAACGGAATTAGCCCTTTTGTTGAAAGATTGGTTAAGAAGTCAAATCAAGGTGTTGATGTCAAAGTTATACTAAATCATAATCCGCGTTATGAAGGATCAAATGAAAAAAGCAACCTAACAAAACAATACTTTGAGGAATACGGAATAGAAGTCAAATTCATTTATACAAATTGGTCTTATTTTTCAAATGTTCATAATAAAGGTATGATTGTAGATAACAGATCTGTTTTAATTTCAAGTATAAATTGGAATGAAAACTCTGTTACTCGTAATCGTGAGGCAGGTATCATCATCGAAAATGAAGATGTAGCGCAGTTTTATGCTGATGTTTTCTTCTATGATTGGAATATTAACTCTCCAAACTCGCAAAAATATGAAATAGAAGAATTATCCACTGAAGAGAGTTATAAAAATACTATTTATATAGTAGTTATATTTACCATGACCTTCGCACTTATAGCACGCGACTGGAGAAAACGACAATGGCAGATGTGACAATTGTTATAGATTCTACTCTACCAATCATCTCAATCATTGCAATTTGTATAATGATAGCAACATTGATTATTTTTTCATACAAGAAATGGATGTTATCCTATGGAATCATCATAGCAAATTTTTTAGTCTTTATTCTATCAATGATTTATGAAAATGACATTTTTGGTATTACTTCTGTCAATATTGTTGAAAATCAAATTTTAATGGGACCCGCTGGATTAGGATTTAGACCATTTTATCTTACACCAGAACTTGCCCATCAATCTTATACTATTTTTACTTCTATGTTTATCCATGGCGGATTTCTGCATATAATTGGTAATATGCTTGTTTTTTTCTTTGTTGGAATAGCTTTTGAAGAACGTATTGGATGGAAAAAATTCATTTTAATATATTTAATTGCAGGTATTGGTGCAGCTTTAACTCAATCTTTAATAAATATTGCATTTCCAACACAATTTGATCCAAATTCATTTGCATCATTTGCTAATTATCAGCAGGTTCAGCTTCTAAGTGATGCAGGAGGAATTCCACTTGTCGGTGCATCTGGTGCGATTTTTGGTATATTAGGTGCTTTTGCATTTTCTTATCCTAGAGATAAGGTGGCTATGCCCATTCCTCTAGGATTTTTTATGATTATTAGACGTGTTAAAGTCATTTACGCAGTGATTCTTTTTGCAGCAATTGAAACGATTATTGTCTTGCTGGAGGTACAAGATAGTACCGCTCACTATGCTCATTTAGGTGGATTGATAAGTGGATTTATTTTAGCGGTATTACTTCTTAGAAAACAAAAGACGCATACTAAAGAAGGCAAGACAGTTTATTATGACTCTTACAAACCAGTAGAAATAAGCAAAGAGGATTATTCTGAACTAAAAAAATTAGCTACAACTCCTGAACTTAAAGAGATATATAATAAAATTAAAAATGAAGATGTCCCACAAGTAAGAGATACTTGGCTTGAACATTTCCTTGAAAAAACAGTTTGTCCAAAGTGTAAGAAACCTTTACATTCTTTTGATAATAATGTTTGGTGTGAATATTGCGGTTTTAGAACCAAGATTTAAATTCCAAACGCATAAGAAATTATCCAATAATTATAGTATTTCATCATAGTGTTAATTAGAAAGTAGGCAGTGCAAGACCAACTAATTCTTTATGTATTATCAAACTTGAAATAACGTATCCTGCAATCGCTCCACCACCAAGACATGGTAATCCTGCTTGTGGTTTACCTTTTATCACAAATGTCATAAGAATGATAAAACCCACAAGGGTCCCAATCATTACAGATATGGCAATTGGAAGGCCGTTTTCAATGAAGCGAAATGAAGCTGCAACAAGTATTCCAGGCATTACAACATCTCCGAGTCCCATAAAAAATGCATCTCGTTCTTCATTATCTTTTAATTTCTGTTTTAAGCTTTTAGTTTCTTTAATTAAAGAATAATTTCTAATTTTTGGAACTACAAGAAGGACTGGTAATTTCAGATCCATTACTGTATCTGCAAGATCTATCATGTGTTTGGTCTTGTAGACCGATATCGCATCATATATAGCTAAACCAATGAGCAAAAGTATGACTAAGAAAATCCCTAATGAAATACCGAATATTGCTATAGCACCTGCGCCCACAATAATTCCACAGATATCTATCACATACCATTCAGGATACTTGAAGAGTGCTATTACAAGTATAAGTGCTAATATAGCTGAAAATATTAGAGCCATTTGTAATGATAAGATTATCGCAAATAATGGTATAAATACCCAAAATGCCGTGTATCCAATAGCTCCAAGAATAATAAATTGTATAATCTGTTTTTTCCAAAACTTTGCAATCAACAGAATAACTGCTGTTACACCAAGTATTATTGCAAAAATAAAAATTAAATTTATTGGGTCATCAGTTTGTTCAAAAGCCTGCATACCTGCACTCTCAAAAGGCCATACTAATAGCATAGCTATAAAATGAATAATAACAAACAGACCTCCCATCAAAATAATAGGAAGCAGTTCATGAGATAGATTTTTCTTTTTATCCATCAGTTTTTAGAAATAATATCTACCTATTTATAGAGTTTGATTTAGATCATAAAAAATTAAACATGATATGGATGTGGAAGAATATCATAAACTATTTCCATAAGTGGATCTACGATATTATCTACTCCATCTTCAGCCCAAATTAAAGAACGATTAATGGAATTATTAGATAACGCATTTTTGTACCTTATAAGAAATCTCCAAATCATATTTTCATCTTTAAGTCTATATTTCATTTCTTTACCAATTTTGACCTTCTCAATTAAGCCAATTTCTAACAATTTGTCCAAATGAAAACCTATCGTAGTTCGATGTTTACGTAAATGAAATAGATTACCATATTGCCCTTTCCAATATCTGGTCAACTCAACTAGCTCTCTTTTAGAATAAATTTTAGAATATAGATGTGTGGCAAGATCAGAAAATGCCTTCATTTCAATATCTCTGCTTTGATAAATATCTCCAGGACCCGGAATAAGTAGTAACAATATAATTTTACACGGAGTTTCTTCCCTTAGAATATTGAGTATTTCTTTATCTTTATCACCAACTTTCTGTGAAACGTAATATCTTGTATATCTGGGATTAATTTTTGTAACAATCAGGTCTTGTTTTTTTAAGTAATTAAGATGATAACTTAAAACTCCATATGATAAATCCGTTCTTCTTAAAATCTCTCGTAAGTGTAGTCCAGGGTTTTCTAAAATAATATTATAAATTTCTCTTCTTGTTTCAAGTTTTAAGATGTTTTCTTTTGAAATCATTTAAGTACCATACTCCAGCTATTATTTTAGATAAGATTTCGCTACTGTTATAAATAGGGTTGTCGAAGTATATAAGCATTATGTTAAGGTGAAATAGGGGCTGTGCCCCTATGACCCCATTCCGCCTTCGTTCCTCGGCAAGCTCTTCGGTCTTGCCGCATCTCACTCGGCGGTGAAGCCAGGTAAGTATTGTTGTCCATCAACAACTATGTTGTGATGACGTTGTTGATCACGGAGATACTGGCTGGATTCCTCCAGGTTCATCATGCCTGTGGAAGCATGATGCTCATACCCGCTCCAGAAACTTCCTTGTGGGTACCGTTTCCGGAACCCTGGATGTATCTCGAACATTTTTTTAGCACTATAAGACTTGAGCATAATCTCTGCATCTTCGACCGAGTACCTCTTTGGGATGTTCACCTGGAAGTGAACATGGTTCCATGCGAATCCGAAGTCGCCGAACTTGAAACCGAAGCGTTCCAAGTCATGGAACGCCTCGGTGCACGTATCTATGTGAGATTGTTTTCTGAAACAGTTATATCTTTTCTTGGTGACGAACATCATTGTCACCCAGTTATTGCGGGTGTCACCCGCAATCTTTTTAGAGCTATCGCTATATACATTTATCAAAATTTTTCACGCATCCTGTCGCACCTTTGTAGGGCACACTTCATGTGGTGTGCCGCGTGCGACAAAAAAGAGATTGGTTAATTGCCTAAAAAATGGGGCGACTTTTCATCTGCGGGTCTTTCACTTATGTTTCAGACCACGCAGTATTCCCAGTCGCAACTATA
>JAGMDE010000097.1 GCA_023128855.1 Thermoplasmatales archaeon | reverse complement strand
TTTCCGGTTTGAGCATCTTTTCCAACCTGAAAGTCCACACCCGCCATCTTTACCATCTTCTTTTTGGTGAGGAGTTTTTCCATTTTAGGAAGCCAGTTCTTATTCATTCTATGGGTGTTGATTATACCATACTTCTTATCTTCCATTCCTTGGAGCTCTTTCATGAACTTCCTCATATTCTTTTGGATGTTGAATGCCTCCGTTGGAGCTGAAAATACATATAAATCTGCCTCAGGCAAAGCAGTTGGATCTGCTTCGTCTGTCTTTAAAATCTGTGTCTCTATTGATTTTTCCTTCAGTTTTCCTGCTAGGTAATCAACAACCTTCTTACCATTACCGTATCTTGACCAATAAACAATGACATACTTCATCAATTCACCAAAAAGGCAAATTAAATCCTCATATAAAAAGGTAGTAGAAAGATTCTACACATTTAACGCACTAAAGAGAATTGTAAAAAAATAAAAAAAGAGTGGTTTAGTTGTTTTTTATAATATTTTTCTAACTATTATGCTGTCACATGCTTTGTTTCCAGCATTATCATATGCAACCACTCTTAAAGTCTGTATATGGATTAATCTTATTCTGTCTCTATGCCATGTAATGTTATAAGGCTCAGTTGTGTCATTTCCCAAAGGTGTTGTTCCACGTAGTCCACCAAAGAATTCAACCCGATTTATACCTGATTCATCGTCTGTGGCATTAACTTTAACAGTTATATCTCCAAATATTTGAGTTATTCGTGGTAAATGGAAAGGTCTAATAAATCTGTTTAAGAAATATCTTCCTCTGATAGGTTTTTCTATTTTAACTGTTGGTTTGGTAGTATCCTCTTTCAATGTAAGAGAAACAGTAACTATACAGAAATCGTTATCATCTTCACTATTTTTTACTTTAACTTCACCTGTATATTCACCACCATCTTCCGGGGCAACAACCTCAACATCTACCTTAATCGGATCCATCTCTGGAGTTAAACCTGTGCCACTTAAAGGATTAACCGTCCATATACCCCAAGATGGATATGATTCTATCTCCCAGTTTAACTCAGATCCAGGTTCGCCGATATTATAAACTGTAAATTCACCTATTACTGTTTCACCAGGTTCTACATTACACCAACACAAACATCCGCAACAATGTATTTTGGGTATTGGCCTTGAGAACACGTATGCCGCGCCCTTAGAATAGTCTTTGTACATTGCTCCTACAATGACATTGTCCCCATTAATCGAAACATGCTCGCCAAACTGAGCCTCATAATTTGGATCTGAAGCAGTTATCTTGTCTTCTTCTGACCAGCTCATTCCATCTCTTTTATAAATATATGCTGATCCGGACATTACTTCAATGTCATCATCAAAGGGTGATGATATTAAAGCACGATTTTCATCGATTGAAACACTAAACCCAAACCTGTCACCAGCATCCGCGTCTGATGCTGTTATTTTTTGTTGCTCTGTCCATGTTGTTCCATCTCTTTTGAATATATATGCTGAACCAGAGCTATCTCCATCATCATCATTTTTGAATGCACCTATGATGGCATAGCCTCCATCAATAGAAACAGAATATCCAAACCAGTCATATTCTTCTGCGTCTGATGCTGTTAGTTTTTGTTGTTCTGTCCATGTTGTTCCATCTCTTTTGAATATATATGCCGAACCGGATTCAACTCCATCGTCATCATTATACTGTGCACCTATGATCGCATAGTCTCCATCAATAGAAACAGAATATCCAAACCAGTCGTCTTCTGCTGCGTCTGATGCTGTTAGTTTTTGTTGTTCTGTCCATGTTGTTCCATCTCTTTTGAATATATATGCTGAACCAGAGCTATCTCCATCATCATCATTACCATCTGCTCCAATTACAGCATACTCCCCATCAATAGAAACAGTAAAACCAAACCAGTCGCCTTCTGCTGCGTCTGATGCTGTTAGTTTTTGTTGTTCTGTCCATGTTGTTCCATCTCTTTTGAATATATATGCTGCACCTGTACGCCATCCATGCTCATCATCACCAGCTGCTCCAAAGATTGCATATTCGCCATCCATTGAAACAGATATGCCAAATTCATCATCATTAGCAGCATCTGAAGCTGTCAACTTCTGATGCTCAATCCAATTTGAACCATCAAGCTTATATACATATACTGAACCATTTTTGTCATCATCAGAGTATGCACCAACAATGCAATAATCTCCATCGATTGAAACAGAGCATCCGAATTTATCCCCATTTAGGCCATCTGAGGCGGTTAGCTTATCCCGTTCATACCATCCTGTTGTAACAAAATTTGGTTTAACATTTTGTTCATTAAAATTATTATCATTGATTAACTCAGAATTATTAGATGTCTCTGTAGTGATTCTTTTAACATTCATATTCCCTACTACTGAAGTAGCAGTTGTTATAATCATCAGCGTACAAACTAAAATACATACAAGTTTCTTTTTCATATATTTCGTTCCTCCCTAATTTTATAATTTATAAAATCGTAATAAAATAATTTAATATAAATATATCCCTAAAAATTGTTTATAATGGTTTCATTTAAACAATATTATAAAAAAAAGAGAGGTTTAGTGGAGTTATTTATGGGTATCCTCCAACTTTAAGACTTGGATCACCAAGAAGGACGAATTCTTCAACTGTAAAAAGATCATATGGTACATCAATGATATATTCATTCTGAGAATATGTCATCATCTGACCCAGGTTTTCACTGTCTTCATATGCTTTAAAGAATTCAATGGCCATCTTTCCAGCTCCATGATCAATTCCTCCATATGCTGTTCGGGTTGCACCAATGGTTGCAATAGCTCCTTTATCACTCCTTCTTATCCAATCCCAAGAAAAACAGGGTAGTAACGTAGGTTCATCCTTAGGCTCATATAGAACATCATATGAATTCAGGATTCTAGATAAAAACTCAGGTTGGTCACCATCAAAGATAGACCTTATAATTTTTGTAATAGGTTTAATAATTTTGTCAATTAAGAACGAATTCAAAGCTCTATTAGTAGCTCTAGTATTAGGCCTACTTGATTCAGATGAATCATAATCAAGTTTAGAGGTTAAACATGCATCAAAGTAGACAATGGGAAGTTTGTAACCATTATTAAGACCTAGGAGATGAAAGTCATAATAAGTTACCCAGCTATTAGAATTTGGTGGATGGGTACCAATACGAGTTGTATATCCATGGCCTGAATAGTCGACAAAGCCAGCGCCACTATTAACTGCATTATTTAGATTTTTTGCTTTAAATGTATTATCAGAAGTCCATAGTTTAGTAGGCGTAAAATCAGACATGATTCCTTCTACTATATCATTTATTACTTCACCTTCATTTCCATTCCGAAAAGGGAATGTATCTCCTCCGGCGAGAACTATGTTATTAAACCAGTTTTTACCATAGGTATCGGTTTCATAGTGTATTATTTTGTCAACAACTATGTTAACCTCGTTTTCATCTACACAGGCAAGACGACCAAGGTTGACATCTGGAAAAAGATCTACACCATCAATGTCATATGTCTGATGTTGGTCATGATAAACCTCTCCGAATTTGCCATTGTTATTTTCATCCCAACTGCAGAAACCACCAGTATCATTGTAAATATCTGCATAATATAGATCAGTTAATATATCACCTTCTCCCCACCAGCCAGGATATGAGGTTCTAATAGGTAATTTATTAATGCTTCCAATTAGGAGAACATCAGTGATACCCCAATCTTCAATAGCATCCATTATAAAATATTTGATTTCTTCAGCTTCGTCATAGGCATCATACTCGGAATAGATAGCCTCAGTCGTCTTAAGGGTAGTTTCAACTCCATAGCTGTTTTTATGATTTATTAATGGTTGAAGTTCGTTTGAATATTCAGATGGAGATATAATGACCATATCATAAACATCATCAAAAGTCATCGGGTTAGCAGGTTCTTCATAGGTTACCTTGATATCAGCACTTTTACTATAATAAATAATGTTTTGTGAAGGAGAATATCTAGTAAAATAACATTTTACTGCGAGATAAACAACATGTTTTCCATTGTCTAAACCAGACCCTGTAATATAACTATAACTACTAGTTGGATACAGATCCGTACTTTCATACACCGTTATATCCTTCACTGGTTCAGAAACCATTTGTAATTCAACATTCATTGGAACCGGCTCAGGAGCTGGCTGAACTTCTTTTGACAGCACCAGCTTATTCACCTCAGAAAAGCTTACATCAATACTACTAATTTTCGTTCCAAATGGGAATGTAAATACTTTTGTAACAACAGGTAACATGGGTTTTCCTACTTCCAAAAGAGAAGATGTTGCTTCGTTTAGATTCACCGCTACATATTGACCTGTGTCTTTGATAATAGGTTCCGAAACAACAATCGATTCTTCCTCGGATTTTATCACATCATAGTTTGTATCATCAGTTATAGCAACAGCTCCAAGTCCTCCAAGGATTAAAAATCCAACTACCGCTAGTGTTAAAATTTTCTTCATATTTTATAGCCCCCGAACTATGAACGGCTTATGTTGCATCTAATATATAAATATTGATGGATAGTAAACTAAATCTACTTGGAAAAATAACAAGATTCGCATTTATTTTATTAAATATAGATGAGAAAAAAGAGGTTTTTAGGTTAAATTTATTGTCCTAATCGTTGTAACAACAATTGTAGTATTGGGAACAGATTAGGATGGTTCTGTAGGAAGTTTAGGAATGGTGTGTTAGTTGCCATTTTGTTTCTTGGCATGGTAACTTCTAATATCGCCTCTGGACCAACTAAACCACAGTTATCTTCAGCTGTCGCTTTGATAATATAGGTTCCCTTTTCACTCCAGGTGTGTTTTGCCCACACATTTGTACCGGAGGGACTAAAAGCAGTCGTTTCAGAGTTGTCATCACCCCAGTCTATGTGGTACTTAACATCATCGTCATCTGGGTCTTCTGCATTGAATGCGTATTCACACTCTGTTCCTGCTGGTCCAGTTGTTGGACCAGTTATAGTAGGAACATTCGGAGGTTGATTATGCCCCCTGAAGACATACGCCGATCCAGAGTTGTTTCCCAAGTCATCATCATGAAATGCCCCGACGACAGCATAGTTCCCATTTATCGAAACAGTACAGCCAAAGGCATCCAGTTTTTCACCATCAGAAGCTGTCAGCTTTGCATCCTGGGACCATGTTGTACCAGTTCGATTAAAAATATACGCAGAACCAGTATAGCCGTCATCGCCATATGCTCCAACAATGGTATAGTTCTCATTGATAGAAACAGAAACACCAAATTCGTCCCCCGTTGCAGCGTCTGATGCATTTAGTTTTTGTTCCTCTGCCCATGTTGTGCCAGTTCGATTAAAAATATACGCAGAACCAGTATAGCCGTCATCGCCATATGCTCCAACAATGGTATAGTTCTCATTGATAGAAACAGAAACACCAAATTCGTCCTCCGTTTCACCATCTGATGCATTTAGTTTTTGTTCCTCTACCCATGTTGCACCAGTTCGATTAAAAATATACGCAGAACCAGAGTCAGTTCCCATGTCATCATCGTGAAATGCCCCTACGATGACACGGATCCCATAGATCGAAACTGAATAACCAAAGTAGTCACCAAGTGCACCGTCTGATGGATTCAGTTTAGCAGCCTCATTCCAGCCGCAACAGCCACGTGTGAATATATACGCAGAACCAGAGTCAATTCTTCCTACTTCATCATCGCCATATGCACCTACGATGACACGGGGTCCATCGATCGAAACTGAATAGCCAAAGAAGTCACCGCCTGAGCCATCTGATGCGGTCAGCTTAGCCATCTCAGGCCAATTTGCATCATTACGTTTGAACACATATGCTGCACCAGTCCAATTATTTTTTCCATATGCACCTACAATAGCATAATCCCCATCTATAGAAACGGAACAACCAAATTGATCTGATTCTTTACCACCGAATGCAGTTAATTTAGACTCTTGGGACCATGTCGTTCCATTGCGTTTGAATATATATGCCGAGCCTTTCTCTGAATCATCATAACATGATCCAACAATGGCATAGTCCCCATCGATTGAAATGGAACAACCAAACCAGTCGTCGGCTTCACCGTCTAATGCGGTTAATTTGGCTTGCTCAAACCAGCTACTAATGATGGAGACCCTGCTGATACTTTGTTTCGCCTCATCATTCATGGTTCCTGCTAATGATGAAACAGGAACTGCAATTAATAGCATAGAAACAAAAATGCCTAATACCTTCTCTTTCATCATTTTACCTCCCCGATATACATAGATAATAGTATAATCGAATTTAAATTTTATCTAAGAAATGATTATGTTTATTCTGATTTCATTTCAAACAAAATAGAAAAAAAGGAAAGAGATAGTTTATTATCTCACTAACTTACAATTACGAAAGGTCCGATTATGCGAGCGTTTACTATTGTCGGGTCACAATATTCGCCTATAGTAAATGTTATTTGAATACTGCCTAGTCCAATCACTAACGGCACTTTAATGGTCTTTGTTTCACCTGCTGCAAAATCAGCTGTACCAGTAAGTGGAGATATCGGAATTACAATTAAACCACCAGTTATTTTGAATTCCCAGGGTACTCCCGTATGACTTTCCTCACAAATCTCTGTGACTTCTGCTTTCAGACCAATTCCAAATCCTGGTGGAATTAAGACCTCGAAACAGCATGGCATTTCATTGATTGTTGCAGTGGTATCATCATCATCTGTGTTTTCTGCATCATCTGTAACAGTTAGGATTACCTCGTAAACACCTGGTTCATCATAAGCGTAAACTGGATCTTCCTCATCTAACGTATCACCATTGCCGAAATCCCAATGGAACGAATATGGTGGTTCTCCACCATCTGCAGACCCTTCGAATTGTATGGGTTCATCCTCAAAGGCTTCATATGGTCCATCTGCATCTGCTATAAGTGGTTCTCCCCCAACTATTGGATACCCTGCTACCTTCCATGCATTTATCCCACCAAGCATGTTGTAGATCGTTCCCTCAAAACTATTATCAACAAGAATTCCAGCTGCTATAAGACTCAGATCACCAGAGTTACTATAGAAAATAATCTCCATACCCTTGAATGATTCCATGAATTCTGGCAATTTTTCTGGATCTTGCAAATCTGAAAGAGGATAATGACTTGCATTTTCTGGAGGTGGTGTGTCTATGTGTTCATCAATCCATTCTTCATAAGTTCTAACATCTATAGGTTTTTGAATACCATTATTGGTATCATTTAAAAGCTCCCATGCTTCTTCAACTTCAATATCTAAAAAACCTTCACTTGTAGTAGGATACCCTTTCGTTTTCCATGAGTTTATTCCTCCAAGCATGTTATAGATT
>JAGMDE010000096.1 GCA_023128855.1 Thermoplasmatales archaeon | reverse complement strand
ATAATAACGTATTTGGGAGGTATTATGCTGAATAAATTAAGAAAACCATCGGTAGCAGGTCAATTCTATGATGCAGGTGAGGAAAACTTAAAAAAATCAATAGAAGAGTGTTTTTTAGATGAAAGAGGTCCTCAATCTCTTCCAAAAATTAATCAGGGGACCAAAAAAATTAAAGGATTAGTTGTACCACATGCAGGCTACATATACTCGGGCGCTATTGCAGCCCATTCCTATAGTTTACTTTCAAACAATGGTTTTGCAGATACATTCATCATTCTTGGCCCAAATCATACAGGAATAGGTTCCGGTGTATCTGTAATGACTGAGGGATCATGGGTAACGCCACTTGGCAATATTCCAATAAATGAAAAGTTATCAAAACATCTACATAAAGACATAATTGATAAAGATGAAAATGCTCATATGCATGAACATAGTATAGAAGTCCAATTACCTTTTTTACAATTCTCCGCTGGAAATAAAAAATTTGATTTTGTACCAATCTGTATGGCAATGCAGGATTTTGAAACATCAAGCGAAGTAGGAAAAATAATTGCTGATTCAGTTAAAAACATGGATGAAAATGTAGTAATTATTGCTAGTACTGATTTTTCGCATGCTGGTTTTAACTATATGAGTATGCCACCTGAAGGTATGCGAGTTGATGATTATGCAAATAAACAAGATAAACTTGCAATAGATCAAATTCTTGATATGAATCCAGAAGGTTTAATTGACACAGTTCAAAAAAATGGTATTACAATGTGTGGCTATGGGCCGGTTGCTGCTATGCTAATAGCAACAAAAATTCTAGGAGCAACTAAAGCAGAATTGCTTAAATATGGAACATCATATGAGGTGCATCCCGGTAGCTCATGTGTTGGCTATGGGGCATTAGCAATTTATTAGGAGTAACATTCTATGAAAGAACAGCCAGTAAAAGACATAATACTCAAAAAAGGAATGAATTCAAACGAGTTTATAAAAGAACTATATGATTCTGGTGGTTTTACAGCTAAAAAAGTAGCACAGGGAGTAGACATAATTGAAAATATGGTCAAAGAAAAGGATTGTATAAGATTCCTTTCATTTCCAGCTTGTATAATCTCAACTGGTACTCGCGGTATAATAAAAGAACTATTGAAAAGGAAACTTTTTGATGTTGTCACTACAACTTGTGGAACTCTTGATCACGATTTAGCGAGAATTTGGGAAAATTACTATCATGGCTCATTTATGGTAGACGATAAAGATCTTCATAAAAAGGGCGTAAACAGACTTGGCAATATATTCATTCCAAACGATTGCTATGGTAAAATTCTTGAAGAAAAAATGCAACCTATTCTTGCAGAACTTGGAAAAACAAAACAAAAATGGTCAACAAAAGAACTCGTCTGGGAATTCGGTAAAAAATTAGAAAAAGAAAAGAACCGAGAAGATTCAATTATATATTGGGCTTGGAAAAATAAAATCCCTATATATATTCCAGGAATTACTGACGGTGCATTTGGCTCCCAGATTTGGATGTATTATCAAGAAAATAGAGATTTTACTATTGATTTACTGAAAGATGAACAAGAACTTTCTGACACAATATTTGATGCTGAAAAAAGCGGTGCTCTAATAATTGGTGGAGGTATCTCAAAGCATCACACAATTTGGTGGAATCAATTCAAGGGTGGATTGGACCATGTTGTTTATATTACAACAGCAGTCGAATATGACGGCAGCTTAAGCGGCGCTCAAACCCGTGAAGCAATATCCTGGGGTAAAGTCAAAGAAAAAGCAGATAATGTTACTATAGATGGAGACGCAACAGTTCTTTTGCCACTTATGATTAGTGCATTATTTGAGAGATTATTGCCAAAATAGTACTCTCATGATTTTCTTAATATTTTTTGGTAATTCTCGTGGTTTTTTTCCTTCATATAAATCAATTGTTGATTTAACAATAACATTTACGGTTTCGCTAAAAAACCATCTTCCATAATCAGCATCGGCGCGAGCTGGGCTTCCTATATAACCGTCTTTTAAACCCAATTGTTTGAAAGTTTTTCCAATAACTCGTGGAGAATTCAGGGATCTATATATGCTCTGTAAATTTTTATAGGATTCATCAACAAGATATGGATATTGATATTTCATGAGAGAGGTTTCACGGAAACCTGCGTGTATTTCTTTAGTAGTATCAAAACCAAGTTTCGGTTCACGCTTTTCAACTTCATTATTGTAAAAATATGGACCCCATGGCTCGCAAGTTCTCATATTATATCGAGACTCTATCTTTTTCATGGCAGAATATATTCCTTTGAGATGCGGAATCGCCATATGATAAGTACATATTATTAGATACTTAAACCCATGACGCCCAAAAGATTCACCAAAACTGTAAACTATGTCTCTAACAACGTTTCCACTAACGGAAACACTACCTGGAAAATCAGTATTAAATTTGCAATATCCTACAGGTACTGTAGGTAGCATTACAAATGTTAGCTCAGGCCGCTCTTTATTTAAAATCTTAATAGCCTCAGTAGTTGCATCTTTTATTGTCAATAAGTCTGTTCCAACAGGAAGATGAGGACCATGTTCCTCAAGAGGACTTATAGGCAAAAAGAAAATTGTTTTATCTTTATCTAACTCACCAATATGCTTCCAGCTAAGCTCTTCAAGTTT
Source organism: Thermoplasmatales archaeon (assembly GCA_023128855.1). GTDB lineage: Archaea > Thermoplasmatota > E2 > DHVEG-1 > DHVEG-1 > JAGMDE01. The sequence goes on along the minus strand of JAGMDE010000096.1, from coordinate 4,874 downwards.
GATAATCTTTGTATCATTTAGTGAACTCTTATTTTTCATGTTATAATCTCACATCCTTCTTCGTTTATTATTACAGTATGTTCTTTCTGTGTTACTATTCCTTTCTTTGCATCAATAAGTTGAGGATAGTGTTTTATTAGACCTAAGAACACAAGTTTTCTTAGGGTTATATCACCATTTGAATATTGTTTTTCAACCCATCTTTGTGCAAATGGGAGAGTTTTAAATTGTCCTTTAATTTTTCTAAAAATTATACTCGTATTTCTATCTCTAATAAGTCTTGGATTAAAAGTATCTTTACATATGTAAATATTACTTCCATTTCCAGAGGAGACATGACCTGCTCCATTAGTGGCAAATGGTTCGATTGCTAATACATCTCCAACCTGGGGTTTTCCCTTTTGAGTAGCTTCAGGAACATTTGGTACAGACATACCTGCATGAATTACATATCTCTGCATACTATGCCCTGTAAGATTATTAATTGGTTTAAAACCATAGGAGTTAATAGTTTCTTGTACAGCTTTTCCTATTTCAATAAGATCAACATTTGCTTTCATAATTCCTATTGCTACATCTAATGCATCACTTGAAGCTTTAACCATATCATCATATTTATTGGTTTCAACCTCTACAGTTATTGCAGTATCTGCAATATATCCATCAATATGAGCACCAAGATCCAATTTTACTACGTCTCCTTTTTTAAAAACTAATTTATCATTGTGTCTTGGGCTATAATGCGCAGCAATCTCATTTACAGAAATATTAACAGGAAATGCAAGACCTGCTTCGCTCTCCATTATTTTTGATTCTACGTTATTTGCAACTTCTAAAAAACTAACTCCAGGTTTTATCAAACCTGCCCCATAACCTCTAGCCTCAGCTGCAATCTTGCCAGCAAGTATGTAATTTTCATAAACCTTATCATTCATTTCAAATCGCATCCAAGATTTCTTCTTTTTTAATTGCTCCTTCACGTACAATTACTACATCTTTTCCGGACGCATCAACTATAGTTGAAGGTTGGCCTTCAAGTCTGCCAACGTCCAAAAACACCTCAACATCTTCTGAAGAAAACTGCATGGCAATATCATTTATAAACTCGGGTGTTTTATTACCATGGATATTGGCACTTGTAGCAGTTATTGGTCCAAATCTTGATAAAATATCTAAAGCAATTTCATTATCTGGTATTCTTACTGCTATTTTTTCAAGACCGCCAGTTACAATATCTGGAATTATATCTTTTTTACTTAAAATTAACGTAAGTTTCCCAGGTAAAAATGAACTAATTAGATTGGCAGATCTTTCATCCACAAAGGCAATCTTTTCGAGCATTTCAAAATCTGAAACTGCAATTGGTAAAGGATTTTTCAAAGGTCTTTTTTTAATATCAAATATTTTTTTTACAGCATCTTCATTAAAAATATCCGCACCTAAACCATATAATGTATCTGTAGGATAAACTATAACCTTACCATTCAATAACGCCGTGATAGCCTTGGATAAATCAAGCTTGTTCATACTACTTTTCTTCTTTTTTAATAAAATCACCAAGCGTTAAGCCATCACCAGAACGAGAGCCAGTTGAAATAGAAGAAACGCTTGACACTTCTTCAATGAGAAAAATCCCCAATTCTTTTTCTAGCTTCTTGACCATCTTATCAGAGGGTCTTAAATCACCATTTTCAATTTTTGAAATTGTAACTGTACGTTCACCTATTTTAAAACCAAGTTCTTCTCTACTAAGTCTCTTTTTCTTTCTAGCATTTTTAATTAAATCATTCCAACCAGAAACAAGCTCTTTGTCCATATCTTTATATACATCTTTTACAGCAGGTTTCCTGATCCTCTCAAGAATAGGTTTTTTAACACCTGCAGATGGTTCCGGACTTGTTTTAATACTTGTCCCATGTCTCATACAGCCAGGACAGAGCATCATTCTAACTCCATCGATAGTAGCAGGTCTACAGTCACAAACGCTTCCACAAAGTTCACATTGCATGTTTTATCATCCCTCCAAATTAGATAAATATCTAAATTAATCCAGCTTTTTGTAAAGCCATTAAGTCTTCAGTGCTAAGTTTTTCACCGCGTTTAAACCGTTCAAAGATATCGTCTGCTTCCTTCTGTGCAACGGTTATCTCTGCCGCCTTCTTGGTCCTACGTTTCTTTTCCTGACTGGATGATATAGTTCTCTCCAAATCATGTATTTTATCAACACACTCAATAAATTCCTTGTGCACAGTATCTGCTTCAATCTTTGTCATTACAATGGTCTCTTGAATTGCATTTACTTTCTTCACCAAGTTGTCAAGCTGTTTAATAAGCTCTATCATACATTCATGTTCTTCTTGAGCCCTGGTAGCTAATTTTTCAACTAAATCATGTTGTTTTTCTGCTTTTTGTTTGATAATTTTTTCTTCTTGAATGGCATTTTTAAGTTTGGGATCCTTATTTAACTTATCTTCTTGTTCCTTAATTTTTGTGTGAACTTCAGAAATTATTTCTATTACTTTTTTTTCTTTCTGAGGTGACATGGGTTGAGTCATCTGCTCGTTTTCTAAGGTTCTTAGCTGTTTTTTTAGCTCATTCAAGTTTATACCAGAAGAAGATAATCTTTCTTTCTGAAGTTTCTCAATCTGTTTCTTAATATCACTATAGCTCTTATTCAGTTTGTTTCTCTGTTCCTTTGCATGCCTAACTCTTTCGTTTAACTCATCTCTTTTCTTCTTATGTTCAGATATTTTATTCCTTGCATCACGAACTGTGGAGTTCAATGAATCACGTTCATCTGCAAATTTTTTTGATTTTAAGTGCAGCTGATTTCTTTTTTCCTTTAACTCATTAGCTCTTTTTTGATTTTCATCTTTAGTCTTCACAAGATCCTCTATCGATTCGCTCATTTAAAACCCCGAAAGGTACTAGCCTATACTATAGGGTAAAATATTAGTTATTTATTAAGTATTTGGAAAGACAAAAGAAAGATAATTAATGTACTCCTTCCCTAGATCTTTGGCGGAACATAATCAATCCATCTAAGATAACTGCAATTATACCAGTTATAAATATCATATCAAAAACAACTGCACCACCAATAATCGCAGGTGTAACTTTTTCAGGAGTAAAGCTGAGAAGTGCAGGAAGGTGTAAAAAATCCGCACCAATTAATACACCTATTGTTCCAGATATGTATGCAAGAGGTGCAGCTTTATGAAAATTTTTCCATGATAAAATTACTGTAGCTATGCTTGCAAAGATTGCAGGTAGTAGCCAAAATGGAAAATATGCAACAATTCCTCTATCTTCCACAGGATTTGTAACAAAAAAGGATATTATTGAAACAATAATAATTCCAAATAATACGCTCTTTAGAGGTATTTTCTTTTTTATTATCAAATAAACACTTAATAAAATTGGAATAATTGCACCACCCATATTGATGCCAATTCTCCAATTATCGTAAGGAAAAAGATATATGTTTGCAAAAATATTGGTCAATTCGAAATCGAATAAATTTATAGTCCAATGTATGCCAAGTACATAAGAGCAAATAACGATTATGATTGCTTCAAGTGAGGTAAATCCCATATATCTAAAAGCTTTGGTTAATATTAGAAATAATATGTAGAGAATAATAATTGGGAAACTAATGTAAAGTAACCATAAACCAATCTGTGTTAAATTAGTTACAGCAAACATTATGAAGGCTTTGATATTGATATCATTTATAAACCTTCTTTATATTTCGGTTTCAAACTGTGGTAAAATATGAGTGATTTCTTAAAGAAAGAGTGTGATCTGAAATACTTCCATGATAATGGTTACTATCGAAAAAAATGCGAAAAATGTGGCGATTATTATTGGACGTTAGATAAAGACTCAAAACTATGTGGGGATAAACCTTGTGTTGATTATAGTTTTATTGGAAATCCTCTTGGAAAAAAGCTATTTACTCTTTCTGATGTCCGTGAAAGTTTTTTATCGTTTTTTGAGAAAAATGGGCATTCTAGATTAAAATATCCGGAAACTGGCGAACGTTGCCCTGTTGTAGCAAGATGGCGCTCTGATATTTATCTTACAATCGCCTCAATTGCAGATTTTCAGCCACATGTAACTTCAGGAGAAGTACCTCCTCCGGCTAATCCTCTTGTTATTTCTCAACCTTGTATTCGTCTTAATGATCTTGAGGATGTTGGTGTAAGTGGACGTCATCTTACAACATTTGAAATGATGGGGCATCATGCTTTTAATAAAGACATCGATGAAATTTATTTCAAAGAGGATACTGTTAGATTCTGTGATGACTATTTTGTTAACTATATAGGGATACCTCGTGAAAAAACCAATTACAAAGAACAGCTTTGGTTTGGCGGTGGAAATGCCGGTCCATGTCTAGAGGTACTTGCAGGTGGACTTGAGATCGCTACGCTTGTTTTTATGAATATGGTAGAAGATGCAAAAGGCGATTTCGTAATTGAAGGGAAAAAATATTTGCCTAATCCTCTGAATATTGTTGATACGGGTTATGGTCTTGAAAGAATAGCTTGGTTGACACAGGGAACAGATACTATTTATGACACTGTTTTTCCAGAAATTGTTGACTGGATTACAAAGAATTCAAAAAATACATCTGATACATCTAGTATTTATTCACTTGCAGATCATACAAAATGTCTTTCCTTTATGATCGGTGATGGAATTGTACCATCTAATGTCAAAGCGGGATATCTGGCGAGATTGATTATTAGAAGATCACTTCGTTTTATTGAAAAATTACAATTAAACAGTTCTTTGAAAGAACTTGTTTTAATGCAGCTTGATATTTTAGTAAAAGAATTTCCGTCACTAAAAAAACGTGAAAAACAAAT
>JAGMDE010000095.1 GCA_023128855.1 Thermoplasmatales archaeon | reverse complement strand
ATAGGGGCACAGCCCCTATTTCACTAAAAAATATTTTTAATATTTAAATATAAAAAATTAATTTGTCACACTGATTTCATTTCAATAAAAATACAAAAAAATATATACTATAAAAGAGAAATATATATAGGTTAGGCAGAAGAGGTGAATCAATAACATAAATCGTGGAGGTGGCGGATATATCAGGTTATAACCTCTGTCTAACCTTACTATCGTTATTAAAGAAAAATATAAAGAAAAAGAGAAAGGTTTTTGATTTCTATACTATTCTATATATTTTTCTTTTACAGTGCTTATCCAAGTATTGTAAATTCATATGTAGGCGAATCTAGTTCTCCTTCCCAAAAGTCCAATGATGTAAGTGGTGTCACGGGATATGATTTATAGTGACCTCTGATAGCGTATTCCCCTTCTACAAATTCGTAAGACAAATCAGTATGGCTAGGTGGATCAATACCGAATAACCCACTCTTTACTATGTCCATGTCAATTGATTGGCTTTCCTCTGGCATGAGCCTCCAAAGCCTCATTTCACTATCATTAACAGGACCAATGTAGTGAATGGTATATCCATCTGGTGTCCTGATGAAGAAGTCCACAGTCCCAGTCTTAAAATTCATTTCACTTACTCTTATTGACTTTTTTCCATTATTTGTAAGTGTTGCTATAACTGGAATTGGTTCTCCAAGTTTGAATTTCTCCTCAACAGAAATATCAAACACCAATATTGGTTCTTCTTGGTCATCTGGTTCTTCGGTTTTTTCTTGTTCCTTTGGTTCAGCAGGTTTATCCTCCTTCGGTGGTTCCTCAACTGGAGTTTCAGGTGCAGGTACTGGGATTTCATCTTTTGGTTCATCCTTTGGTGGTTCTGGTGCCATCTCTGGTTTTTCTGGTTTAAATCTTTCTATGTATGCACCCATTATGTACCGTAGTATTGGGAACAGATTTGGGAAGCGTTCTAGAATATTGAGGAATATTCTATTTAAAAAAGGTTGACTGTTTTGATTACGAATTTGAATTCGACTGTGCGGTGTGCTCATTGATTCCGTATTTGAGTTCCCTGCGTTGTCGTAGGCGACAGCGGTTACGGTGTGAGATCCAGTTCCAGTCCATGTATATTCATAGGGACCAGGAGAGTTGTCTGTCTCTACAGGATTATTATCGACATACCATTCTACCCTATTGATACCACTGCATTCATCATCGACATCTGCTGTGAACTTGATTTTTATCCAAGGTATGATAGTTGTTTTTGTGAGTGTTATGGTTGGGAGTGTGGTATCGATCTTAAGGTCAAATGGGCCTTTCCATGCCTCTACATTTCCCGCCACGTCTGTTGACCGGTATTCAAGTGTGTGTGTACAGTCGCATTCAACAAAATCGAAAGGCCAGGGTCCAAAGTGTTCTACAGGTATGCCACCGTCGAGTTTGTACTCCGTCTTCGCTGCTCTAGTATGTTCATCCGTAGTGTCTAATGTCACGGTTACACAACTGATATACCAGCCGTTTTCTCCATCAGGCGTTGCGGGGTCAAAGGCATGCGCGGTTACAGGCGGTGTACTGTCATAATTTTTATAAATGAATTCACCACCGGTTCCTCCATCAAAAATCTCAGTTGCTTTCACTTCATTCAAGCCATCAGAATCGCAATCTCCAATGATTACACCAGAAAGCCTACCTGTTGAATCAATAAGTGTCGCCTCTTCCTCGTAATCTCCAAGTGTTTCATTCCATTGAAGGACGTGGACGATATGAGTCCCAACCAAGAATTCATTTATTCCATCATTATCTGCATCTCCAATAGCTACAGCTTCTATAATGCCTTGTTCTCCAGTATAGTCATGTGACCATACTTCCACGTAGTCACCATCCTGATATTTATAGATGTATACATCTGTATCCAAACCTCCGATTTCGATTTCGTCGATACCGTCACCATCTAGATCTCCCAGAGCAATTGCGTAGACGCTGGTTCCTAAAGGTATTTTAGCTTCTTGTACCCAGTCACTACCGTCGTACGAGAGCACATAGGCTGCTTGGGAGTCTGAACAGGCAGCAACGATCTCAGTATCGCCGTCGTTATCTGGATCGCCAGACCATACCATGGGGCATTCTTGACCCGTATCCATGCACTGCCAGCTTGCACTATGCTCGAATCCATCATCTACCCATTCAAGGGCGGTTACATGATAAATACCGGTTCCATATTCAGGAGCGTTGGCGATGATAACCTCGACAGTTCCATCATCATCGTAGTCGCAGGCATATACGTCAAAGGCGAAGTCGTATCCAGTACCAGTGTAGTAATCCAATTCGGTGAGGGTTGCTCCATCCCAGTCATAGGCAAGTATTCCATTTTTGCCTCCATATTCAAATGATGCTACAAATTCTAGGTCTCCATCATCATCCAAGTCAAGGATGCAGACTCCAGATGGAACGCCATTATACGCGCCTCCTGGATAGTTCCAGAAATGTTCTTGTTCATATGTTTCTGTATCTGCATTGTAGAATAGGATGCGTGCCCCTTGGCTGCCATATCCACCAATAATTACCTCATTCACTCCGTCTTCATCAATATCTCCAACTGGCTGTGCATGCTGAGAATGCCCATAACCACCATAAGACTGACTCCATTGCAAAGCCCAGCCATCCCTTGAACCTGGAATGGGATTTACATTTTGAACATTCTCATATCCATATTCAAGATTTTCTTCTGCAGTGATTCTATTAACATTCATTGTCCCTGCTACTGGTAAAACAGTAGCAACTATCAACAGCGTCATTACAAATATTCCTACTATTTTTTTGTTCATTTTTTTTACCTCCCCTAAAATATAGACCTGTAATGCTTTATTTTAATTTAAATCTTTACAAGTTTTATTGCAACTACCTGTTACAAAATGTTAATGTAATGATTTCATTTCTTACAAAATGTTTAGTGCACTGATTTCATTTCAAACAAAAAAATAGAAGAAAGGTTTTGGACTAAAACTTTTATTGTAGTCCTAATCGTTGTAATAACCTTTGTAGTATTGGGAACATATGTGGATGATTCTGTAGGAACTTTAGGAATGGTCTATTAACTACTCTGTTTCTTGGCATGGTGACTGGTAACGGATCTGACCAAACACTCTCTAAACCATCTGTGTCTCTAGCTTTCGCCCTTATCTCATAGCTGCCCTGCTTAGTCCATGTATGTGAGGTAGTAATATTTATATCTGAATCATAGAAACCTGTCCATTCATCAGGAATCATATCTCCATTCCAATCCCAAATATACATAATTTGATCATCATTGGGATCAACAGCCTTAGTTAGATATTCATATGAATGTCCAATTGTTCCAGATGTTGGACCCGCTGGTGTCTCAGGTTTCAAAGGATTATCAGGACCTGGATATGATGTAGCTATCATTTCTAAACTAAAATCAACTGTTTCATCAAATGGTAGCACCTTCACAATATTTCCCACAGACGGAGCGTAATAAGTCCAGCTCCCGTCCTCATAAGAGATATTAAACGCATCATATGTATGTGTACCCACTGTTACCTCTTCTCTACTCATGCATTCAGCGGTCTGCTCCTCAGAGGTGTCTTCTAGATTAAACGTTTTCTTTATAAACCCAAATATGGTGATGATGATATCTACAGATGTAGTAGTAGAAGGAATAGTCCAGGTTTTTCCAACAGAAATCGGAAATTCTATCAAATTACGTGTCTCCTGATAAGTTATGGTTATATCAACATCACCGGGTACGGTATAAGGTATACCTTCTACTTTTACAGATCCACTCATAGATAGGTCGATTTCTTCAATACCAAGATTAGATTGACTCAGGTGTAACATTCCACTTACATCGTCTGCTGAAACCTCGATCAATGGATCATCTATAACATACTCTAAATTGATATCTCCCGCAAAAGCAACCTTATATGAACCACCTGAATCATCTACAACACAGAAACATGTTTCATTTAAGAGTACATTCAAAGTCTTTTCATCCTCCTCGATATTAAGCTCCCCAGCATATGTCCAGCTATATCCAACCTCCCAAACCGGTACATCGCCATCATCAAACAAAGTCACATCTGGCCCATTTGACATTTGCTCAACATTTACTTTTCCAGCTGCAGTTAAAACAGTCGATATCAACAGCGTACAAACCATAATTCCTATTAGCTTCTTTTTCATATTTTTCTTCCTCCAATCTCAAAACAATTAATCCTTTATAACTGTATTTCTCCTTTAAAACACTATAACCCAAGTATGTATCTCAATATTGGAAACGCATTTGGAAATAGCTCTAGTAGTCTCATGAAGAATGTGTTGGATAGTAGTCTGTTTCTTGGCATGGTTACTGTTAGTGTTCCCCAGCCACTCTCAGCACCATATTGATCCATTGCTTTAGCTTCTATCGTATATGTCCCTTGTTCATCCCATTTATGACTCTCACTGTACCCTGGAGGACCAGAAGCTTGGAAAGCAGTCCAATCTGTTACACTTCCATCACCCCATTCAACATAGTAAGATACTTGGTCTCCATCTGAATCTGCCGAAGTGAATTCATAATCATAAGAAGTTCCTGGTTTTCCACTTGTTGGGCCATTAATAGTTGGAGTGTTTGGAGGTTGATTACCAACAGCTACAGTTAAACCATCTGACCAATAACTAGTAGTACCAAGTTCATCTCTAGCCTGTGCTTTTACTACATACCTTCCTTGTTTACTCCATGATTTTTCCATACATACCTCAGTACCAGAAGAAACAAAATCAGACCAATAACTATAATCATGAGAGCCCTCTGCATCCCAATCAAACCTATATTGAAACTTTGCCTTATCAGAATTTTTTGTGCTTGTACAATACTCTCCACTCTCACCAATATCTAAATACTGTGGACCATCTGGGATACTTGGAGTTGTTAGTGGTTCTGACTCTGTAGTGAAAGTACAAATCCTTTGTTTAGTTATACCACTACCATCAGGATCAGTAGCTTCCACTTTCCAACGATAGATTGTTTCATATTCTAGACCAGAAATACCACAGGTTTTAGTACCACTACTTTCACCAGTACCACTACTACTACCAATATCAGGACTGGTTGTAATAGTCCAGTCAAATAAATCACCCTCAGGATCCTCAATCGTCACACTCAACTCAGAAATTGTTATAGGTATACCAGTAGCACCATTTTTTGGATATGGATTTGAAATCACCGGAGGATTATTCCCTTCTAACTCTGTAGTAAATGTATAAACCTCTTCTGAAGTTTCACCACTACCATCTGGATCTGTAGCCTCTACATACCATGTATAGGTTGTATTATACTCCAGACCACAATAAACATCACAGGTTTTAGTACCATTACTTTCACCGGTACCACTATTGCTACCGACATCTGGACTGGTTGTAATAGTCCAGTCAAATAAATCACCCTCAGGATCCTCAATTGTCACACTCAACTCAAAACCATAAATACTCACACCAGTAAGACCATCTTCAGGATCCGGATTAAAAATAATTGGAGGATAATTATTTATTGTTGTAAATGTGTATGTTTTTTCTGTTGTTTCTCTTCTACCACCTGAATCAGAAGCAGTCACAACCCAAGTATAGGTGGTATCGTATTGTAAACCGGATACGCTACAGGTTTTAGTTCCACCACTTTCACCAGTACCACTACTACTACCAATATCAGGACTGGTTGTAATAGTCCAGTCAATGGGATCACCATCTGGATCCTCAATAGTTACACTCAACTCAGAAATCGTAACAGAGACGCCAGTAGCACCATTAGATGGATCTGGATTTGAAATCACCGGAGGATCATTAGACATTGTTGTAAATGTGTATGTTTCTACTGTTGTTTCACCACTACCATCTGGATCAGAAGCAGTCACAACCCAAGTATAGGTGGTATCGTATTGTAAACCTGATACGCTACAGGTTTTAGTTCCACCACTTTCACCAGTACCACTACTACTACCAATATCTGGACTGGTTGTAATAGTCCAGTCAATGGTGTCGCCTTCTGGGTCCTCAATCGTTACACTCAACTCAGTAATTGTTATAGGTATATTAGTCGCACCATTAGCTGGATTTGGATTATAAATCACTGGAGGATCATTAGACATTGTTGTAAATGTGTATGTTTCTACTGTTGTTTCACCACTACCATCTGGATCAGAAGCAGTCACATACCAAGTATAGGTGGTATCGTATTCTAGGCCTGATACACTACAGGTCTTGGTACCATTGTTTTCACCCGTTCCACTATTGCTGCCGATATTTGGACTAGTTGTAATACTCCAATTAAAACTATCGCCATCAGGATCTTCAATAGTCAGACTCAACTCAGAAATCGTAACAGACACACCAGTAATACCATCTTCTGGATTTTCACCAGAAAACTCAGGTGGATAATTATGACAATCAGGACTAAATCCAATTAGCTTGAGACTTCCGAACTGGTCTCCATAGAACAACGGTTGTGAACATGAAGTGTGGAACTTGATGTACTGTAATAGCGTGCCATCAGTAGTATTATAGATAAAAGCATGAGTATTTGATTTTAATTTGGTTTCACCAGCATTAACCGCGCTAATATTAAACGTTTCGTTAAGGAGTACAGACCCATTAAACCATATTTTAGCCTTTGGATCATCTGGATTGGACTTGTCTGTAGCAATGATATGCACCGGAGAGGCAAACATGGGATCACCACTGCATGAGACCTTTTCGGGATCTTGTGAATGATTAGTGGCTGAACAATCTTCACCAGTATACTGCATCATAAGTGCACTGGGTTTCTCGCCGCACTCACAATAATCATAATTGATGGTCCTCTGCAAAATCCCAGCTCGTATGTTGTTAGGGAACAAATAATGAGGGATCCGCTCTTCTTCAATTGTTATCTCATAATCCTCAACCTCACCATCATCTGCCTGACCAGTAGTATATTCAAGATTCTCCCATGCAGTGATTCTATTACCATTCATGGTTCCTGCTACTGATAAAACAGTAGAAGCTATCAAAAGCGTGATTACTAATAAACTTATTATTTTTGTTTTCATATTTACCTCCCCCAATAATATTTCCAATATAGTATTGAATAAATGTATTTAAATACTACGCACAAATTATTTTTTACAACTGATTTCATTTCAACGTTGCTAAGGAAGAAAAGGAAAAGAGATTTGGATTATTGTAGTCCTAATCGTTGCATTAGTAATCGTAGTATTGGAAACAGATTTGGATGATTCTGTAGGAAGTTTAGGAATGGTGATGTGATTGCTCTGTTTCTTGGCATGGTAACACTTAGAGTACCCCAGTCGCTCTCAGCACCATAGATGTCTTTAGCTTTAGCTTCGATAGTATATGTCCCTTGTTCATCCCATGTATAACTCTCACTGTACCCTGGAGGACCAGACGCTTGGAAAGCAGTCCAATCTGTTACACTTCCATCTCCCCATTTGATATAATAAGATACATCATTACCATCAGAATCAGTTGAGGTAATATTATAAGTATAAAAAACTCCTGGTTTCCCACTTGTAGGACCATCGATAGTTG
>JAGMDE010000094.1 GCA_023128855.1 Thermoplasmatales archaeon | reverse complement strand
AAGAATTTAATAGTGAATATGTTGAGGTTAGTCTTGAAGATTCATCAACATTTATAATGAATCCTGGTAAACCTGTGTTACCATACGTTGTGAAAGCTGTTGAGCTTCCATTTGGTGTAAAGAATGTCAATGTTGAAGTAACTCTAAAAAATGTGCAGGAGTATGAAATTACTCAGGAGATCCGCCCTGCACAAAGGCCTGTGCCTAAAATTGCAGGTGAAGATAACGTTGTTGTAGAATTTGTGAAAGATGAGAAGACGTATGCAAGTACAGAACCTTTCCCATCTACTTGTTATAAATATCATGTTGGATGTGGGTTAAATGATGATAATAAAAGGGTCACACACGTGGCAACACACATCTTTCCAGTGAGATATGCTCCAGCATTAGGTAAGCTGTATGTCGCAGAGAGTGCTGACATTGAGATAACCTATGAGGAACCTATAAATCAATTAACATTTCCTGATGTATATGATATGGTAATTATTGCTCCATCAAAGTTTGCAAGTGACCTCCAAAAATTTGTTAATCACAAGAATAATTACTGTGATGTAAAAACAAAGCTTGTAACAACTACAGAGATATATAATGGCAATGACTTCCCAGTTCCGCCAGAGGCCCGTGATAAGCCCGAGGAGATCAAATATTTCATATATAATGCAATTGAAAATTGGGGCATAACATATGTTTTAATAGTAGGGGGTTTAAATTCACTCATATGTGCAAAACCCAGAGATGATGATAACCAGGGTACAGAAGACTGGCACGTTCCTGTAAGATACACTAATCTTTATGATAACCCATTGCATCCATTGGGGGACATATTAGATCCAGGATCCATTAGTGATCTTTACTATGCTGACATTTACAAAAATGGTGCTGACTTCGAGGACTGGGATCCAAACAAAGACAATATCTTTGCCGCATGGAGACACCCTGACGATGATATCAAAAATGATACAGGTCTAGATTTGTACCCCGATGTAAGTGTTGGGCGATTAGCATGTAGAAACAACCGCGAAGTAAAGATCATGGTTAATAAGATTATCAACTATGAGAAAAACGCTTATGGGACATCCTGGTTTAAGAAAATGATCGTGATCTCTGGAGATGGGTTCTTAGATCAAGTAGATCTTGATTTTCAATGGGATGTAAATGATCTCGACGATGGAGAATATACCATTTCTGCGCAGAGTATAAACCAATATGATGAAGAAGGGGATGTTGACGAAGTTACAGTTACCTTAAACCGGGAAGTTGAATCCAATATCACCTTCCTCCATAATGATCATGAACAAATTGATAATTTTCCAAATAGTTATCCTTACACCCCAATTGCTGAGATTACATCACCTTCAGATGGTGACATATTAGGAAATTCGGATGTTTTTGATGAACCAAGCGAGGGCAAAGCATATTGTAATAATTTTACTCACTGGGCAAATGTTGAATATAAAAATGGCATCATGCATATCCGTGGAAAATCCTACGATCCACAACCATACGGAGATACAACAGATATACACGTTTGGATTGAAAATAGCATTGGTGAAGAAGTTTATTCCGAATGGAGAAACAATACAAAGATGTATTATGAGGGAGAATGGACTACAGGTGAAAAACTATTAAAAGGACGAGGCGGAGCACTTTATTACATGCCTAATGATTTTACGAAAAAAATTCTATGGGCATCCAATGGCGGAGTTACAGGTATGGACGATGTTAAAACAGAATTCACCAAAGGAGCTGGCTTTGTCTTCTTTTCAGGACATGGTAGCCCAAGTGTATGGGGGGACCATTTTCCGGGAGTTCCTGGCAACAGAAGATATGGTAGTTACACGGGTCTGAAAACTTATGATTTCATAACCTTCCCTTACCTCCATATGGACATATCAATACGTAATTTCAATAAACCTGCTGTAGTTGTTGTTGGCGGGTGTCATAACAGCCAGTTCAATGTATCATTCATAGCTGGATGGCTTGATAAAAATAACTCCAAACATATGTGGTGCTATGGTGTTCCTGCTCCTGAATGTTGGAGCTGGTGGTTGACACGACTTAACAATAGAGGTGCTATTGCTACAATAGGTAATACAGGACTTGGCTATGGAACCTTAGGAGGAGATTGCAATATTGGCGGTCTTGATGCATGGATATCCACAGAGTTCTTTAGACAATACGGCGAAGACGAGCATCATATTCTTGGAGACGCATATACGCATACCATTCAAGACTATGTCAATACCTTTGATATGACAGTTCTTGAAGAAGGTCACGCAAAAACAGTGCAACAATGGGTGCTTAATGGTGATCCAAGTCTTAAAATCGGCGGATATGAAGACCCGCATCAGGCTGTAACAATAAACATAGAGGGCAATGGCGATATTGGAGATGGAACCCCTGGTGATTCTATCACATTGGAGGCTTCTGCATATGGTGAACCAACCTATTATTGGGATCTCGATAACGATGGTGAGTTTGATGATGCGGTTGGTGAGAGCATAGATGAAGCATTTGAGTCCACAGGCGTGTATTGGGTTAGTGTTAAAGCCGTATATGACAACAATGAAGAAACAATATCTCAGACACTTGTAGACATTGTATTAGATGAGTTTCCGACTAAACCGAGTAAACCATTGGGTCCAAGTAGCTTAAAAGTCGGAAAAACCTATTCATATACGACAACTGCAACTGATCCAAATGACTATGAAATATACTATCTGTTCGACTGGGGCGACGAAACCTACAGTGTCGCAGGTCCAGAGCAATCTGGTAAAGAAGTAAGTGCATCCCATAAATGGACAGAAAAAGGAAGTTATGAAGTCAAAGTATGGGCAATTAATTCAAGGGGTTACTGGAGTGAATGGTCAGATCCATTGCCTGTGACAATGCCACGAAACAGAGCAATGCAGACACCATTCCTACAGTTCCTAGAGCAATATCCAATATTGTATCAGTTACTACAAAGATTCCTACGACTCTGAAACCAAACACTATCTCTCCTTTTTTCTTTCTTTGTTTCTTTTTATTTTAACTATATTTTTTGTTTTTCTTATTTTCTTTATAGTTAACAGTAGAAACATTTATATTTTATAACAAACATGGAATATTGGGGGAAGAAAGATGAAAAATAAAAAATGTTATTTGGTAGGAGCAATTGTTTTAATTCTATTATTATCAACATCTAGTTCTTTTGCATTGATTAGTTCTAATGAAATAAATAGAGGACCAGAACTAGAGATAACCACTGATAAAACTGTCTATGAACTAGGGGAAATGGTAACGATATTTTTTACAAACATTGGCGATGAAACACTAAGCGGAGGTGGACCCATCGTCACAATTTACAACGATGAGGAGGAAATTGTCTATCAGGAAGCTTGTTACTGTTGGTGGGAGATTGAACCAGGAGAATACGAAGAATGGCCTCCATGGGATCAAACAAATCAGCAAGGAGTTCAGGTTCCTGTTGGAGAATATACAGTTGAAGGATTCTTGTCAGGATACGAAGAAAACTATGTTGACACAGCATCATTCCACATTCTAGATTACGAACCACCAGGCCCGCCAACTGGGCCAACTGAGGGAGTAGTCGATGAATCTTATACATACTGTATTACTATGCCTGATGAACCTGATTGTGGTTTCTTCATAATCTGGGATTTTGGAGATGGAACAACAACTGAATGGATGGGGCCATACGAACCAGGGGAAGAAGCTTGTATAGAGCATTCTTGGAGTTTACCTGGAGTCTATGATATACGAGTATTAATAAGAGATTGTTGGGGTAATGAGTATTGGTCTGGTACTTTGGCAGTTACAATAACAAAAAGTGGTGCTCCAAGTAATCCAATTATAACTGGTCCATCAAAGGTACAGATTGGTATTTTATATGAGTGGACAATAGTCTCTACTGACCCAGAAGGTAGTGATATAACTTATTATTTTGACTGGGGAGATCAATGTGGTGCATCATGGTATGGGCCATATCCATCTGGAGAAGTAGTTGTATTGTCTCATATTTACACATTAGTCAGTACATATATTATTAATGCAATGGCTATGGATGAAGAGAGTGTGGAAAGTGATTGGGCCTATTTTGACGTAGAAGCGGTAAGAAGTAGAACAGTTAATCATCCATTTTTAAAGTTTTTAGAGAACTATCCAGTTTTATCAAAGATATTAAACAGAATATTAGGACTATAATCTAGTCCAACTCTCTTTTTTCTCCGTTAAATAACAATAGAGGTTTTTAAATAAGGGAAACAAATTACGTGTGTTAACAAGTCACCAAGGAGCATAATAAAATGGCTAAAAAAGAAAGATGTGTACTTACAAGTGTTATTGAGACTGAACTAGACATTCTAAAAAGACATGTTGATGTTCTAAAAACACTTCAAAAAAACCAACCAATGGGAATAATTAAACTATCGGAGCTCACAAATTACCCACAACATATGGTTAGATATTCACTAAGAATACTTGAACAAGATGGATTAATAGAGCCATCCCCACATGGCGCAGTAACTACAAATGAAGTGGATACAACAATGAATTTACTTAAAGCAACATTAGAAAAAATTAGTAAAACAGCTGATGAGCTAAAAAAGACACTTGAGTAAACATTATTTAAAATATTCTAATTGCCGAGGTAACTCAGCTGGGAGAGTGCACGGCTGAAGACCGTGATGTCGTGGGTTCAAGTCCCACTCTCGGCATAATTAATATATTATTAATTATCTACAAAATTTTATATACTCAACTCCGTTTTAGAAATTAGGGATGCAAAATTAGATGGGATGAATTAGTTTATCTTAGTTAACGCAGGAAGGGATGCAATTTGTATCTTAAAGAAGTTAGAATGGAGAATTTCAAGTCATTTGGAAAGAAGCTTACTGTACCATTTTTTCCAGGTTTTACCGCAATAACAGGACCAAATGGCTCTGGAAAAAGTAACATTGCAGATGCGATTTTATTTGTATTAGGACCAAAAAGCTCTAAAGTTTTGAGAGCAGGAAGGTTAACTGACTTAATTTTTAACGGTGGAAAAAAACATAAAAATCCTGCAAAATTCTGTAAGGTCTCACTTGTTTTTGACAACAAAAAAAGAAAGATGCCCATTGACTCTGACGAAGTAATTCTTACAAGAATGATTAAACGAGCACCATTAAAAAATGATCCAAATAACTATTACAGTAAATTTTACATAAATGATAGATCTGCAACATACTCTGATTTTGAAAACGTTCTTTTACATGCTAGACTGTCTGGCGATGGATACAACATAGTAAAACAAGGAGATGTAACAAGTCTAATGGAAATGGGATCTATTGATAGAAGAAGGCTCATAGACGATATTGCAGGAATCAGCCATTTTGATAACGATATTAAAAAGGCTGAAAAAGAAGAAGTTGAAGTTGACAGCAATCTTGAAAGAATTAGGATAATTTTATCCGAAATCTCAGGACAAATCAGGCAACTAAAAAACGATAGAGATTCAGCATATAGATACAAAGAACTAAAGGACCAACTTTATGAAACAAAAGCAAGAATAGCTATGAAAAAGAAACAGGACATAGAAGTGCAAATTGCTGAAGTTACAAAGCAAATTGAGTCATATGAATCTGAAAAAAAGAAAATGGATGAAAAAAGTAAGGAGTTGAAAACTCAATATGCTGAAGCACAGAAAGAACTAGAGGAACTAGAAAAAAAGATTGGAGATGTTGGTGGAGACGAAGTAAAAGAACTAAAAGTAAAAATTGACGGTCTACGAAGTGAGGAAATCAAAGTCGAAGAGAGAATAAATTATTCAAACGATGAAATTCTCGAATTACAAAAAGAGCAAACTGAATCAAAAGCAAATCTTGAATTAATAGTAAAAGAACTAGAGGAAAACAATACTCAAAAAGAGGAATTAAAAAAAGAAATTACAGAAAAGCAAACTAAATTTAATGAAAAAGAAAAAAAACTAAGCAGTTTAAAAGAAGACATTGCTCAAACTGATGATAAATCAATGGATCTAACTCATGAACTAGCGAAGATGCGTGAGGAGTATAATGAGAAAAATACTGAAATTCATGAGTTGAAGCTCAAACGAAATCGTTTTACAGATAAAATTGAAGCATTAGAGTTACAAATTGCAGAGATACAAGAGACAAAATCAACATATGAGTTTGAACTAAAAGATATTGACTGGCAATCTGAGGAATTCAAAAAGGACCATAAAGAAAAAAGCAAGAAAACAAAGGATCTTGAGAAAAAACATTTTGATAAAAAGAAAAGAGAAGCTGAAATAACAGAACAACTCGCAGATCTTGAAAATGCTGTTATGAGATTACAACGTGAGCAATCAAAATTACAAGCAGAATATGATGCTTTACAATCTCTTGAAGGCAAATATAATAGAGCTGTTAATGAAGTTTTAAAAGCTAGAAATGATGGATCGCTAAAAGGAATTCATGGAACTGTTGCTGAGCTTGCGAAGGTTGACAAACAATTTGAAACAGCAGTTGAAACTGCTGCTGGTGCCAGAATGCAGTCAATTGTTGTTGATAACGACGAAGTGGCTGCAAAGGCAATTAAGTTCTTACAGAACGAAAAACTTGGTAGGGCTACCTTCTTACCATTAACAAAGATGATAGCTGGAAAACCTCGTGGTAAAGCACTAATGACAGTTAAAGATCCTAGCTCACAAGGTTTTGCTATTGATTTAGTCAATTTTAAGGATGATTACAGAGGAGCGTTTTGGTACGTATTTGGAGATACAGTTGTGGTAAATGGTCTTGATGACGCACGACGACTAATGGGCGGAGTCCGACTTGTTGATCTAAAAGGAAGTTTAATTGAAGCAAGTGGGGCAATGATAGGAGGGAGCAGACCTAAAACTCATTTATCATTTAGCAGTGCTGATAGAAGTAAACTTGAAGAAGTTACAAAAGAACTGCGAATTGCAATAGAAAGCCAGGATAAACTATCATCCGAACTTGTTGAATTGAAAAAAGAAATAGTTGAAATAGAGGGCGATCTAGGCGGAATTAGAACTGAAGGGGACAAAGAAATTCAGGTTAAAGATTTAGATGTTCGTAAGAAAGAATTTACTGGAAAACTTGAAGTTCTAAATAAAGACTTGGAAGCAAGGATAAAAGAAAAAGAAGATCTAGAGTCAAAGAAAAATGAGGTCATATCAACAATTGAAGAATATAAAAAACGTATTGAAGAGTTGGATTCAATAAAAGAAGAAAAGGGAAAACTCCTTTTGAAAGGAACCAAAAAAGAGCTTGCCCAGAAATCAAGAACCCTGGAAGAAGAGGTTTTAAAACTTCAGGAAAATATTTTAACAATTTCATCTGAAAGAGAAGCTCTTGAAAAGAAAATCGAGCTACTTGATGAAAGAAAAACTGAGATTTCTACAAAAATTGAAGAAAAAGGTAAACAAGTTGAGGGATTCAAGAACTCCATAAAAGAACTTAAAGAATCACGATCTAAATTCCGAGATGAACTAAAGGCACTTATGAATGTTGAAGAAAAAATGACTGGTAAAATCAAAGATCTATCATTAAAAAGAGATGGATTTTATAAGAAAACAGTTACAATTGAAAACGAGCTTGATAAGGTAAATACTCGTGTTGAATCGTATTATGATTTAATCTCCAGAGCTAAATATAGGCTCCCAA
>JAGMDE010000093.1 GCA_023128855.1 Thermoplasmatales archaeon | reverse complement strand
TGCCAGCATACGAAGCAGCATGGTTACTTCCACCATTCAACGAAGACCATGTTATGATCGATGACATCGGACTTGCAAAAACATGGCCTCATGGTCCTAGGTCTAACTGTTTTTATGAGGAAACTGGTAAATCCGGTAAAGTTATTAAAGAAATAATTGAACCAATAGAAATGTACTGGATCCTTGAAGCCATTGAAGAACGATTCGAAAGCAGCCTAATGGAAAGGTTAAATACCTGCGAACAATCAGGAAACGAAGAATGGTGCTGGTGGAATATATACACTAAACCAAATCGTTTCACAGAACTCATAATATCGGATCAAGAAACAACAGATAACCGCTATGTATCTGAAGATGGTGGTGGAAATGCAGATGGAAACGAATACCTAATAACCACATCACTCATAGCACCAAACAGCGAAGTAGATTTTGACCGCAGCGATGAATGCAAAGATTTCGATGAACATGAGATATTTTCTATGGCTGCAGGTGGAGCTTATAAATCTGTGTACCTAGTTGCAGATCATCATGCATCTCCGACAGAAATTAATGCGTATGGTATTCCTTCTGGTGGATATCCTTTAAGTTACCAGGCAACATATCCTGTGCAATTTCTGGGGATTGGTGCAAGTGGTTTGGCGATAAACAATGATCCAAATGATGATGGAAACTACAATGATGCACAAGTATTAGTGACATATGAATCTTCAGGTGAAATTGAAGTCTTTAATGCTGTGGATTTCACGGCCGTTGATACAATACCGACAGCTGGAACGGATCTTGCAGGTATCGTAGTGGATCAGGAAAAAGATCTCATATACGCGGTTGACAGATTTACATCCAATCTATATGTTTACGATGCAGATACCTTTGCTCCTGTAGGAACTCAACCTATAACCCTTAGTGGTTTGACTGGTCAGGGAGCTGTGGGGTTAGCATTAGACGAGATCAATGACTGGCTTTTTGTGACAGACTTTGATAGCACCGTAAACTACTATGACACTGCGAACTGGTTATTAGCTGGAACGATAACTACGGATAGTCCAGAACCTAGTGGTATTGCTTGTGATTACAATAATGGGTTTATCTATACGGGCGGTGGTTTTTCAAATGATAACATTTTAGCGAAATTTGATATGAACACAATGACGGCATCATCTATCGACATGCCAACTGCCACCGGCATACCTGGATGTGGTGCAATAGGTCTTGCTGTAGATATTGATACAGGACTCCTTTATGTTACAACAGGTTACACCGGAGATGACCTTAGAGTATTTGATTCAGATCTCAACGAAGTCTATCTTTATCCTGACAGTGAAGGCAAGATTTTAAACCCTGCTGGCATAGCTATTCCTACTGTGCCCATAGGATATGGAAAAATCTACATGCCAAGGTTTGCTTTTGAATTCGATGCATCTGATGGCACTGGGTTATACATAAACTGTATAGAGGTTGATTGGCCTCCAACTGCTGTGGCAGGTGGTGGACTAGAAGGTTACTCTGGTGAATGCGGTACGCCTGTAATGTTTGATGGAAGCGGCAGCTATGACAACGATGAAGGCGGCGCCAGCATAACAGATTACAGATGGGACTGGACTAACGATGGCATATATGACACAGGCTGGTCATCCAGCCCGACAAGCCCACACACCTACACTACAGGAGGTACATACACAGTAAAACTACAAGTCAAAGACAATGAAGGTGATACCGACACAGATGAAGCTTGTGTTTTTATCGAATGTGACGGTGGTCCTAAAGATCCAATTGCTGATCCAAACGGACCATACTATGCGCAGGAAGGACAAGAGATAACGTTTGATGGAACAGGTAGTTATGATCAAGACGAGAGTGGTTGCTGTATCAACCAATACGATTGGAAATTCTCTGATAGTGATCCATGGCAAATTAACATAGGGGCAGAACCCAAACACACCTATCATCAACAAGGTACATTTACGGTGACACTACGTGTTAAAGACAATGAAGACGATTGGAGCCAGGATGCTCTAACAGTTGCAAACATTGGTGTAACAATTGGTACAATACAGATGCATGATGTCTATTTCGACTGTGAGGCAGGTATATACTACGGATATCTCAAGGCTTATGATTTTGTTGAGCTTGTTGGCTCAGTTAGTATAAATCTTACCTTCGGTGCAAGTCAAGTTTCAATTGAAAGCGTTACGGTGTATTTTGACTCATCCTTTTCCGACTCTAGTGTACCAGGTAAGTTATATCTAGGAGGTTGGCAGAATCCTGGTAATCCTAAAACTGGTGATTTCGATATTGCTGAAATAGGATTTGAAAGAGAAGGCATGGTAGGCTGTCCCCTAGAGATAGAGCCAGATAGTGAAGTATTGACTGAAGATTCCATACCCAGTGTGATACCTTATAACGCAATAAATGGACATGCTTACATTGATTGTATGAGCCCACCCAGCGGCGGAGTTCTAGGTGATATGAATGGAGATGATGAATTTAACATGGGCGACATTCGATGGCTTGGAATATATGTTGCCAGTGGCGGGTCAAATCCTGTATACCGACCGTTGTATGCAGATGGTGATGTAAACAGTGACGGCAATTTGAACATGGGCGACGTTAGATATCTAGCAATATACTATGTATCCGGCGGAACAAATCCCAAATATAGTCCGTTATACCCACCAAAACCATAAAAGAAAAAATCTAAAATACAAAGGAAGAGAAACAGGTTATTAATCTCTTCCTATCAACCTATTTTTTTACAAGCTAAAAACACAGAATTTTTAATACAATGTTTTTTATATTCAATATTGATAAATGACAATATAGAGTTAGAAAAAAATGACGAAAAAGAAAAGTAGCATATACATCAAGATTTTTCTGTCGACTTTACTACTTTTAATAGTTGCTACAGTTGTTAAAAGCGAAGAAACCTGTACTATTAGTATGGAAGACGTTCAGATTCCTGAAAAAAGCAAAACATGGGGCGTTTTAACGATTTCTGAAGTTACTAATCTTGGTTCATTTGATATCAATCTGTCATGGGATCCAACTATTGTTGATATCGATAAAATCAATGGAGGTAATTTTTCTTTATTCTCTCATATTGACCATGATAATGGTTTCGTAGTTTTAACAGGTTACTCAATTGAAGCCGTGAATGGTAATGCAGTTATTGCAGATATTTTATTTGAAGCTGTTGGAAGCAGTGGTAGTTCATGTTCTCTGATGGTTACATACTGTCAGCTTTTAACAGCAGACCCGCAACCCGAAGAAATTGATTGTACTTACGATGAAAATCTTGCTACAATTACCATAACAGGTTCACAGCCAGATAATAATGGAAACACTAACGACCCTGGTGGTAATAACGACGATCCCATTTCTGACAACAATACTGCACCCATTGCAAATATCTCTGTTTCATCAACAAAGGAAAATGTGAACACAGTGATTATTTTTGATGCGTCTGAAAGCTTTGATTCTGATGGAACAATAGCTTCTTACATGTGGGATTTTGGCGATGGTGAAACAGCTACGGGTATACAAGTTGATCATGTTTTCACGAATCCTGGTATTTATCAGGTGCTATTGACGGTAACTGACAATGATGGTGCCATAGATGAAGATTCCGTTGATATTATTATATCTCAAGGCAACAACCCTCCAGAAAAACCGGAAATAACTGGTCCTGCGTCAGGTAGCAAGGGTATAGAATATGAATATTCTATGGTTTCTACTGATGTTGAAAATGATAATATAAGTTATATTGTTAATTGGGGTGATGGTAAAACCAATATTACAAATTTTGTTTCTAGTAATTATTCTTCT
This sequence comes from Thermoplasmatales archaeon, assembly GCA_023128855.1. Classification (GTDB taxonomy): domain Archaea; phylum Thermoplasmatota; class E2; order DHVEG-1; family DHVEG-1; genus JAGMDE01. The sequence continues at coordinate 3,935 of JAGMDE010000093.1, read as the reverse complement.
ACACTAAGTCACATATGGATTCAAGCTGGTAGATATGTAATAAAGGTAAAAGTAGAAGATGATAATCAAAGCGTTTCTGAAACAACTGAGTATGTGGTTTTAATTGATGCAAAGGAGTTGTATTATAATAATTTCTATATAGGCTATGTTACAGATGATAATGGCAATGGAACGTTTGATACATTTTTAAATAATGAAAATTTGCTTACAGAAATATCTCCTGGAAACTATTTGATTGATAGTAATGGAGATGGTATTTGGGATTATACGTATAATGCAGAAACAGAAGTTGTGGCAGAATATAAAGATACAAATAAAGAAATAAATGATAAAACCGAATATAATACCATCATTGTAATAGGTGTTCTAATTATCATAATTCTTGGTGTTAGTATTATATATATTTTTAAAGGAAAATTTAAAAAATAATCGAATAAAGGTTTATTAATATCAACACGAGATATTAATGTATAATAACAATAATTTATTAAATTTATATTTTATTTTTATGTTTCTTCCAAGTTCAATATTAGAATTTAAAATTAATAATAATTCATATTTTAATTTTATCGTTTATATTTTTTACTATAAACTTAACTAGATTTTGGAAAAAATTTATCTTTTTTTATTTAGTTTTTAATTATAAGTTTAAAAGATAAATCTTCAAACTAAAATACCATGCGAGTATGATTATTACCCCTATTATGTTTTTTTAAGCTAATAGCACCTCTAATTACACAAAAATTATTTATATATATTAATCATTCTATATTTTTAGATTATAAAAATAAATGGCATACGAAAAAAAGATGGAGGAAATTGGATGATAAAAACATTAATGAATATCCAATTTTTAGCATCAAAAGATAGAGGTGATTGATATTAGAAAAAAAATAAATAGAAATCAAAAAATAACCATTATATTTACTGCTATTCTTTTAACATCAATAATAGCAGTTGAATCAATACACAGCGAAGAAAATAATACACTTATAAGTATTGAAGACCTTACTCTTAAGCAAAATGAAATAAAGTCATTAAAAATTTTTATTCACAATGTCAATAATCTGGGCTCTTTTAAAATTTCTATATCCTATGATTCAGCTATTTTAAATGTGGTACATGTAGGTAACGGCGAAATAGATGAAATATTTACATATCTAAATGCCACACAAGGAGTTTTAAATATTACTGGATACAATATAAGTGCGATTACTACAGACGAAATTTGTATTGCTGAGATCGTGTTTAAAGCAGTTGGTTCAGATGGTGAATCCTGTGATTTAATTATAGTATTTAGTGAATTATTATCTGCTGACCCAACTCCGATTGAAATCCCTCATGAAACATCTAATGGTAAGGTTACTATAAAAGGCCAAAGTAGCTCTGGCGGCGGCGGTGGTGGTGGCCCTAATGGTGGCACCTCCGGTGGGGGAGGAGATGAAGGAAACAGTCCACCTATAGCAGATGCATCAGATAGTGAAACCATGGGATTTGTAGACACTCCAGTAAACTTTGATGGCTCAAACAGCTACGACTCTGATGGAACAATTACCGATTATACATGGAACTTTGGAGATGGAACAACAGGACATGGGATAACAACAACACATATCTACACAGAACCTGGAACATTTACTGTAACGTTAACAGTTACAGATGATGGAGATGCAACAGATGAGGATACAATCCAGGTTGTCATAAGTCAGCCAAACAATCCACCTACTGCACCAGATGTAGATGGTCCACAAACAGGCACACAAAATACTGTTTATACTTACACAGCAGTTTCAACTGATGGAGACAATGACAAAATACGATATACCTTTGACTGGGGAGATGGTACAACCAAAACAACCGATTTCTATGCAAATAACACAGAAGTCACAGAAACGCATAACTGGTCTGCAGCTGGAGCATATACAGTTACGGTAATAGCCAGTGATAACGCCACAGAATCAGGTACTACAAGCTTGCTTGTGTTAATCGATGCAATGGCCGTTGGAGATATTGGGTATCTATTAGATACAAATGGTGATGGAACATATAATTCATTCAAGAGTACTGAAACTGGTGGAACCACAGATAGTGATAAACAAGATGATGGAGCCTATTACATTGACAGTGATGGAACCGAAGGATGGGATTGGGTATACGATCCTGTTACAGATACGCTTACAGAGTACGCTGAAGGAGGAGTATGTGCCCAAGAGGAAGATAATACCATGTGGTATGTTGCAGCTATTTTGATTATTAGCATAATTCTTATAATTGTATATTTGTTTGCAAAGAAAAAGAAATAATCAAAATACTAATTTCTTTTTTTTATTCTTTATGTTTTGTATTTCTTAATGTGTATTCAATTTCTGCATCTTCTTCAATCTTTTTTTGTTTTGGATTCATTCTTTTTTTGATGATTGGCAGATTCTTCTTATCTTTTTCAATTCCAATAGAATTTCTATTGTACATCTTTGCAGCCACTGAGGTTGCTCCAGAACCAACAAATGAGTCTAAAATTGTATCTCCTTCATCTGTGCATGAAAGAATTATTCTTCTACTTGCATAGTTATGTGTTTACTATATTTCCATTCTAAACCTTTTTTCTCATCTTCAAATAACACTTCATACACAATCCTTTTACTCTGGCTTTTTCATTACATCCAGATACGCTACAGTATTTCCCTTTATTGTCGTAGTATTTCATTTTCTCCATGAACCTATAAAAATTATTAGCCAAAGAGTCGCAATAAACAAAGAAGATGTTACTGAAATCCATAATCCTAACGAACCAAAGACCGCTGCCATTAAATAGTTTCCAAATGCAGTTGGACCAGCAGTTAATAGATTCAATCTAGTTTTCTTCTTCAAAACATCTATAACCTGTGGGATTGTAACTATCACAAACATATAAATGATTAAAGTTATTGCGTAATCTTGCCATATCATTTTATTAGTCTTTGCCCCCTCAAACCTACAATCTCAAAACAAGTATCGGTTTAAAAAGTAATTGAAGCCTCGAGTCTTCTAAGGAATGTCTGATGGATATGAAGATGAACTATCTTCGAGAAGAAAAGCAAAGATTCTACAAGGATATAGTTTTTTTCCATTTTGACATTTTGACACGATGGATTTATATACTGATATTGACAAAGAGTATCACGATTGGTTGTAAGTTGAAAATCTCCCTTCCAATCAATTTGGTTTTAGAAGGAAAGAAAAATGGAAGAAAAATGTTTGGATAGGATGATAGATAAATACTGTAAAATTGTAATCAAGGAACCAGGTGAAGAAAGAGTTCATGTTGTTTTTGGTATGGTTATGAACATCGACCATGATGCAGACTTATTGATTATTGAATCCAATCAAGGTGTAGGATGTCTTAATATAAAAACGATAGAAGCGATAAAACCAAAGACAAAAAACAGATAGTCTGATCGAAACACATTTTAAGAAATAATGATATCATGGTGATAAATAGATTCAAGAATGGCAAATAATGCAATACAAAACTATATAAGTGATATATACTAATATAGTGCCAGAGGGAAATAGAAACTTAAGTATCCATTTCCAATGTTTAAAATGGATTTATTTTTTTTATTTTTTTCAGAGAATATAGCTAAAAATATAACTATAGTGAGTTAGAAATGAATAAAAATAGAAGAAGACGCGATAATGAAAATAAAATACAAAAAAAAGTAATTAGATGCAAAGCTTTAAACCGACCAGTATTCGAACATGAGGTTTGCTCTAAATTTAGCTCAAAAGTAAATTCTAATAATCAAAACAATTGTGAAAATTGTAAACATGCATTTTGATGTCTATTTTTTGTAAAAAAAATTAAAATTGGTGAAATTAAATGAAAGGAATTGTTAATTGGTACAGTGATAAAGAGAAGCAAGGTTTAATTGAAGGACAAAATGGTGAAAATGTAA
>JAGMDE010000092.1 GCA_023128855.1 Thermoplasmatales archaeon | reverse complement strand
ATAAATGTGCAGGTATTAATGCATCCACAAATTATATAAAAGTCAAATACATTTTTGCATTGAAAGCAGGAAAAAGTAGTTTCACTTATAAAAAGTTGGTTGGTGAATAAGATGGGATGTAAGATAAAAACTCAGGTTAAGCTAGATTATATCCAAGATTTTGAGATGATGTTTGAGAGGATGAAAGTTGATCGTCCTCGTGAGGCTGCTGTTTATTATGTCACTCTTGTAATCGATTGCCCTAAAGAGTTTTCTGATTTCTTAAAGATCGCAGAAGAATTTGCAAATATAACAAGACGTCCACTTGAAACAGGACGTGCGTCTCTTCTAAAAAATGGTATTATTGCAAAGGTATTATTTTCAAATGAGTCTAAAGAAGACTTTGGAAGAGAGAGTTACTTACCAGCTCATCCAAAAGCAATATGGGAAGATGTTAAATCTGATTTAAAACAAGTGATTGCTGATGAAACATATAGAGTAATTGAGAACCGAATAAACGAATATAGCAAATGGTATACCAGCAACTTTGAAAAATACGGTATAAAACTTAAAAGGAACGGAAATGTAACACTACAGTATAGTGGAAAATGGATACTTTATAATGTTTTAAGTAACTGTCTTGAGAATAAAGACGGTCTTAAAATGCAAGTGGGTGGGGAACGGTTTTTTGATGAACCTTTCATCAAATACATTAAAAAATTATTAGACCTTGATACAAAAGTTCAGCTGATAATAGATAACACAAACCACATGGATGTAATAAAAAAACTAAAAGAAACCTATGGGGATAAACTTGAAATAAGATGTTTCTCAGAAGAGGTAGCTGGAACAATGCGTAACTTTGTTTTCGGTAAAGAAATCGCAGTAAATGGTATCAAAATTCTTCCAGAATCAAGTAATGAGCCATCTTACATAGGGACAGCATATGTTGACTTACATGACATAGAAATATTGGATGATAAGTTCAATAGTCTATGGGGTATTGCAAAACCATTAAAAGACACTCAAAAGAAATAATATTCACGACCTTGCAGATATCTATAATAAAATATCAGAAAAACTTCAGTAAAAAAACCAAGTGATTAAGTAAAAAACAACTATTTTTTCCCTCGAAAATACATCCAAATTAAAAGCACTACAGTAACAATTATTATTAGTATTATTATCATTGAATTGTTTAAAAAGTTATTATTATCATTTACACTTCCGCAGCATACTGTAAGTGTTGCTGTACCATCCATGAATGCTCCAAATGATGCTCTTATTGTATATTGGCCATCTGTGTTTGGTGCTGTAATTGTTACTTCTCCATTTCCATCAGTGTAGTAATATCCGTAACTCCCTTCAAAAGTTACCATCGCATTCATTATAGGTGATGCATCATCCTTACATGCTTTTACCAAGATTTTCCCACCACGATATGAGGTGCCAGTACTCAGTGTTATAGCTATTTTTGGAACATTAACTATTCTAATAGTAGTTATATATGAATTATAACCTTCTTTAGATACTGTTAATAAATAATTCATATCAATTCCAACATGAGGAGCAAAAAATAATGCTACTTCACTTGAATTAGTTTTCATTATTAAATTTGGATGTAGTGTTACATTTGCTCCTTCAACTGGATTGCCTGATTCTTTTTCAGTAACTGTAACAGTAAAAGGATTGCCTTCATTAACTGCAGGTGCTACGGATATTGATAATTCATTTTCATTGGCTACAGTTGTAGGTAAAAAGGCAATAAAAAAAAACAAGTACAATTCCAAAAATAAACATATTTTCTTTTTTCATCCCAATCTCTCAATATTTCAAAATATACTATTTGTTAATAGATTTTACTAAAATAAAAGAAATTTTGTAGAAAATAATTAACCTTTAACGAAATCTAATTGTTTCAAGATTATAAGGAGCCTCAGTGCTAACGTTATATCTCTTATGAACAGCTGAAGAAACATCTAAACATTTAGATTCTTCACCATGTCCGAAAATAATTCTTTCTGGACGTGGAGACATATTATTAATAAAGTTTAACAATTGTCTTCTATCACTATGACCTGAGAATCCATCACATGTTTCTACTTTCATATTCATCTTGATATTTACTACATTGCCTCCAACATTAAGAGGTATTTCTTCCCGGCCTTTCTGAATTCTTTTACCAAGTGTTCCTTCAGCCTGATAACCTACAAAGGCAATGGTATTTTTCTTGTCTTGGGCCCATTCTTTGAAGTACTCCATCACAGGCCCGCCATTCATCATACCACTCGTTGCTAGTACTATACATGACTTAGGATGATCATTTATTATTCCCTGCCTCATTTCAGGGCTATCAACACGTTTAAAGATATCAGAAAGTAATGGGTTTTCACCATGTTGGAATATCTGAGCTCTAAGTTTGTTGTTTAGATATTCAGGATATGCAGTGTGTATTGCTGTAGCTTCCCATATCATACCATCTAAATATACATTGGTCTTAGGTACCTTCTTAGTTCTCACAAGATTTTCAAGAACAATCATAACTTCTTGACTTCTGCCTACTGCAAAAACCGGTACCAACACTTTACCTTTTTTCTTGATACAGCTCTGAATAATGTCGCTTAGACGCTCTGTAGCTTCCTGACGAGAGGGTTGAAAATCTTCTCTACCACCATATGTTGCCTCCATAAACATTGCTTCTAGGCGTGGGAAACGATTAACAGCAGGGTTAAAAAGCCAGGTTCTTTCATATTTGATATCTCCACTGAAGGCTATATTGTACAATCCTTCACCTACATGGAAATGAGCAATAGCAGAACCTAAGATATGCCCAGCATTATGAAATGTAAGACGTACATCAGGAGTTATATCTGTGGTATCTCCATAGTCCATTGTAATACAATGTTTAATCATATCACGAATATTTTCTGCAGAATAAGGTATCTTTTTAGCATCAGCAGCTGCAACTTTCAGATAATCCATCTGAAGTAATGTACTCATATCTCTAGTAGGAGGGGTGCAATAAACAGGGCCATCAAAACCATATTTATATAAGAGTGGTACTAAACCAGAATGATCAAGATGAGCATGTGTAACTACAACTGCATCAAGAGTTTCAAAGGGTAAAACCTCGGGTAAATGCAGATAAGGGGTTCCATTATCAGATGATACGTCCACTCCACAATCAATCATTACCTTACTATCTTGAGTAGACAATAAACTACAAGATCTACCAACCTGCCGGAAACCGCCAAGGGTGGTAACCCTCACATATTTCTCTCCCTCAGATACACCTCTGTGAAGTCTTCTTCCGACTTTACGTAAAATTTCCTTACGTTCTTCACTCATTGATCTAAGATAACCGCGGATTTCTTTAACTGTTTTAGATTGAATTGGTGGAGTTCTAATGATTTTAGGAGACCAATTTACACTTTTCCTTATTTCATTAAGTAAAACTCCTTGTTTACCAATTGCTACTCCTGGTTTCACAACTTCAATTGTTACTTCTCCAACCTCTGGTAAAAAATAGATATTGGTAATTTCAGCATCCTTTGGAATAAGGTTTTTAATCTTTCTTTCAGCTGTATCAGTATCAGTGATAACAGAAGGATCTGGACGTACAGCAATACGTTTCTGAAGCATCTTGGCTAACTGTTTCACTAGATCCTCATTTTTTGCGAATTTATCAGGATGTTTGGTATAAATTACAACCAAAGCTCCTTCAAACTCGACATCTGAAACATCGATACTCGGCGGGATAACGCCTCGAACTTTTCCTTTAATTTCTCGTAAAACGTCGTCTACAGGCATATTATAACCTTTTAACTTTTTATAAATTGAATATTTAGTAACTAGATTTATTCTTAAGAAATACTCATTTCAATTTTTGGTAAGTTTTTCCATGCGTTTCTTTACTTCATCTTCAGGAACTTCTTTGAATCCATCTTTTGATATAACAGCAATATTTGTTTTTCCTCCTGATGCAGAATCTCTACTTTTAGCTGCATGTATTGCTCTTATTGCTATATCAATTCCTTCATTAGTTGTTAAATCATCTTTATATAAATCCTCTAGAACACCAAATACATACGGTGAACCAGATCCTCCAGATGTATATTTATCAGGTATTGCTCCACCAGCAGCATCAAGAGAATAAACATAACCGCCAGTGTCATCATATCCTCCTAATATCAGCTGAACATAGTAAGGATAAAATTTCCTTTGATTCAAAATATTTGACATAAGAGTTGCTGCGCTCTTAACGGGCATTCTGTTATCTCTTTTTAATCTGTATAAATTAGCCTCTGCACTTAGATATCTAGCAAGAACTTGCAAATCTCCAACTAAACCTGCTGTCGCTAATGCAATGTGCTCATCAATCTTATAGAGTTTCTTTGTCTCCTTATGCGCAATAAGCTGGCCCATAGTAGCTCTTGTTTCAGTTGCCATTACTACACCATCTTTGCATACCATTCCAAGTGTTGTTGTTCCTGTTTTAGTAACTTCTTTTTCGTCCATAATAACTCCTCAAAACTAAGAAAAACATCATGTAGAATCTTACACCCTTTATAAATAATTTACGTAAAATACCATAATTTTTATTCCGAGAACAATGCAGCGACCTTATCCACCTGATCTTTATGTGCCAAGACAGTAACCTTGTCTCCGGAAAACAGTTCTACATCCTCTGTTGGAATAATGAACTTATGATCCCTTTCAATTGCAACTATTAAACTTTTTTTAGGTAAACCTATCTTTCTAATGCTCTTTTTAGAAAGTTTTGAATTAGGAGCAATTGGAAGACGGAATATCTCAGCATACTTGCCCACGTTCATGTATTCTTCAACATTTGGATGTTTTATTGATTTATAGAGATGTTCAGCCATTACAACATTAGGGCTTTTTACCATTTTTACGCCCTTTTCCATGTACATCGGTTTGCTTTCCTCTTGATTTACTACAGAAACAAGATGTTCAACTCCTTTATTTTTTGCAAGAGAACAAACCATGAGATTTGTCGCATCATCGTTTGTTGTAGTAACCAAAACATCTGCTTTTTTTACCTCTGATTCATCAAGTGTTTCTTCTTGTGTTGCGTCAGCATTGATTGCTACTGCATCGTATTTTCTTGCAATTTCTTCGCACATTGTTTGGTCTTTATCTATAACAATGACGTTATGATTACCATCTTTTAGAGCGATCTCTGTAAGTCTTTTACCAATACCGCCAGCCCCTACTATAACTATGTACATATGTTATCCTCTATCTAAATAAATCAACTTAGTCGGCTGGGTAAATTTCTGTTCATTATTAAAGGTTTTGCTTATTTGAAATGTTAAGGTTAAAAAATAAACCAAGTAGGTTAATTCATTTTATCAGGTAAAAAAAGAAAAAGAGAGATTGTTAGTATTTTAGTAGTCTCTGTAGTATTGAAAATATATGTGGATAATTTTGCATAAACCTTAGAAATCGTGTGTTTAATGCTCTATTTTTTGTCATGGAGACTTTTAATGTACCCCAGCTGCTCTCTTCACCCCAAATATCTTTAGCTTTTATGCTAATAGTATATTCTCCTGGATTATCCCAAGTATGACCCCTTGTTTGTGGATCTTCAGAGTCAAACGGTCCAAACCATTCAACGACATCACCATCGCCCCAGTTGATTTTATAATACACTGGATCTCCATTTGTGTCTTCCGAGACAAATGTATAATCATAAGAAGTACCTACTTCTCCACTTGTTGGACCACTTATATCTGGTGTAGATGGTGCAGCATTTTCTTTTCCATAGGTCCTAAAACATGTGTCCCATGTTGGATATTCATCAAATATTGGAGTACCACCATATCTAGGTTTAACGTAAATGTTACTTGGTTTTGAAGCAGCCGATCGATTGTCCCAAGTTCCTCCATCATCAAGAGAAAACCATGCGCATCCATCAACATATGAATCAGATTCATTATTGCAACCCCATGCATAGAAATTATCAGTTTCATTTTCAGTATAAGTAACGATATAATGTGTCTGACCAGCAGTAACTGGAATATCATCAAAATCAATACTTACCCAATCATATGTTTCAGTTGGGACTGCCGATGGATCAATAATTATAAGTGTTAAATCGTCACCTGTCAAATCATCTCTAATAGCAACATTGAGATCATATGTTGCAGTTGAATTTTTACCGATAAATAGCTCTAATCGAGTTAAAATTGGCAATGTTGGAATAAAAGATTGAGCCACTTGAACACTAATCGGATTGTCCGGAATAGCTACATGACCAATTGGTACTTCAGCATTTTCAGTCATAACATCTTGAAACTGATCTAATTCATCCAATAAAGTCTGGGGTTCAGTTTTTATTTCTAAGGCAACAGCTCCAAGTCCACTAAGGACTAAAATTCCTACTACCATCAATGGTAATAGTTTTTTCATATTTTTTTACCTCCCTCTTTTTAATTGTAATAATACAGCTGTTGTTTGTTAATAATAGTTGCGATTACTATGTCGTTGAATGTCGAAGAATGTGTCTTTTTTGTTACAAAGATATACATTAAAAATATGCTCTACTATGAATAATAATGAATTTTGTAAATTTAAGATTCATTCATTACTTTGTTAATTTGGTATCGAAACAAGTTTAATTAATTAACGTTAAAACTTAACTTAATATATCGTGTTACACTGTGTCAATGTTTTTGTGCTAATTATTATCACACATTATTGATTGATAAATAGTAGCATGGGTAGATTATATTGATAGATGAATAATTCAGGTCTTTTCGTTCTCGTTTAAAACCACTTCAGGCCTATTAAGAATATTTCTTACAGTACTTGGATGCCAACTGCACGTATTTCCTTTTCTTTTCAATCTTGTTGGTATTCTATTTTCATTAAGATGCATAGCAATCTCACTAGGCGTTTTTCCTTTTGTTCTTAGTTGCTTTATTAAAGATAGTACTTTTTGTTCATCTGAATTCTCCACAAGCCTAGTATTCATCTTTCTGTTTCCCTTAACATCAGATATTATCGTGTAGCCATATGGTGCCTGTCCAAACCATTCATTCTTCATTTTTTGTTTTACACCCGAACGAATTTTAGATGCTAATTGCCCTCTGAAAAACTCACTGTAAGTTGCTAAATTTGTGAGTAAAAGTCTACCTTGTTCACTATAGATATCTATATGTTGTAGATTATGTATATGTAATTTTACTTTATGCCCTAATAGATCATCCATAATATTAAGCAAGTCCTTTGTTGATCTGCTAAACCTATCGTTATCAACCATACAAATTCCATCAAAAAGTCCGTGTTTCGCATCAGTAATCATTTCCTGGAATTTTTCTCGATTTGTATCTTTTGCACTTGCTTCGTCATAATATGTTTTTACCCATTTCCATTCCATATCTTTTACCCAATCATCTAAAGTTGATTTTTGTCCTTCTAAGCTATATCCCTTTGATTGCTCACCTATACTAACTCTTATGTAATATGCAACTTTATATTTAGACATTTGATACCCCTCAAATATATGAATATATCACATATGTGAAATGTCTTATTTAAATTTTGGCACTTAAAAGAGTTACCTTCGGTAGTCCGAAGGTAACCATGCAGGGGCCTATTTTATCAATTTTTGGGCAGGAAAACCGCCACGATTAGCAATAATGTTTTGAATTTCGTTAAAATCAGACTCGGTGATGATTTGATCATGATCACTTTTATTGACATATTGTTCCCAATGTAGGTATCCCGAATAGGTTGGATTCTTAAGTATCGTAGAAATAGTCTTTTTCGCCCAA
>JAGMDE010000091.1 GCA_023128855.1 Thermoplasmatales archaeon | reverse complement strand
CCGAACCACTAGTATTGAACTGTGTTACTACTGCAAGCACGTAGCTCATCGGAGGCTTATTTCCAACATATATTACGTTTTCATCGGTTCTTTTTTCTTTAGCTGTTTCTTCTATCATAATTTTTTCCTCCCCAACCTATAACTTCATAACGACTATTTAATCGTATCTAAATAGTATAAGATAATGCCTCATCACTTGTTATCTCTTTAATTCGTCTTTTATCTACCCATTTATCAAATGGTCGCTTCTGAATAGGAAATTCAAAATCATTCTACTTATAAGTTCAGAATCACCAAAAGGAAAGACATATTTATCCCTATCAACCATCTTTTCTTTCTTCATATGTTTTACCATTTTTAATCTCTCTTCTTCCGAGATTTCTTTTTAGCAATGTGTTTTGGAATTTCTTTTGGCTTATCTTTCTTTTTAACCCATCCAAATATTGTCATTTTTTTATCCCTTAACTTTCCAAATAACTTATCGCCTTATAAACCCCATTTACCCCTAACTTTATCTTCCATCTCATTATCTTTTCTCCGATAGCAATGGTTGGAAATCTCCAAAAATGGTAATAGGTAGTGAAATTCTCAATGATGATGATATTGAAATATATTTGACAATAGTTTGAATAAAGGTGATAAAATGAAAAGGAATGTAGTAATATTTTAAGTTGGAATAATGCTAGCTCTAAGCGGAATTTTTTTGTAATGCCTGCAAAAAATATAACGAATTCTAACATCCCTGTTCATTTTGGAACATTCTCTCATTACACCGAGCCAATTTCAGAAGTTGAAAAATGGCAAGATCCCTCCGTTAAAATATTGAAGCCAGGAGAAGAAATAATAATAAATCTGTAGAAATCAGTTAAAGATATTTGGGTTTTATTAATTATTCACATACCTTTTGATATATCGGCAATATAACAGCGAAACATTTATATACCAAGCAATATATATTCCCACGATATTCCCACGGTGTATTGTATGAACTCGATAATAAAATTAGATACAAGAGGGCGTTTGGTAATTCCAAACGAATTTCGAGAAATGCTTAATCTAAAAGAGGGCGATGAAATATTACTAAGCCTGGACTCTAAAACAGATACACTTACGATCAGCCCAATTTATGGGAAACTAATGGATCTTGTTAAAATAGAAATTGAATTTGGTGATGTACCTGGCTGTTTAGCTAAAATCGCAAAAAAAATCGCAGACTTAAAAATAGATTTAATAATGACAGAATCTAAGAGCTCCCAACGAGGGAAAAAAGCTCGATGGGATATTATTGCAGATATTTCAAAATGTTCAAATTCAATTAATCAAATTAAACAATTATTATTACAATCAGGTTTTGTAGAATCTTTGAGTATCACGAAGATAGCTCGTGGTAACGTTCATAGTTAAATTAAGTTTTTCTTTTGAAAATTTTAAATTTTTTAAGGAGGTTATTTTATGATAAAAATTGCTGTACCAAATAAAGGAAGGATGTTCAATCCAACAATTGAACTATTAAGGAAATCTGGTTTTGAACCAAAAGAAATCAATGAAAGAAAATTATGTGTTGAAACGAATTGTGGCGAGATAAAAATACTTTTCATGAGAAATGATGAGATTGGATTCTATGTTGAATCAAATGTAGCGGATTTAGGAATAACTGGTTATGATATAATTGTTGAAAAGAAAATATCCGTGGAAAAAATTCTCGATTTAAATTATGGGTCTTGTAAATTAGTTCTTGCAGGAGAAAAAAATAAAAAATTAAGAAATGGAGTAAGAATCGCAACAAAATATCAAAATATTTCAAAGGATTATTTGAGAAAGAGAGGGGTTAAAGCCAAAATTATAGATTCCCCCGGTGCTACAGAGATCAAGCCACAACTTGGTCTTACTGATTTTATAATTGATATAACATCAACAGGTTCTACTCTAAAGGTAAATGGATTATCCATATACGATGTTATTCTAAGTTCAAATGCAGTGCTAATAGGTAATAAAAAAAGTTTAAAAGAAAAATCAGGAGAAATATCAGATATAAAACTTGCAATTCAAAGTGTAATTTCTGCTGAAAATAAAAGTTATGTGATGTTTAACATCTCAAAGAAAATCTTAGATAGAATCATTGATCAAATACCATGCATGAGAGCACCAACAATTGTAAAAACTAGTGATGAAAATGTAGTTTCTGTACAGACTGTTGTTCCAACCAGTGATATTTCTAGAACTATTACCAAACTAAAGAATTTTGGTACAACTGATATTCTTGTTTTAGACATTAAAAGAGTTGTTGTTTAGAGAGGATGCTATGATTAAGATATTTGAATTAAAAAATATATCAAACGAAAAACGTAATTTCTTCTTAAAAAGATCTTTAATTGATATTGAAAGTGTAAAAGATAAAGTAAATTCTATTATTGATGATGTTAAAATTAATGGAGATGGGGCGGTCAGAAGATATTCTGAATTATATGATGGGATCAGATTAGATTCATTTAAGGTAAATAGAGAAGAAATTGATTATGCATGGAAAAAAATTAATAAAAAGCTTGTTTATCAAATAAAACGGCAAATCAATTATTCAAAAAAATTCCACAAAAATCAATTAATAAAAGAAAGAAAAATTGAGATAGAAAAAGGAATAATTTTAGGTGAAAAATTCACACCAATCGAATCTGTTGGGCTTTATGTACCAGGAGGGAAAGCTGCGTATCCAACTGTATTGCAGATTCTTGCTGTTCCTGCTAAAATTGCAAAAGTACCAAGAATTGTAGTCTGCACACCTCCAAATAAAGAAGGTAAGGTTCCAGAATCAGTTCTTGTTGTAGCTGATATTCTTGGAGTTAAAGAAATTTATAAAATTGGAGGAGCACAAGCAATTGCTGCTCTTGCTTTTGGTACAGATTCAGTTAAACCTGTAAAAAAGGTAGTTGGGCCTGGTAACATCTACGTCAGTTGTGCAAAGATGCTTGTTTTTGGGAAAATTGATATTGATATGCCAGCAGGTCCTAGTGAAGCTTTGATAATTGCTGATTCAAATGCTGATCCAGTTTTTGTTGCAGCTGATATTCTTGCTAGATGTGAACATGATCAAAATGCTTCCGCAATTCTTCTGACAGATTCCAAAGAATTAGCGGAAAATGTGAAAAGAGAAATTAAAAGACAATTTTCATATCTTAAGCGAAAAGAAATAATTGAAAAATCTCTAACAAAGTATTCTGCAATAATAGTATCAAAAAAATGGGATGAAATAATAGATTTTGCTAATGAATATGCCGCTGAGCACCTTCAATTAATGGTTAAAAATCCTTGGAGTTTACTTAAAAAAATTAAAAATGCTGGTTCAATTTTTCTAGGAAATAATGCACCAGTCGCTATTGGAGATTATGCCTCTGGAACAAATCACGTGCTTCCTACTGGGCAATTTGCAAAGATGTTTTCCCCAGTTGGAGTTGAGACATTTCAGAAGAAATCTGAGTATCAATATCTTACAAAAGAGGGGATTAGGAAATTAGAGCCTATTGTAAGGGAAATCTCATCAGTTGAAGGACTTGATGGGCACTATAACTCTGTTAAAGTGAGGTTACAAAATGAAATTAGGAATTGACGTAAAAAAAAATTCAAACGAGGTAAAGGTAACCAGAACTACAAAAGAAACAAAGATTGCTGTTAGGATTAGTACGATAAGAGGGAAATCGCTTGATATTGATACAAAAATTCCTTTTCTGGATCACATGATTGAAACACTTGCATATAGAGCAAACCTAAACATTGGTTTACAAATTGAATCAAAAGTAAATCTTGAACACACAATTTCTGAGGATTCTGGAATTACCTTAGGAAGAGCCTTACTTGAGTTGTTCAAAACAAAGGTGACTGAAGGGATTGAAGGGTTTGGCTTTGGCAGAGGGGCATTAGATGAAGCCTTTGCAGATGCAATGATAAGTATTGAGGGTAGAGTAAATTACTATGTCAACGGTCCAGAATTTCAAAATATTGATGGGATTTCGGGATACAGTCTAGTTGCATTCATAGAGGGATTTTGCCAAGGTTGTAAATGTACTTTGAGGTTAGATTATTCTGGAAAAGATCCTCACCACTCCTGGGAAGCTGCATTTAGAGCCCTTGGATATGCAATTAAAAATGCGTATGGAAAGAATGAGTGGAGAAAAGGAACTTTCTCTGCACTGAAAGGTACTTTAGATTGAAGGGATCTAAATGAAAATTGGTATAATAAATTACGGAATGGGAAACATTCAAAGCGTATACAATGCTTTTAATTACCTTAAAGTAGAAGTTGAATTTACTAAACCTGAAGATATCAACAATTTTGATGCTGTTGTTTTACCTGGTGTTGGAGCATTTAAAGATACTGCCATTCTTCTAAAACCCTACAAAAAAGATATTTTAGGATTTTTGTCAAGTGGTAAACCTTTTCTAGGAATCTGTATAGGTTTACAGTATCTATATGAAAAAAGTTATGAAAATGGAGAGTGGAATGGTCTTGGTTACTTTAGAGGTCAGGTTAAAAAACTCCCTGAAAAAAAGCTACCTCAAATTGGTTGGAATAAGATAATAATTCAGAGAAAAAATCCTCTTTTAAGAAACATATCTTCTGGAAGTTATGTTTATTATATCAATTCGTACGCTGCTAATAAAGAAAAGGCACTTGCAACTAGTTTATATGGAGATGAATTTGCGGCTGTTGTAGGCAGTGGAAATGTTTTTGGAACACAGTTTCACCCTGAAAAAAGTGGGGAAATTGGGTTAAAGATTCTAAATAATTTTGTTGAGGTGACAAGAAATGTTTGTAATTCCAAGTATTGATATTCTAAACGGTAAATGCGTTCAATTAGTAAATGGAAAAATCGAAACAGCAACTATTTACGGTAGTCCAAAAGAGTATTATAAAAAATGGATAGAAAAAGGCGCAGATAAAATACACGTGATCGACTTAGATGCAGCTTTTAATTTAGGTTCAAATAAAACAATAATACTCGATTTACTCGAGAAAAGAGAAGTAGAAATTCAAGTTGGAGGCGGCATACGGGATGTAGCCTATGCAAGCGAACTCATTGATAGCGGTGCTAAGAGAATAATTATTGGAAGTAAGTTACAGGATTCGAGTTTTTTGAAAAATCTTTTAAAAAAGATCCCTAAGGAACAAATTATGATCGCACTTGATACTAGTAATGGAAAAATTGTAACAAGTGCCTGGCAAAATGATACGGGTATAAAATATGAAGAAGGAGTCAAACGAATTAAGAAATTTGCTGGTTCCATTTTGTCAACAGATGTTAGCCGAGAAGGGCTACTTGAGGGTCCTAATTCTATCATGCTTAAAAAAATTGTTCAGGAGAAAATCCCAGTATATGCTTCTGGTGGATTTACTACAATAGAGGATATAAAACTCGCAAAAAACCTAGGTTTTTCTGGTGTAATAATTGGTAGAGCATTGTATACAAAAAAAATCGATTTGGGGGAATTATTTTAATGCTTGCGAAAAGAATCATTCCTTGTCTGGATGTCGATAACGGCCTTGTAATGAAAGGGATTAAATTTCAAAAACTGGAAAAGATAGGTGATCCAGTAGAACTTGCAGATTGTTATAATAAACAAAATGCAGACGAGCTTGTATTTTTAGATATAGGTGCTTCACCAAATAAGAGAAAAACTTTGCTTAATGTTATTAACGGTGTTTCTAAGAAAGTGTTTATTCCTCTAACTGTTGGGGGAGGTATACGATCAATAAAGAATGTTCAAGCGGTTTTATCAAATGGTGCTGATAAAGTTTCAATAAATACAGCTGGTGTACTATATCCCCAATTAATTACCAGAGCTTCTAAAAAATTTGGATCACAATGTATTGTATGCGCAATAGATGCTCAAAGGAATGGAAAGTCATGGATTGTTTTGATTAATGGTGGAAGAGATAGAACAGATATAGATGCAGTCCAATGGGCTAAAGATGTTGAGAAATGTGGTGCTGGTGAAATCCTTCTTACAAGCTGGGATGCTGATGGAACAAGAAAGGGTTATGACATTGAGCTTACAAGAAAAATTGCTGAATCTGTAAATATCCCTATTATTGCGTCAGGTGGGGCAGGTTCCTTGGAAGATATCTTAGATGTTCTTACAGAGGGAAAAGCTGATGCAGCATTAATCGCGAGTCTTTTCCACTATGGGACTTACACTGTTCAAAATGTTAAAGATTTCTTGAAGAAAAATGGGGTTGATGTAAGATGAGTATTAATAAGTTGAACTTTAAAGATGGGCTAATTCCTGTAATTACTCAAGATACTGAAGGAAAAGTCTTGATGCTTGCTTATGCAAACAAGGATACTATTGAAAAAACACTTGAAACAAAAAAAGCTTGGTACTGGTCAAGAAGTAGAAAAAAAACTTGGATGAAAGGGGAAGAATCTGGTAATACACAAGAAATAATTGGAGTTTATACTGACTGTGATAAAGATTCATTACTGTATGTTGTTAAACAGAACGGTGTTGCATGTCACAAAGGTAATTATTCTTGTTTTACTGAACAGATATCAGGTAAAAAGGGTACACCAATTCTGGAAGAAGTATATAGAGTGATACAAGAACGGAAAAAGCTCAAGCCAGAAAAGAGCTATGTAGCTAGTATTATAGAAGATAAGGATAGATTAATTGGTAAAATTCAAGAAGAAAGTGAAGAATTAATCGAAGCGTTCAATGACAATGATAACCTTGTTTGGGAAGCAGCTGATTTAATATTTCACACCTTTTTACTTCTTGCTAATAAAAATGTAGAGTGGAAAAAGTTAGTAGAAGAATTTCAAAAAAGGAGAAAATAAAAAAATTCTTAGAAAGCGTAGACTGCCTTCATATTTTTTTCTTTACAAACACGCATGATTTCGTGAAATAATTGTTGATGATAAGTAACATTTTCAATTAAATTTTTATATGGAAGAAAAACTCTTGTGACATTTTCCTTAATTCCTGGTTTTAAATTTAATTTATCAACCATAATTTCTGTTGCTCCATATTCTATAAAAGTATCAATAATAGTTGGGATATCACTTGTTTTAATTGTTGGATAAATTGGACCAAAGAATACACTAGTTTCAATGCCAATATCTGAATACTGCTGAAGAACATCTAGACGATTTTGTATTGAGGAGGTTTTTGGTTCTAGCATTTTTCTTTCTTCATCATTTAATGTTCCAATACTCATCATAACTTCTACTTTTGGAAATTTGGAAATAAGATCTTGATCTCTTAGAATCAAATCTGATTTAGTTTGAATGCAAACTGGGAAATCATATCTTAAAAGTTGTTCAAGACAATACCTAGTTAGTTTGTACTTCTTTTCAATTGGTTGATAGGGATCTGTAACAGTTGAAATACCAACAGCACCAGGTTTTTTCGTTCTAAGTTCTTTTGAGAGAACATTTGGAATATTTGTTTTTACATCAACAAAACTACCCCATTCATTTCTTTTAATTCTCAAAACATTTGGAACATAACAATAAGCACAAGCATGCTGACATCCTCTGTAAGGATTTAAGGAATAATCTAAACCTGGTAAATTAGACTTGGACAATGCTGTTTTACATTTTACTTCTCTAATTTTCATTAAAATCCTCAAGTCTTTTTTGATAAAGTTGGTTTTTTAAAACTGCACTATTTTTAATCCATCTTTGCAATGGTATATCCATTTTTTCAGAGATATAAACAAGTGCTTGATCAAGTGTATCAAACTTTCGATACGGCTCCCTCAATGCCTTTCTAACACTCTCACGAACATTCCATAC
>JAGMDE010000090.1 GCA_023128855.1 Thermoplasmatales archaeon | reverse complement strand
ATTCCCAGTCGCAACTATAAAACATCGATCTCTAAGATTTTGAGTATAACTAGCAAGTTCCTTAACATCCTCTAATGTTAATAAGCTAGACTTTTTTATATTAGGGAATCGTCTATTCCGTGGTTTAATATTTTTTACAATATCAGGAAACTCATTTTCATTAAATCTTTCTCCATCTAATTCTTTTATATATTTCATAAAGATACGTAACATAACCAGGTAATCTCTAGGGGTTTCACCGGTATAGTCATCTCTTATTTTTGCCGCAAGTTGGTTAATATCTTCTTTAGTGGCTTTATCAAAGTCTTTTTTAATAATTTTAGACATTGTTATTAGACCATATAGATATTTACGAATACGATTGGGTGAATATGCTCCGTTTTTATGTCCTTCAGCCATGAGTTTATCCACAAAATTAAGAATGAGTTGTTTATTTTTATTAGAAATATCTCCTTTATTAGCTAATTTAATAACATGATCTTTGGTTTTTTCAATTGCATGATTTGTCATAAGCCATCAAAAAGGTATCAACTAATTATTATGTAAAATTTGTGTGGGAACTTGTGCCTGTAAAGTTAGTGTCGGAGGCGGGATTTGAGCCCGCGACCTCCTGATTTCTTAGCGCCAAAAAGCTAAAATTTTTTTCGAACCCTTTTAGCTGAGCTTATGAGTCAGGCGCTCTAACCAAGCTGAGCCACTCCGACATGGTGAAATGCAGAATGCTGACTTTATTTATAAAAACTTTCTAATCTAATCATTCTAAAACAAGTCTGCTCTTGCCACGTAAATATATGGTTTGCAGAGAGGATTCCTTAGCTCTTTTTCTTAATTCGCGATCATTTGTAGTTACTATTCCACTAAGTTTTTTTGCTAACATTAAAACTGCGTCATCTCCGTTGCCTTCCGCATTAACTATCTCATATTTTTTAATTAATTCTAGAGAAGGTTTTGCAATTGCCTTCTTTTTTCCTTTTCCTTTCTTCGATAATAATTTCAATTCTTCAAAGATAGGACGTGGTACAACAATATGAAACTTACCTAGCAAACGCGTTAGTTCATCCTCCAGATCAATAGAGAACTCAAAAAGCATCATTACAGCGCTACTATCTAGAATCACTGTTTTTCCGTTTCGATCTTCCCGTAACCTATTAGATGCCATCTAGCGTCAATCCTTCTACTTATAGCTATTCTTTGTCCTTCTTTAGCACAAACAGGTAGTTTTAATTTAACACCAATCTTTTCACCATGAAATTCTGAAACAATTCCAACAGTTGTAGCAGTTCCAATAGTAAGCATAAGTGGCTCATTTGTTTTAATAGGTTCAACATTTTTTTCTTCGATAGTACCAACTGCTCTTTTTAGTAGATTAATAGACAGATTAAACTTATCCATAGCTGGTGGTAACTGTCCTGTTTTGCCAATAACTTTACCAGAAAAAGAATCAGATTTTGTTCTAGCTGGATCTAGCTTTGTGCCTATAGCAATCAATCCACCTGGTGTGGCTTTTTTAACAGATTTGCCACCAGTAAACAATGAGTCAACTGTAGTAGTAATAGTTTCCAAAGTTTTCTTACCCTGAACTTCAGTTCTTCTACCAGGGCAAATTTCAATTTCTTCACCCTGTTTTAACACACCTTGAATCAGTGAACCGCCGATTACGCCACCCTTTAATTCATTAGGTCTTGCACCTGGCTTATTTATGTCAAAGCTTCTAGCAGTATACATAATTGGAGGTTTATCAAGATCTCGCTTTGGTATAGGAATACAATCTTGCATTGATTTGATTAAAACATCGATATTTATATCTTGATGAGCACTAACCGGGATTATTGGTGCGCCTTCAGCGCATGTCCCTTTCACAAATTTCAAGATTTGCTCATAATTTTTTATAGCATTTTTTTCAGATACAAGATCTATTTTGTTTTGAACGATTACAATGTTTTTAATTCCTGATAAGTCAAGAGCTGTTAGATGTTCTCTAGTTTGTGGTTGTGGACAAAGTTCATTTGCCGCTATGACAAGTATGGCTCCATCCATAATAGCAGCACCAGAAAGCATTATAGCCATTAAAGTCTCATGGCCTGGTGCATCAACAAAAGAAACAACACGAAGTAATTCAGTAGGACTACCGCATGAAGGGCATTTATTTTTTGTACAATAACATTTAGGCTCATCACATTTTGGACATTTGTAGAAAGCAGCGTCAGCATAACCAAGTTTTATTGAAATTCCTCGTTTAAGTTCCTCAGAATGTTCATCAGCCCATTTACCAGTGAGTCTCTGTGTTAAAGTCGTTTTACCATGGTCAACATGGCCGATCATACCAATATTTATCTCAGGTTGATTTGGTAAACTCATTCTTGCTCCTCTTTCTTATCTTCTTGTTTCTCCTCAGGCTTTTCTTCGGATTTTTCTTCAGGTTTTTCTTCTTTTGCTTCTTCTTTTTTATCGGGTTCACTTTTCTCTTTTGTTTCAATGAGCATTTCGATAGGACGGGAACTATGTTTAGTAACCTTCATGTTTATTTGTACAATATCTTGACTTACTGTATTTCCTCTGACAGATTTTTTCTTTCTCATACCGCCTTCTAATGCTTTAAAACTTTTACCCTCACTTAGAAGTAATTTTCTACGGCCCATTCCTGGAAGATCTGCTCTCATTGAAAAACCATCTTTATCAGTTCCACCAGTTATTTGAAGTTTATAGCCTGGAAGGGAAATGAATATACCATCAACTTCATCACCAATTTTTTTACCTATCAAAGAGTTAGCATGATGTCCACTAACTTGTACTCGATGAGATTTACCGTTCTTTGTGTCATTAACTACTACCTTAAATTCTACCATATGCACTTCTCCATTGGAGTATTTTTAGATTAAACTTTTTCTCGGTAACACTATTATATATTAATAGCTTTTTGTTAGTTTAAAAGAGGATACTTGTTAGCTTTAATATTTAAAAAGATATTTATAGGTGTTTTAGGCTGTCGGTTGCTATACATCTGGTAGTAATGGGGGAGATTATGTCTGAATTCATATGGTGTTGGACGAAAGGAAATAGTAAAGTCTATACAAGAAACACAGAAGTTGCTGAAAAAGCAATGAAAGAAGGAATACTTGTTATGGGTACAAAAGTAAAACCTAACATTATGAAATACTAAAAAAAAGAGCATTTCAATAATTAAAAGAATGGTTTGAGGGGGGTTATTTTTTCAACGGAAGCTTTTTAGATAATTATTGTATTAGCCCTTGACAACATGGCAGATTTAAATTACAAAGATTTACTAAAAAGAGTTATTGAAAGCACTCCGCAAAAAGAAGTAGTTGAAGATAGATTTAAGCTGCCAAAAGCAGAAATATTTTATGAAGGTAATACGACTGTAATAAAAAATTTTGATAAAATATCTGATGCCGTCAATCGTAATTCTGATCTTATTTTAAAATTTCTTTTAGGTGGTCTAGGTACAGCCGGTGAGATGGATGGTAGCAGGGTAGTATTTCAAGGTAAAATACCTGCTAAGAGTATTCAGGATAAATTGAAGGAATATATTGATGCTTTTGTAATTTGTTCAGAGTGTAATAAACCTGATACACATCTTGTTAAGCAGGGAAGAACAACGCTAATTAGATGTGACGCATGCGGGGCTTTTCGATCAGTAAAATCACGTAAAAAGAAAGTCGTACAGCAGCCATCAGAAACATTGAAAGAAGGCATGACTTATGATTTAACAATTAAGGACATTGGTAAAAAAGGAGATGGCATTGCATACTTTGATAAATACATAGTTTATGTTGCTGGTGCTGTCAAAGGATCCATGCTCAAAGTAAAGATCGAAAAAATTTCTGGAACGGTCGCATTTGGACATATTGTGGAGGTCTAAATCTCTGCATATTTACCTGCATATTCACCTGCCAATTTTTAGCGAAAATTATTTAAACTGAACGACACATTCCTTTCTACATTTGTCAGACAAAAGATGCCTTTTGTCGTTTGTTAGATGTATATTTGACATATGCCCGACATGCAAATGGCATATATCTGACATATGAAAGTTTATGTGAGGAGAAGAATGGAGACGCAACGCATAACGATAAGATTGCCTCAGCATGATATACACTCTATAGATCTGTTCGTCAGAGCAGGAGAGTTTGCTACTCGTTCTGAGGTTATACGTCATGCGGTAAATGATTTTATAAAAAATTATGCCAACAATATAATTGAAAAGGCAGAAAAAATCAAAAAGGTCCAAGAATTGGAACTTGCTGTCGAATCCATCGAACCTTACATGAAAAAATAATGGTTTAAAAATTGGAGGGGATGGGATGCACCCCTAATCGAAGGGCGCCTCGGGATGGGCGTCCTTCAAACTACCAGATAACTAGGAGGAATGGTATGAGTAAAAATAATATGGAATCTTTTATAACAAATGCGATAGAAAATAAAGCAGAAGAGGAAAGCAGGTTGAAAATAAATGAAGAGGACATGTTCGGAACCCCACGTATAACAATTGTTGGATGTGGAGGTGCCGGAGGAAACACAGTAACCCGATTAAACAAGCTTGGAGTTAAAGGTGCTGATACAATTGCTATTAACACTGATAAGCAAGCACTAGATTTGGTTGAAGCAGATCATAAACTTCTTATTGGAGCAAGGTTAACCTGTGGCCTTGGTGCTGGAGGTTTTCCAGACGTTGCAGAGCGTGCTGCACGTGAATCAAGTCATGAAATTGAGGAACTCATAAAAGATTCCGATCTTGTATTTATTACAGCTGGTATGGGTGGTGGTACCGGTACCGGATCAGCTCCAGTAGTAGCTGAAATTGCAAAAAAACATAATGCAGTTGTAACCTGCATGGTTTCAACGCCCTTTAATGTAGAAAGGGCAAGACTCATCAAAGCAGATGAGGGGCTTGACAAACTTCGAGTAACGGCAGATAGTACTGTCGTTCTTGATAATAACAGACTACTTGAGTTTGTTCCCAACTTGCCAATAAACCAAGCGTTTTCTGTTATGGATCAAATGATAGCAGAAACCGTTAAGGGCATTTCTGAAACAATTACCGTTCCATCCTTAATTAACTTAGATTATGCAGATATGAAATCCATCATGGATCAAGGTGGACTGTCTGTTATGCTCTGGGGAGAAGCAGATGAGGACGCAGGTGTTGATACAATAGTGCAAGAGGCACTAAATCACCCATTGCTAAATGTTGATTATACTGGAGCGAATGGTGCACTTGTTCACATAACTGGTGGACCAAATATGAGTCTAAAGTATGTACAGGAGGTTGCAAAAGCTTTAACCCAAGATCTGGACTGTTATTCAAACGTTATACTTGGTGCAAGAGTAGCTCCAGAGTTCGAGGGTAAATGCAGGGTAATGGCAATAATGACTGGAGTACAATCACCAAACTTACTTGGTCCAAAAAGCAATGCTGTTACAGAAAAAATTCCTGTAAAAGCAGTAGCAAGTTCAAAGTTTGATATCGATTTCGTTCGATAATCAAACCACTTTTTTTCTTTCTATATTCTAATTATTGTTCCATTAAAACTTTGATTAGTTATTGCTCTTTCTAGTTGATTTAATTTTTTCCCATTCAAAATAAAAGTTGGTATTTTTGCTCTTTTAATAATTTGTAAAGCAGGGCCATCAATTACAACGTTTTTACCAGCGGTACCCCATTCAGTGCCGTGTTCTTTAATTAATTCATCGATAGAGATTTCTTTTATTTGTTTTGCATCTGAATATTTGTTTGGATCCTTGTCGTAGACACCATCTACATTAGTCGCAATTATGAATTTTGAAGCATTTGTTTTTTCTGCAAGTTCTGCACCCACCATATCGGTACTGTGGCCTGGAGTTGTTCCACCCATAACTACAATGGGTTTGTCAATTTTTTTTGCTTCATCCGTAGTGGCAGGGATTTCTTTATTTGAAATTCCGATGATATTTGTCAATAATTTTGCATTTGCTCGTGTTACATCTATTCCCATCTCATCTAAAAATTCTTCTTCGAAGTTTAATTTTCTACCTAATTTTATGTAAGTTCTTGCAGTTTTTCCGCCACCAACGACAAGATAGATTTTATAATTTTTAGTTAGTTTTTCTAACAAAGTTTTTAATTTATTAAAAAATGAAACATCTGCATCTTCAGATAATATAACTGAACCGCCGATTGAAGTGACTATTGTTTCCATTGGCAAAACAATATGCAAACATGATTTATTTAGATTATTAAAGTTAAAAAAGAAATAATAGCTCTATGCAACTTCTGGGCCAGCTTGTGCTTTTTTAGATGAGTCACCAAGTCTTACTTGTGGGAGAGGAATTGGCGGTGGCAAACCAAGATTTTTTGCAATGCCAACAGCCTCTGGTACGCATGTATGCATAACAGCAGTATGGATATGGCTAGCAACCTGATTAGGCATTTTACGAGTTTTATTCCACTCTTCTGAGATTTTTTTAGCATCATTATTTTCATATAAAAGAGAGCCTTCAAGTTTGATCATGCCTACAGGACCATAGCTTGCGGTATATTGAAAATCAATTAAAGCCTCATTATCCTTTACTTCAGAAATTAGAGTAACAGTACTATTGTGGTCGATACGGACTTGTTTAGGACGTTCATTTCTATCGATGTATCGCCTTGCTTCTATAGATTTAAGTTGGATGTTTCTAATCTTCATGATTAAACCAGATAATAAACATCATACTTTTACATCTTTCGCTAATTTAGAAAAATAGATAAATACCTAGAAATATGACCCTGATGAGGAGGTTTATGAGGAAAGTAATAATCTACCTAGTAGTATGTATAACAGTCGCTGCGACACTTTTTGCTATGGCATCTGAAGAAAATGTTGATACCATAGAGCACGAAATTACAATAACAACACAAAATGAATTTTTATTTGTTAACGAAGTTTTAACAATACAAGGCAGTACCAACGAATCATATGAAACTTTAACAGTTTGGGTTCAAAATGATGCAAATAATGTGGATATCTTGGTAAATTCAAACACTCCTTCATCAATAGCTGAAAATGGTAGTGAGTATATCTGTAATATATCAAGCTTAGGAATTACGGAAGAAGATTCTACCCAGGTAAAAGTTACATATGAATTAGACAAAAATGTTGAATTTACTAAGAAAGTAGTTAGATCTACAGATTCAATATCAGTCATATTTGATCAGGAGGAGATATACACTGCAACAAATCTTGCACCTGGCAGTTCTTTTAATTTACAGCTTTATAAACCAACCGAGCAGACTTTAAATTGGTTCTACACTGTTCTTATATTACTACTTTTAGTGCTTATTGTAGTTCTAGTTGCTTATGCATTTAGAAAACAAAAATCAACAAAAATTAAGCAAACAGCTGGCGAAACTGAGGAGCTCCTTAGTACCAAAAAGACGCTTCTTATGTCTTTATTGAAAGATGTAGAAAAACAACATAGAGCAAAGCATATATCTGATGATACTTATCACAAACTCAAGGAGAGATACAAACAAGAAGCTGTAGAAACAATGAAACAACTTGAAGACATAAACTCAAAAGTCAAATAAACTCTGCTGCAGGTTTTCTTTTTTATCTTCTTCATCAGGTTCAACCAGTTCTTCTTGAACTTGCTTTTCATAAATTGGTTCAATAGAATGAAGAATATCTTTTAATTTATGTTTATGACTCTCACCAAGAAGATATTTTATTTCACCTTCAGAAAGACCTAATTTATTTTTCATTTTTATTGCAAAATATGTGTTATTTCTAAACATATGAGTGAAATATGACAGGAGAAAATCCCTACTCTTGGTATTTGAGTTATGAGAGATCTCACTTATTTTTTTGATTATTAAATCTCTAACATCTAATTTACCCTTAATGCTCTTTTTTTCTCTAAGCCATGTAGGGAAGCTATAGCTATCATTTGGATAGTTATGTGTTTTAGCAGTCGCTACACC
>JAGMDE010000009.1 GCA_023128855.1 Thermoplasmatales archaeon | reverse complement strand
ATCTTTTGAAATTCATCAAATTCTTTAGGAGTATAATATTTCTTTATTTCAGCATGCGATCTGGTTGGTTGTAAATACTGACCAATTGTTAAAAAATCAACATTAGCTCCTCTTAAATCCTTCATTGTCTTTAAAATTTGATCTTTGTTTTCACCTATTCCAACCATAAAACCAGATTTTGTTTTTACATTTTTATTAATACTCTTAATATTTCCCAGTAATTTTAGACTAATCTTATAGTTGCCTTCAGGTCTTATTTTTGGAAACAATTCTTCAACAACCTCAATATTATGATTGATCACATCTGGTTTTGAATCGATGATTTTTTTCAATGATTCAATTTTTCCTTTGAAATCAGGGATTAAAACCTCAATTTTGCAATTTTTATTAAGATTTTTAACTTCATTTACAGTGTTATAAAAAATAGAGGCTCCACCATCCTCTAAATCATCTCTAGTTACAGAAGTAATGACGACATATTTTAAATCCAATTCTTTAACGCTCTCAGCTACATCCTTTGGTTCATTAGAGTTCAGAGATACTGGTTCCCCATGTTGTACATTACAATATTTACAGTTTCTAGTGCAAATATCTCCTAAAATCAAAAAAACTGCAGTTCCACAACCGAAACATTCAGCAATATTAGGGCATTTAGCCTCTTCACAGATAGTATGTAATTTAGCATTCCTTAGGAGAGACTTCATCTTAACATAAGTCTCTCCCCCGCCAATTTTAACCTTTAACCAATCTGGATGACGTCTCATAAAACTATACACCCATAGTTACTCTTAATAGATCACGTAAACCTGGAGAGAAGCCTAAGATTAGTATGCCGATTTTTAGAAGATTTACCAGGGTCATATGATTCTTTAATTCATCTTTATACAACACATCAAATACATAAACGACTACCATTATCAAAACAAATTTTACTATAGGAAACAAGGGCCCCCAGACCTCAAGTAAAGCATTAGACGCAGGGTGTTTCTCCGCATAACTTAAACCCATAAGAAAAGGATCTTTGATGCTAATATAACTTGTTATGCCATCTATAAGATGCCCAGAAAGCATGGCTAAATTTAGTGGATTTTTATAAACCGCAATTTTTTCTTTATTTCTGAAGATATACGCAACCAGATAAACAAGTCCAACAATTAAAGATACTAAACCGATAACAATCAAGAATACATCGAAACTTACTCCATTAGTAGAACTCCATTGATCTCCTAGAATCCATGCCGCTACTGGATACAAAGAAGGGATTAAGAAAATCAAACCTCCTACAAATATTACCTTATTTACAGTTAATCCCTTTTTTTTGTATTTTTTTTCTAAATAGTAACCAAGAAATACGAAAAACAATGCGTAAGCTGCTATTTGGAGATAGATTAATGGAGAAATAAACCAATAAACAAAAGGTTCATCAAAATAACCAGTGTCCTCAAGAACTCTAGTAACCGGCCCAAATAAGATATATGGCATTAAAGCAAGAGCAAATCTCCAATCTACAGTTATTTTGAGTTTTTTCAGGAGTTTATAGATAACGTATAACGCAAAAACCAGTATTACGCCATAAGTTATCTCTGAAACCATTGTGTATCCTTCATGCGCTTCTATTCCATTATGAACAGCGATACCTGAAGCAGAATTATAAGAATCAGCCACAAGAGACCCCCAGTAGTATTTCCAGATCCATTGATCATAAAAAATTGAAGGCATCAATACAAGTCCAGCCATTATGAATACAATCACTATTAGAAGTGCATATATACAAAATGTAGTTGGATTTTTCCTATAAAACTCCACGATTTTCATTATTTTCATTATCAGAAAGGAAAAAATAATATATTAAGGTCGTGGTTTACGAATGTTATATGGACCGATTTACAAAATCCAAAACAATGATCTTTCCAAGAGAAATCATTGTAGGCCACAATGCAACATTTCAAATTGCAGAACTATGCGACAGGATAGGTAGAGGAAACTCTGTTTTACTCGTAGTTGATAAAAAAACTAAGAAGCTATCTGGTGATGATATCTATAAGGTACTTGCCAAGGCAAATTATAATGTTAAAATGAAAATTGTATCAGCACCTACTGTCAATGAAGTGAACCGTGTAATAAATTTTGTTGATAAAAACAAAATTGACCTTATGTTAGGAATAGGTGGTGGAAGTGTCATTGATGTTACAAAGTTTGCAGCTTATGAGACAAAAAAACCATTTATTAGTGTTCCAACCTCTGCCGCCCATGATGGCATTGCTTCACCCCGTGCATCCCTGAAAAGTAGCAAGGGATCTGTTTCTAAAACTGCAGAATCACCTCTTGCAATACTTGCTGACACAAAAATTATTCATAAAGCCCCATATAGAATGCTTGCTTCTGGCTGCGCAGATGCCATTTCAAATATGTCTGCAGTAATGGACTGGGAGCTTGCTCATAGATTAAAAGGGGAAGAATTCAGTAGCCACGCAGCGGTTCTTGCAAAAACAGCAGCTCAATTACTAATCGATAATGCTGATGACATTAGAATTGGAACAGAAGAATCAGCATGGCTTGGAGTTAAAGCAATGATTGTTTCAGGTGTTGCAATGAGTGTAGCAGGTAACACAAGACCTGCATCTGGCTCAGAACACATGTTCTCCCATATGCTGGATCATCTTGGACCAGGCATTATGTTAAAAGGTAAAAAATACAAAAAACCAATGCATGGGGAACAATGTGGCGTAGGTGCAATTATGATGGTTTATCTACATGGTGGTAACTGGAAGGAAATAAGAGATGCATTGAAGAAGATAGGTGCACCTGTTACTTCTGGAGAGCTAGGCGTTGCAAAGAAAAAAATTATCGAAGCATTGGTAAGAGCACAAGAGATACGCCCTGAGAGATATACTATCTTAGGAGAAACTGGTTTAACTAAAGATGCAGCTAAGAAATTAGCGAAGATAACAGGAGTAATATAAAATGCCCTTGGTAACATTAATCGGCGAAAAGCTGGCTAAAAAAGAAAAGGAATTTACTTATCTAGGTCCAAATAATGAATGTAGAAATTGCAAATTAAAAACAGTATGTTTCAATCTAAAGCCTGGTAGAACATACAAGATAACAAATGTTCGAGACAAGCGTCATAGCTGCAATGTTCATGAGGGGACCGCAACTGTTGTAGAGGTTAAAGAAATGCCAATAATTGCAGCAATTGATAAAAAACTGTCTGAAGGATCTGAATCAATAATTGAAAACAAAGAATGCAAAAGTATAGGCTGCATTAATTATGAGTTTTGTAATGTTATATTGCAGAAAGAAAAAAAATACAAGATAACAAAAATCTATGAAAGCATAGAATGTCCAATAGGATATGAATTGCAAAAAGCAGAGCTATCAGAATAGTCATTTAATGACATTTTACATTGAATATTAGTCCATCTTCTCCTTGAAAATCTCCAAGTCCAAAAGTCCCTTCTCTATCTCTAACAATCCTTGCCCAATAATCCGTATTTGTTTCTGAATTGTTAGTTATTTGAGCAAAACCAATGCATATTATCGAAGCTCCAGTTACACCGCAGTTCCAATATTCGCCGATTATTTTTATCTGCTCATATGGCTCAATTGAAGTATCATTTCCTTCATAAACTATGTACATAATTCTATGCTCGTTTTTACTTGCTCTTTCTCCGGTTATTTTGGATTCATCAAAAATTATACCTTGATCTGAGGCTTGCTCAATTGTATTTATTGTTTGATCTCTAAGATCTTCTTCACTCATCATAAAGAGATTTTTGATACTTGTAACAGTAACATATGCTGGGAATCTACTATCATTGTTTCTATAGGTGTAGCTAACCCACTTTTCTAATCCCCAAAGCTGTGAATCCCTATCACGATCTGCTAGGTTTTCACTCCAGCCATCGCCTAAAATATTATCCTCAATTATAGCCTCTTGCAAAATATTACTACTAAAGAATATTGCCAGTATTACTACAAAAATAATAAAAATTGCAATAACGGCATATATCTTACTCTCTCCACTGTCACTTTTAAAATCCACGTCTCCAAATATCCTCTCGTCTACTTTAATCTAACGAAAAACAAAAAATTCAATAATTAACTCTTAAAAAGATTTTATTAACTCTGCAATTTTTTCTCTTTTGTCTTTCTCATTAGGTAATGCAATAGATGCTCTCCATCTCTTAGTTTCATCAGGCAAATAATAACCTCGTGAGATAGCAACAAACTCATTCGCCCCAACAGGAGTCACCACCTTTCTTTTAGAAATTTCAATAAAGCTATTTCTTCCAAATTTAACCTCTTTAGATTTTAAGGTCTTAAATTCTACCATTTTACACTTCCTCCCTCGAAGGCACTTTCTATTTAGTAATATATTATCTTAATACTAATTAATATACTTATGTATAATAAGATTATGGAGGGTTTATTTCTAAAAAATAAGTAAAAAAAGGTGGATTTATTTTTTCAATCCAGCCTCTTTCTTTAATAATTCAGCTTTATCCGTTTTCTCCCAAGTAAAATCTGGATCATCACGGCCAAAGTGACCATAAGACGCAGTTTTGTGGAATATTGGTCTTCGTAGATCAAGATGTTTAAGAATATCACTTGGTTTCAATGGGAAAAACTCTCTAATAAGGTCTTCAATTTTATCGAGAGGTATCTTATTTGTACCAGAACAATCGATATTTACTGAAACTGGTTCAGCAACTCCAATTGCATAAGCAAGTTGGATTTCACATTTATCAGCAATACCTGCAGCAACTATGTTTTTAGCAGCATAACGAGCAGCATAAGTTGCACTCCTGTCAACCTTTGTTGGATCTTTACCAGAAAATGCACCACCACCATGTCGTCCGACACCACCATAGGTATCAACTATGATTTTACGACCGGTAAGTCCTCCATCAGCATAAGGTCCACCACGAACAAATGCACCTGTTGGGTTAACATGGAAAATTGTATCTTTATCTATCCATTTTTTACATACAGGTTTTATGACTTTTTCAATCATATCTTTCCTAATTCTGCTATGTGCTATGCCACCATCATGTTGGGTACTTACAACAATTGTATCAGCTCTCAATGGTTTTCCTTTTTCATCATATTCAACTGATACCTGTGATTTACCATCTGGTCTAAGGTAGGCAACTTCTCTTTCTTTTCTGACTTCTGAAAGTTTTTTTGTAAGTTTGTGTGCAAGTGAAATTGGAAGTGGCATTAGTTCTTTTGTTTCATTACAGGCATATCCATACATCATACCTTGATCGCCTGCACCCTGTTCCTTATGAAGTCCGTCTCCCTCAGAAACTCCTTGAGAGATATCTGGGCTTTGTTCTGTGATCTGAATCCAAACAGAGCATGTTTCCCATTCAATACCGTACTCAGCATGTGTGTATCCAATTTCTTTAATAGCATTTCTGACTGTGCTTGGAATATCAATATAGGCTTTTGTTGTCATTTCACCAAAAACCATTACGCCTCCATTCTTAGTTCCAGTCTCAATTGCTACTCTGGAGAATTTATCTTGTTTCATTGCTTCATCAAGAATAGCATCTGATATTAGATCACACATTTTATCTGGATGACCCTCAGTTACTGATTCTGAGCTGATAATTATCTTTCTTTTTGACATATTTTCACCTACAAATTATAATTTAGCCCCTGATCAGGTAGAAAATATGAAACCAGAACTTAGTTATTAATTTTTTTGAAAAAAGTATGTAAAAATGAGGAAAATTACTCCTCATTTATCTTTCTAGTTACCCACATATCTTTTTCAAGCGCATCGTAGATGGCTTCATCAGATATATCTTCGATGGTTTGCCTATCTGAAAGAACGCTTCTGACTCTTTTATTTTCGCCTTTAGAATATTTTAGAATTATATCTTTTCTAATAACCCAGTAATGAGTACGCCATTCTCTACCATCATAAAGAGTTGTTTCTTCTCTTTCTGTAGTAAGCATTCCTTCTTCTTCCAAAATATAAAATAATTGTCTGTCTTCTGGATCTAAAACATTATCTATGACACGATCCTGGAATCCAAAGATATCCATAACAAATCCTGCATCTCTTCGTGCTTCTTCTAGACCTATTCCGACTCTATTTGCTATTGCTTTAGACAAATCGTCAAGTGTTATAATATTCATATTAATTCAACCCTCTTCTTGTATCATTTTTGTTATTTTGCCGTATTTTGCTGTATATAAGTGTGTTTGTTCTAGTATATATAGTTTTTTATCAAATTTTTCAAAAAAATTGCTCAAAAATCGTAAAAATAGCCCAAAATGGCATAAATTTTATATAGGGTGAACAGGTAAGAGGTACTTAATGAAACAGGAAGAAGCCACAAAAAAGTTCTCTGGGGAATGGATCCTGCTATTCAATGATGAAATAGTTGATCATAGCATAAATATCGAAGACATACTAAAAACCTGCGAAGAAAAATTCCCAGCAAATAAATTTCCAGACGACGAAATTAAGATATCAAAAGTACTTGATGGAACCCTACGAGATTTTTAAACTCTTTTTATTAATCAAAAATAACAAAAGTATTATCTTTGAAAATCATATTTACGTTGAGTCTTATGCCAGATTTAAAACTCGTATTCGATTATTTTAGATATCCAGTAGTTCCGGTTAAATTTTATTATAAAAACAGAGAAACACCAATTATCGATGCCCTATTAGATTCTGGTGGAGATTTTATTGTTATACCTATGCCCATCGCAAAGTATTTAGGATTAAAATTAAAAAAAGCAGGTTCAGTTGATACCGCTGGAGGGACTACAGTTTTGTTTAAAACTACCTTAAGTATGATAATAGGTAAGAAAGACGAGACTGCTTCATATAATAATATCCAAATTCACGTATCTGGTAGAAATGATATACCTGTATTATTAGGTAGACATCCTATTTTTGAAGATTTTGAAATAACTTTTAAAAAACAAAAGAACCAGTTGACTCTAAAGTCAATTAATTAATGCATAAAATATATATATAAGAAGTAGTATAGCGGATGGACTGTTTCACTGTTAATATTGGTTAGAGTTGGTTATATTAAAATAAAAATATGTTGAGTCCCGGCCTTAAAAGGGCCTGTAGCTCAGCTAGGTAGAGCATCTGGCTTTTAACCAGGTGGCCAAGGGTTCGAATCCCTTCAGGCCCGCCTACTACCATGAGGCACTAGGAGAAAACACCGCACTATGGCAAAAACAATCAAAAAACAACAATTTGATATAATGAAACACAAACTTGTACCTCTTCACGAAATTGCTACTGAAGAGGAAATAAAAGAACTTTTAGAAAAATTTAAAATCACACCTGATCAATTGCCAAAAATATTAAATACAGATCCTGTGCCTATTTCTATCGGAGCGCAGCCGGGACAAATTATAAAAGTTATAAGAAAAAGCCAAACTGCAAAAGAAGCAGTGGCATACCGGCTTGTAGTGGAAAGCGACAAATAGTTAGTTTATAATGGGTGTAAAAAATGAGAGAACTTGTTGACTCTTTTTATAAGGAGCGTAGTATAGTTAACCATCAAATTGCGTCATATAATGATTTTTTAGAACGCAGACTTCAGAATATTGTAGATAGTACAATAATCGGTCAAGAAGAAGAGATGGAACGAGGATTTATTTATCCTGAAATCGAGGGATATAAGATAAAATTCGGTAAAATATCTATCGGAAAACCTGAAGTCAAAGAGGCAGATGGTACTATTAGAAAATTAACTCCTATGGAGGCTCGTCTTAGAGATTTGACATATGAAGCACCAATTTCCTTGGAATTCATACCGGTAAAAGATGAAGTAGAGTATGACCCAGAGGAAGTAAGAGTAGGCGAACTGCCCATCATGATCAAATCAAAAGTATGTAACCTAGTTAAGAATGCAATTGAAGAAAAAAAAGGTCATGAAGTTTCAAATGAGGAATATAGAACAGAACTGCAACAATTGCAGGAAGATCCTCTTGACCCAGGTGGGTACTTCATTAGCAATGGAACTGAGAGAGTTCTTATTACAGTAGAAGATCTTGCTCCAAATAGAGTTCTTGTTGAAACGAGCAGCAGATATGGCCGTGAGATAGAAGTTGCTAAGGTATTTTCCCAGAGAGAAGGTTATCGTGCTTTAACAGTTGTTGAGAAGAAAAATGATGGCATGTTGATGGTTTCGCTTCCTACAACTTATGGACAAATACCTTTGATGATTCTTTTAAGAGCACTTGGCATGGAGAATGACGAGGAAATAGTCGATGTTATCAGTGTTGATCCAAAAATGGAGCCTTATGTTCTTGCAAATATCGAAGAATGTGCTAATGAATATGGTATTACAACAAAAGAGGAAGCTGTTGCTTATCTTGGTAAAAAATTCGCTGGAGGACAGGCAAAGGAATACCGTATCAAAAGAGTCGAAACACTGATGGATAAAAATTTATTACCTCATTTAGGAAACGAATCGGAAGATCGTTTGACAAAAGCTATTTTTATGGCTCGTATGGGGATGGCTGTTTTAGAACTTGCACTTGGTAAAAGAGAACCTGATGACAAGGATCATTACGCAAATAAAAGATTGAAATTAGCTGGAGACCTTATGGAGGATCTCTTCCGTGTTGCTTTTACAGCATTATGTAAAGATCTAAAATATCAGATTGAAAGAATCCATGCAAAGGGTAAAGAGATCAAGATCAGCTCTTCACTTCGTTCAGATGTATTAAGCCAAAGAATTCATCATGCTCTAGCAACTGGTAACTGGGTTGGTGGAAGAGCAGGAATATCACAATTATTAGACAGGACTAGTAACTTAGCAGTTCTAAGTCATCTTAGAAGAGTAACATCTCCACTTACAAGATCTCAACCTCACTTTGAGGCGCGTGATTTACATTCTACACAATGGGGTAGACTTTGTCCGAATGAAACACCAGAAGGACCTAATTGTGGTCTAGTAAAAAATCTTGCACTAGCTGTAGAAATATCTGAAGGATTTCCAGAAAAAGAAGTTGAAAGTATACTAAAAGACCTAGGAATTAAAGAAATCACTAAGAAATCAACTGGGACTCGAGTCTATCTAAACGGAGATTTAATAGGAATGCATTCTGATGGTAAAGATCTAGTAGAAAAATTAAGAGAGAAACGTAGAAAAGGACTTCTTAACAATGAAGTAAATATTGCTTATTATGGAGAAGCAAATGATTTAATTGTAAGTTGTGACTGTGGCCGACTTAGAAGACCTTTAGTAATTGTTGAAAAAGGAAAATTATTGCTTACAAAAAAATATGTAGATGACCTTCAGACAGGTAGGAAAAAATGGATTGATCTAATAAATGAAGGCATTGTAGAATATATTGATGCTGAAGAGGAAGAAAACACATTAATTGCCTTGAAAGAGGAAGATATTACACAAGAACACACCCATATGGAAATGGACCCTATGTGTATACTTGGTATAGGATCATCACTTGTTCCATATCCTGAACATAACTCTTCTCCAAGAATTACTATGGGTGCTGGTATGGGTAAGCAATCCCTTGGTTTTGGTGCTTCTAATTATAGAATAAGGCCAGATACTCGAGGGCATCTAATGCATTATCCTCAAGCACAAATTGTTCAAACACATCCTGTTAAATATATAAGATTCACAAAGAGACCCGCTGGTCAGAATTTTATCGTTGCAGTAGCATCTTATAAAGGATACAATATGGAAGATGCACTTGTTATAAGCAAAGCCGGTGTTGAAAGAGGTATGGCCCGAAGTACTTTTTTCAGAACATATAGCAGTGAAGAAAAAAGATACCCTGGAGGACAAGAAGATCACTTTGAAGTACCTGATCCAGATTGTCGCGGTGTAAGAAGCGAAGAGGCATATGTAAATTTAGGTGAAGACGGGCTTATTTCACCAGAATGTGGCGTTAACGGCGCAGATGTTCTTATTGGAAAAACCTCACCACCTAGATTTTTAGAAGAACCAACAGATTTTCTAACACCTCAAAAGAGAAGAGAAACCTCGGTAACAGTTCAACATGGAGAGGGGGGAACTGTTGACAAGGTCATGCTTTCTGAATCAGTTAATGGTTCAAGAATGGTTAAGATAAAGGTTCGTGAAGAACGTATACCTGAATATGGAGACAAATTTGCATCAAAACACGGTCAGAAAGGAGTAATTGGTTTATTAGTTCCTCAAGAAGATATGCCATTTACTGAAAATGGAATGTCACCCGATTTAATTATTAATCCTCATGCAATTCCTAGTAGAATGACCATTGGTCACGTTTTAGAGATGATCGGCGGAAAAGTTGGAGCATTAGAAGGAAGAATCGTTGATGGAACTGCTTTTAGTGGTGAAACAGAGGACATATTAAGAAAAACTCTAGTAGAAAATGGCTTTAAACACAATGGAAAAGAAGTTTTATACAATGGTGAAACAGGAAAAACACTCGAATGTGATATTTTCGTAGGTTGTATTTATTATCAAAAACTACACCATATGGTTGCTGGTAAAATACATGCACGTTCAAGAGGTCCTGTGCAGATTTTGACAAGACAGCCGACAGAGGGAAGGGCCAGAGAAGGTGGTCTTCGATTTGGAGAAATGGAAAGAGATTGTCTTATCGGTCACGGAGCTGCAATGGTTATAAAAGATAGATTACTTGATGAGTCTGATCTTACCATAAAATACATATGTAATACTTGTGGACATGTAGCAATACACGATAGACATGGTGCACTTCGTTGTCCTATATGTGGAGACAGAGCAGATATTTATCCAATTGAAATGAGCTATGCTTTCAAACTTTTAATTGATGAACTGAAATCTTTGGTGATTGCTCCAAGGATTAGATTGGAGTCTTTGGTGTGAGGTGAAAAAAAAATGGAAAGATCTAGAAGTATAACAAAAAAGATTGGTTCAATTTCTTTTTCACTTTTAGCCCCAAGTGAGATTAGAAAAATGAGTGCTACGAAAGTTATAACTGCTGATACTTATGATGATGATGGTTTTCCAATTGCAATGGGTCTTATGGACCCTCGATTAGGAGTTATAGAACCTGGTTTAAGATGTAAAACATGTGGTTTAAGAGTCGGTAAAGACAAATGTCCAGGACATTTTGGACATATTGATCTTGCCATGCCAGTTATTCATGTCGGTCTTGTAAAAAGTATTCGAGATTGTCTTCGTTCAACATGCAGAGAATGCGGACGTATTTTACTTACTGACAAAAGAAGAGAAGAATATTTAGAAGAATTAAGTAAATATAAGCGAGAGGGACGAGATAATACATATCATTTAAAACAGATTATTAAGGAATGTGTTAAATCAGAAAAATGTACTCGTTGTGACAGAGAGGTTGGGAAAATAGAGCTTGATAAACCTACTTCTTTAAGAGAAAACGGTAAAAAACTTACACCATCAGAGATAAGAGAATGGTTAGAAAAGATACCTGAGGAAGATCTGCCATTATTAGATATTAATAAGGAATCAGCTAGACCTGAATGGATGGTTCTTACAGTTTTGCCAGTTCCGCCGGTAACCGTTAGACCTTCTGTTACTTTAGAGACTGGTGAAAGATCAGAAGATGATTTAACACATAAACTTGTAGATGTTATACGTATTAATCAAAGATTACAAGAAAATAGAGATGCTGGTGCACCACAACTTATTGTTGAAGATTTATGGGAGCTTTTACAGTATCATATTACGACATATTTAGACAACCAGACATCTGGTATACCCCCAGCTCGTCATCGTTCAGGAAGACCTCTTAAAACACTTGCACAGCGTTTAAAAGGAAAAGAAGGAAGATTTAGGAGTAATCTTTCCGGTAAACGTGTTAACTTTTCAGCCCGTACCGTTATTTCGCCAGATCCGAATCTCAGTATAAATGAAATAGGTGTGCCAATAAGTATAGCACGAGAATTAACTGTTCCTGTTAAAGTTACATCTCATAACATCGATTGGTGCAAACAAATGATTAAACAAAAAATTTCGAGTTCTAATAAATCAGATGAATATAGGCCTAGTGTTAACTATGTTATTCGGCAAACCGAAGGTATGAAACAACGTATAAAAGTTACAGAGAGAAACGCTGAGGAAGTCGCTGATAAACTGGAATTAGGTACAATTATTGAAAGACAATTGATGAATGGTGATCTAGCACTATTCAACCGGCAGCCATCTCTACATCGAATGTCAATGATGGCTCACCGAGTAAAAGTTGTACCTCACAAGACATTTAGATTCAATTTAAGTGTTTGTCCCCCTTATAACGCAGATTTTGACGGAGATGAAATGAATCTTCATTTATTACAGGGAGAAGAAGCGCAGGCAGAAGCAGAGATATTAATGAAGGTTCAAGAAAACATTCTCTCACCTCGATTTGGAGGAGCAATAATAGGTGGAATACATGATCACATTTCTGGTTGTTTCTTATTAACACATAAAGATAGAAGAGTAACAATGGATGATGCTTCACATATTTTAGCCGCTGTTAAATATGAAGGAAAAACCACAAAAGTCGAAGTAGAAAATGGTAAAAAATATGTAACTGGAAAAGAAATCTTTAGTGCTTTACTACCTGATGATCTTAACTTAGAATATAAGGCAAAAACCTGCTTAAACTGTGAAGTATGCACAGCACCCAAATGCCCTAACGATGCATATGTTATAATTAAAAAAGGAGTGCTTTTACAGGGTACAATAGATGAAAATAGTATTGGTGCGTTTAAAGGGAAAGCCTTAGATAGAATTATTAGAGATCATGGAATGGATGCAGGTCGAGAGTTTATTGATAATGTTACAAGAATGGGGATAGCAAGTATAACATTAATTGGTTTTACTACTAGTATAGATGATGAAGATATACCTGATGAAGCAAAGCGACAAATAGAGGAAGGATTGCAAAAAGCAATGAAGAAAATCAGCGGTCTTGTCAAGGCTTATGAAAACGATGAACTAGAGTCTCTCCCAGGTAGAAGCCTTGAAGAAACTCTTGAAATGGAGATCATGAGAGTTACTGGTAGAGCTAGAGACATGGCTGGTGAAATTGC
Source organism: Thermoplasmatales archaeon (assembly GCA_023128855.1). Taxonomy (GTDB): domain Archaea; phylum Thermoplasmatota; class E2; order DHVEG-1; family DHVEG-1; genus JAGMDE01. The sequence continues at coordinate 11,506 of JAGMDE010000009.1, read as the reverse complement.
AGGTAAACATCTTGGTTTGAATAACAGTGCAGTTATTATGGCAAAATCAGGCGCACGTGGATCTATGCTTAACCTTTCGCAGATGTCTGGTTGTGTAGGACAACAAGCTGTTCGTGGTGAAAGGATTCATAGAGGCTATCAATATAGAACTCTACCACATTTCAAAAAAGGTGATCTTGGAGCACAAGCAAAAGGATTTGTTGCATCGTGTTATAAAACTGGATTGAATCCAACAGAATATTTCTTCCATTCAATGGGTGGCCGAGAAGGTCTTGTTGACACTGCAGTTCGTACCTCTCGATCTGGTTATATGCAGAGACGTTTAATCAATGCTTTAGAAGATGTTAAAGTAGAAAACGATGGAACAGTGAGACACTCTGGCGGACAGATAATTCAATTCATGTATGGTGAAGATGGAGTCGATCCTGCTAGAAGTACTAATGGAGCTGCTGTCGATGTAAATCGAATAATCACTGATATAAAAGAGGGGATTTAATGGCAAAAAAAGATAGTTCAAAAACAAAGCCTAAAAAAGAGGAAAAAAAGCAAACTAAAGAAGTTGCTAAAAAATCTCCACCAAAAAAGGTCGTTCCTAAGAAAAAACCAGTAAAAAAAGAAGAAAAGAAGGCAGCCAAACCAACTAAAAAAGAGCCTGAAAAAACAGTAAAAAAAGAAGAAAAGAAAAAGACTCAAACTAAGAAAGCTGGTAAAAAATCTACTAAAGAAAAGAAAAAAGAAATAACAATTGAGGTTAAGCCTCCTAAAGAAGTAGAGGAAACAGCCGAATATAAAAAAATTAGATCAGAGATAAAAAAGATTTTGAAGGAAAAAGTTCTTCCAATGTCTGTTATAGATGAAATTATTTTGCAAGTTTGTAAAGATAAATCACTTGAATCAAAATTGAAGGATATTATCTCTAAAGCTTTACCTGAATATGAAAAGAACCTAGTTGATCCATCTGAGGCATGTGGTATAGTTGGTGCACAGAGCATCGGTGAACCAGGTACACAGATGACGATGAGAACTTTCCACTACGCAGGAGTTGCTGAAATTAACGTTACATTAGGTTTACCTAGATTAATAGAAATTGTAGATGCAAGATCTATCCCTTCTACACCGATGATGAACATCTATCTCAGAGATGAATACAGGTTAAATTCAGATCTAGCAAAACAAGTCGCTAATCAAATAGAAATTACTAGATTAAATACCATAGCTGATATGGAAACAGATCTCACAAACCTTGTGATACATATTAGACCTAACATCAAAACAATGAAAAATAAAAATATAGAAATTGAAGAACTCAACGATATAATAAGAAAAATTAGGGGTATAGATTCAAAGATTGACAAAGATGGCATCAAGGTTTCTTTAGATGATCCTAGTTATAAAAAATTATTAGATGTTAATGAAACGCTTAGAGAATTAAAAGTAAAAGGTATTGATGGCATAAAACGTATCATTATTAGAAAGGAGCCAAACGAAGGTTATGTTATATATAGTGAGGGGAGCAACTTAGAGAAAGTACTAGAAGTGGAAGGTGTTGATCCTTTCAGAACAACTACAAACGATATTCAGGCTGTTGGAAGAGTACTAGGGATAGAAGCCGCTAGAAACATGATAATTCAGGAGGCTTACAACACTTTGATGGAACAGGGTTTGAACGTAGATTTGAGACATATCATGATTGTTGCAGATGTAATGACTGCTGATGGCACTATAAAAGCTATAGGACGTCATGGTGTAAGCAAAGAAAAAGAATCTGTATTATCACGAGCTGCTTTTGAAATTACTGTTAGCCATCTTTTACAGGCTAGCAGACGTGGTGAAATCGACAAACTAGGCGGTGTTGCTGAGAATATTATAGTTGGACAACCAGTAAATCTAGGTACTGGTGCAGTTGAGCTTGTTATGAAAAGAAGTAAAAAGAAGGGTAAGTAAAATGGTTGATGTAGATAAAGTTTTAAAGAGCACAGTTAAAAAAGGTAAAGTTAAAATTGGGACTAAAGAAACAAAATCGGTTATAAATAAGGGATCTGCAAAACTTGTTGTTATGGCCAATAACTGTCCATATTCTTCAGAGATCAATGAATTAGCAAAGAAAAAGAAAATCCCGGTTTATAACTATGACTCCAATTCTATAGACCTTGGATATACCTGTGGTAAATCTTTTGCTGTTTCTGTTTTTGCTGTAATGGATGATGGTGGGTCCAATATTCTAAATATTGTGAAAAAAGGGTAATTTTACATGGTAGACATAATGTTTTCTAATGAAGATATGCAGTACATCAATATGGCCATTAATGTTACAAAAACCAATATTATAGATTGTCTGAACCTTGAAGATAGGGTTATCTTTATTGTTCAAAAAGGACAACTTGGTGCAGCTATCGGAACTAAAGCCAAAAATCTTGAGAGATTACGCAGTCTATTTAAAAAGACAATAAAATTTGTTGAGTTTGATGAAGATAAAGAAAAATTTATTATTAATCTCTTTAAACCATATAAAGTAAACAACATAACACTAGAAGGCGATGATGAATCTATAGTGGCAAAGGTCCAAGTAGATATTAGTGAGAAATCAAAGATAATAGGAAAAGGCGGAAGAAATATTGAATTAATTCGTAATCTTGCCCACAGACATCATTCAATAAAAGACGTTCAAATCAGATAATAAGCTCAGTTTTTATCATAATAGTTTTTAAATAGAGGCTATATTCAGGAGTGGAGATTACTTCTGAGAATAAAAAAACATCCTATCATTGATTTCAAATACGGTAAGAAAATCCCATTCTATTTCAACAATAAAAAACTTGAAGGTTTTGAAAGTGACACTATTGCTTCCGCACTTCATGCAAAAGGTGTTAAAAAGCTTTCAACAAGTCTTAGGTATGACAGTCCTCGTGGTTTTTTCTGTGGAATTGGAAAATGTTCCTCCTGTCTAATGAGAGTAAATGGAATACCAAACGTTAGAACATGTATAGCTCCCTTGAAAAATGATATAAAAGTTGAGATACAGGGAAAGTATGCTAATCTACCTGATGCAAAGTTTAAAGAAAATCCTGTTAAGACTATCGATATAGATATCCTTGTTGTTGGTGCTGGACCTGCAGGAATGTGTGCAAGTATTGAAGCTGCAAATCAAGGAGCAAAGGTATTGCTTGTTGACGAAAATCCTTGTGTCGGAGGGCAGTTGATAAAACAAACCCATAAATTTTTTGGTTCAAAACATGAAAAAGCAGGGACCCGGGGTATTCAAATAGCTAAAGATCTAGAAAACGAGTTAAAGGAATTGGAAAAAAAGGGCGAAGTTACCGTATTGCTTGATTCAACAGTTATCGGTTATTACGAGGGAAAAGGAAAAAAATACAAATTTGGCGTTTTAAAAAGATATGGATATGAAGGTATACTTCATGAGATAGATTGCAAGTCAGTCATTTTTGCTGTTGGCGCTATGGAAAACATGCTTTTGTTTCCAGGTAATGATTTGCCAGGAGTTTATGGAGCTGGCGCTGTACAGACTCTTATGAATGTCTATGGTGTAAAACCTGGAGATAAGGTAATAATGGTTGGAGCAGGTAACGTTGGTCTTATTGTTTCGTATCAGTTACTTCAAGCAGGTATTCAGGTTGATAGAGTGGTAGAAGCTGTTCCAATAATCGGTGGATATCATGTTCATGCTGCTAAGCTAAGGAGATGTGGTGTTCCGATCTACACTTCTTATTCAATAAAAGAAGTATATGGAGATGGAAAGGTTGAAGGTGCTGTTGTTGTAAAACTCGACAAAAATTGGCAGCCAGTTAAGGGTTCAGAGGAGAAAGTTGATTGCGATACTATTTGTCTTGCTGTTGGTCTCACTCCTTCAACTAGACTACTATCTCAAGTAGGAGTTGAAATGGAGTTTGTTCCAGAAGCAGGAGGGTTTGTAGCACTTCATAATAATTCAATGCAAACTACTGTAAAAGGAGTATATGTGGCTGGTGATTCCTCAGGAATAGAAGAGGCATCTACTGCTATGATTGAGGGTAAAATTGCAGGAGTATCAGCTGCTTTACAGCTTAGTTATGATAAGAAAGCGAAAACACTGAAAAAACAATATATCGCAGAACTTGAGAGACTTAGAGATGGACCATTTGGTGAGAAACCAAGGGTGGCAAAAAATAAGATTAAAAAATTACTGGAGAAGAAGCATGTATAGTTATGAAAAAACCGGTATTCTATCAAAAAAAGATCTTAAATTACCTTCTAAAAAACAATTAGAGAAGGGTGTTGCAATAATTGAGTGTGTTCAAGAGATCCCTTGTAATCCTTGTGTTGACTCCTGTCCAGTAAATGCAATTTCTATGAAAGACGTTAATGCTCCGCCAATTGCTGATTATGATAAGTGTATAGGGTGTGGAAAATGCATTGGTATCTGTCCAGGGCTAGCCATTTTCTTAACAAAAATTAAGGACAACAAGGCTTTAATAACCTTACAATACGAGTTTTTACCTATTCCTGAAGTTGAGACTAAGGTTAAGGCTCTCGATCGAGAGGGAAACGTTGTTGGTAAAGCTATAGTTAAAAAAGTAGTTAAAGAAGGTAAAACAATGGTTATAGCTATTGAGGCAAGTGCTGATCTTGCTATGGATATTAGAAATATTAGGGTTGATTCATGAAAAAGAAGGCTATTGTTTGCAGATGTGAAGATATTACTGAAGAAGACGTATTAAATGCTATTGAAGAAGGCTATACAGATATAGAAGAGCTAAGAAAGGTATTAAGAATAGGCATGGGACCCTGCCAGGGGAGAGTCTGTATTCAACTTGTTATGAAACTCCTTGAAAAAAAGACTGGTAAGAAGGTTTCTAAGGCCTCTCTTCCGACATCTAGACCCCCAATCGTCCCTGTATCTCTTGGTACACTTGCGAGTGATAAAGATGAAAAGTAAAGCAGATGTGGTAATTATCGGTGGCGGTGTAAGCGGCTGTTCTCTTGCTTATAATCTAGCTAGGGCAGGAATAGATGTAGTAGTTCTCGAAAAAAAGTATCTGTCTTCTGGTGCAACAGGAGCTTGTGGTGCAGGGATACGGCAGCAATGGTCAACCAAAGAGAATGCTACACTTGCAATCAAAAGTGTCAAAATCTTTGAAAAACTTAGTAAAGAACTAGGGGAAGATATAGATCTCCGTCAGGGTGGATATCTAATTATAATTCATGATGATAAAGGGATGAAACAATCTGAAAAAAACGTAGAAATGCAGCGTTCTTTAGGTTTAAAAGTCGATATCTTAGAACCAAAACAAATAAACGACATTGTACCAATCCTCAACGTAAAAGGTATGCAAGCTATAGGTGCAACCTTTTGTCCTACAGATGGGCATGCTAACCCGTTTAAAACGACTTTTGCCTATGCAAATGCTGCTAAGAGGCATGGTGCGAAGATTTACACTCATACAAGTGTTGTTGATATTAAACTAAACAGGAATAAAATAAGTGAAGTAAAAACAGATAAGGAACCAATAAAAACAAACACGGTTGTTAATGCAGCAGGGGTTTGGTCTAAAGAAATAGCTGAAATGATTGGAGTTAAGCTTCCAAATATACCTTTTAGAAAGGAGATAATGGTTACTGAGAGGTTAAAACCTATGTTTGAAGCAATGGTTATTTCGTTTAAGGACGGGATCTATTTCAGTCAACAAATGGAAGGACAGATTATTGGAGGCATTCCCATACCTGAAGAAAGAAGTGGTTACAAGATTATTCCAACGTTTTCATTTATGAAACATATGTCAAAAACGCTTACAAGATATGCTCCTGTTCTTAAACATGTTAATATGCTTAGACATTGGACAGGATTTTACGATGTTACTCCTGATGCAAGACCAATTCTTGGTGAAATAAATGGTGTAAAGGGATTCATTCAATGTAATGGATTTAGCGGCCATGGATTCATGCTATCCCCTATGGTTACAAAACTACTATCTGATTTTATCGTTGAAGGTAAATCATCAGATATCTTAGAGAGTTTAAATCTTGATAGATATAAGGATAAAAAAATCGTTAAAGAAGTATCAGTTGTAGGATAGAATTTAGTAAAAGGTCATATTAAATTTTTATTTAACTCTCTTTAAAAACAAGAATTTCAAGTTGTTCCAACCATCTGAAAAACTCTCTAGTTTTACATCCCCCTCCCGGGCATACAATGCAGATGGTATCTCTATTGCTTTTATGTTTTTATTAGAGAACATTTCTATCTTTATTTCTTCTGAAAAAGGCATTCCATCGTTAAAATCCTCAATAGTTTGTATTTTATCTAAAGCTTCTTTTTTGAATATCCACATACCTGATTGTGAATCTCTAAGATTTATCAGGTATAACACCTTTAATGTTGTTGCAAGTATCAGGTTTCCAAAATAATGTTTTCCAGACATAGAACCGTGTTTCAACTCTGCAAAACGATCTGTTGTTATAAAATCAAGACCTTTATCAATTAATAGTTGTATATATTCATGAATTCTATCAAAGGGATAGGTTGCATCTGCATCACCTGTAATAATGATTTCACCTGTTGCTTTTGGCATACCTGTTTTGTATGCTCTTCCATATCCTTTCCTTTTTTCAATTATTATCCTTGCACCTTTTTCCTTAGCAATCTTTTGTGTTTTATCCTTTGAGTCTCCATCAACAATGATTATTTCTAAGTCCCAATTATTTTTTTTAAAATAATCTATGTTTATTGAATCAATGGTTTTGCCTACACCTTTTTCCTCGTTTAATGTAGGGAGAATAACAGTTACTTTCGTATTAGATCACTCCAATAGGAAAATTGTATAAAAAATGAGTTAAAAAGGTTTTATCAAAAAAAGAAAAAAAAAGTTTAGAGAGGGAAGTTTTCCCTCTTAGCGTCGTCTGCGTCTGAGTAGTATAAATGCTACTCCAATTGCTACTAGTAGTGTTAGTAGTTCGAATCCTGGTGTCTTACACCAATCATCATCTTTGCTTAGCACTGTTACTGTTACAATTCCATCTTGGAATGCTCCAAATGAGGCAGTTATTGTATATGCGCCTGCTGTGCTTGGAGCGGTCAGTGTAACTTGTCCATTTCCGTCAGTGTAATGCTCTGTTGCATCACCTTGTAGCGCTACTAATGCATTAACTGCTGGGTTTGCGTCATCTTTGGATACTGTTACGGTAAATGTTTGATCTACACATATTCCAGTTGTTGATCCCTCACCTTTCGTGTTTGGATATTTAATTGTAAGAGTTAGCTTTGGTACGTTTATGATTGTTATTGTTGCTGTAGCTCCGACATATCCTTCTTTAGCTGCTGTTAAGGTATATGCTATATCACTTGACACTTGTGGTGCTATCATTGTGCCACTGAAGGAGGCTATACCATCAGCATCAGTTGTTACTGTGCCTACTCCACCTAACGTTACGCTCGCATCTTCTATTGCATCTCCAGAAGCTAGCTCTGTTAGGGTTACAGTAAAGTCTGACCCTTCATTTACCTTAACCGGAGCGTCGATGTCAATCTTCCAATTTGTTACTACTACTTTGGTTTCAACTATTCTGCCGTCTTCTCCAACATGTATGTCCATGTTACCAGCAGAAACTGGATTTACTGATAAGGCTAACTTACCATCAACTCCAGTTGTACCATTTGTGCCGGCTATGCTTATTCCTCGTCCGTCAAGTCCAACGAATATATCTGGTAATGCTATTCCACGACCAGTTGTTAGTAAAGTAACTGTTGTTGTCCCTTCTAATGGTATATATTGTGGATCTGGTGTAACCGTAGGTACTCTTACAGGTAATCTACCAATAGCTCTTGCATATGAACCATCATTTGGTGATACCGGTTCGAACCAGAATGAAATATTTCTTACAAATGTTCCGGTATCAAGATGGTTTGCTGTTAAGTCATGAACTGTTACTACACCGTTATCTATTTTATCATCGGAAATCGTTAAGGAAGTGTTTTCGCCAGATTCGTCACTACCTGTAGTTGCAAGAGTAGTTGTAAAGTTACATAATGCCCATGATTTGTTATAACCGGGTGTTGCTACATTACTTACATTATCTATACGTAATGTTCCATCTATTGGTTCGCCATTATATGTAATTGTGAATGTGACACTTATGTTGTCATCATAATTCCATATCAATGGTGTTGTATCAGATGTTACTTCAACTTGGTCAATTATTAATGTTGCATTGTAACCTGCACTGTCGTGTGTGTTGTTGAAACAGTAGAATGTATATGTATCAGGTGCAATTCCATATACATTGTTACTGAAGTCGAAGCTGTAAGCATTTTTTGTTCCAGCATGTAAATCATTTGTATTATCAATACATCTAAGAATTGATGTTGTTACGTCATTTCCTGCCGAGTTCTCTATTAAAACGTAGAAGTTGTCTTTATCTGTTGCAGACTCATTTGGTGTTGCTGTGCTGTTACCTGCCATTGTACAGTTAACGTAGAATTTACCATACTTGTATCCTGCTAACATTGTAGTTGGGTATATTTCAACTTCTAAATCAGACGAGCGGCCCATTTGTATTAATACATAACCATCACGTCTATTTGGCCCATCTACATATATTGTTAAGTTTCTAGGTGCTCTCTGTGCAGAATCAGCAACGCTATTATCATCATCGAAATCAACACTTGTTTGGTTTGTAGTTTGCATTGTTTTGTTGAAATTAATTGTGGTTGTGCCAGATGATCCTATATAGGCGTGTTCCACTTCATGTAGATAATATGGAGATCCATTGTCATCTAGATAATAGAGATTTGCCCAGGAAAATGGTATTGTGGCTTCATCTCCATCTTTCGCTGTTATAGTTAATGTTTGGTTTTGCACATCTATATCGAATTCATTTGGATCACAAGTTAATATAGTACCATTCTTGGCATATTCTGTACCACCAACGCTTAACGTTTGTGAGCCACTAGAGTTATATGCAGTATATGAAATGGTAATTGTTCCACCACCAATACCCATTGTAGGTATTATTGGAACATGCCATACACCATCAGCGCCGCCTGAATAACCAGTTTGATTATCAGATGCCCATGTATCTATATATCCTGGGAATTTATCTAAGGTACCAGTGAACAACGAATTACCTGATATACTAATATTCTCTGCACATTGTTTTATAGTTTTACACTTACCACTTTGGTGAGTGCCAGCTGTTGTGATATCACCGAAATGACCACCTAAATCACCACGTATGTAGAACTCAACATCCAATGGAACATTAGTTTTATCTGGGATATAAGGTATTTCTCCATCAGTTCTTGTATTCTTAAATCCCCAATTGTCAACGCTACCTACATCTCCATCATCATCTTCCCAATTGAATGTAATTGCTCCTGCTCTTGTAACAGTCCATTCTACAGTAACGTTCCATTCTTCAGTCCATTGGGCTATATGATCTGCAGATCTGTCGTTATTTTGATCTATGTATATGACAGCATACCAGGTACCGTTTCCACCAATGTGTGATGAATCTCCATTGTCTTTACCCCATGCTGTCGCATTAATATTTATGAAACCTTGTGTGCTATGTGTCTGATTAGTAATATTAACAGTGTAGGAAACTAATGTATCGTCAGGATTATAGACCTTTGTTGTTATTTTACTTTCTTCAATGAATTTTGAACCACTGCTTGACTCTCTTATAGTTATGTTTACTTCACCTTCGAAACCATAATGTTGAGTTGTATTTGCTACAGATACATAAGGTGTTGCAGTTGTAACCCGTATTGATTTAGTTGCAGCTTCATACTCTGGTGGATCCCAACCACCAGCCAGTGTCCAATTATATAAAGTTGCTGCAGAATATATACTCGATGCACCCGTCAGGTTTCCCTCAGCACCATATGTTGCATTCCAGCGTTTGTGACCATTCTGGGCACTAGTACAGTTATCCATATTCTTCTCTTCATATTGATTAAAAGTAGTGCTAAGAAAACCAGAATCTGTATCTCGATAAGCATAAGCTGTATAATTACCGACGCTCCAGAAACCAAATCTGCCTAGAACACTAGTATAACTTCTATTTTTATAGAAGCCCGTATATTCACCAGTGGTACCAGAGCTGGTGTCACGATTATATGAATATATCGAAGTTCCATTTACATCATATCTAATATCTACTATAGCATTAACTGCAGAACCTGCTGCATCCTTTACATTTAGAGTTACATAACCTGATGAGTTGTATTCAAATTCGTTAGTGTCTGTTGTTAGAGTATAGTCAGATGAACCATTAACCCAGAACCATGCAGCAACAGTAGAATTATAGTTTGTATAGCTTGAAAAATCAGCATTTGTTGAATCATCTGCTTCAGGGTCAGGATTAATAATCCATAGACCTGCTCTATCCAATACAACATTTTCTAATTTGTAAGATGAGCCACCTGTGAATGAAGCATATCCACCCCCAACTTTGGTAACTCTACCTCCTGAGGTATCTTTCCATGCTAACTCATAAGGTGCATCATGTGCAGTTCCATTATATTTTGGCTTCCATAGATAATATGTTGTACCGCCAATCCAACCTGCAGTATTATTTACTGTAATAGTAACAGCATCGTCAGTATCTGGATCATATACAAAATTAGTATGTTGTGTAGAAAGAACCTCGTCTCCATAAGGGCTAATTCTTTCATTACCACCTTGAAAAGCATTATAACCTGGTGTTCCATGAATCACATAAAACGACTTATTATTTCCTGTTGCAAAAGTGTTATTTCCAGTTGTTTCATTTTGTGCAAAAACACTAACATTATATCTTCCAATTTGTCTTCCAGCAGTAGCAGTGCTGAAATTATAATAAGTATTAGTTGATGCATTTGCACTGATTATTAGTGTTTCGTACCTACTAATATTAACGGTGTAATGGCTTACATTAACGGAAGCACTCCAGTCAATATACACATTCTTACCTCTTGCATAAACAGAGTCATTACTTGGAGCAACCAAGTTAAATGCCGTACAGTTTCCATAATCCACATGGGTAGCTCCTACTGTATCAACATGCAATACTACCAGATTTACTATAGCTAGAATTGATAACAGCATAACAAATACTACTGCTAAGCTTCTTAATTTTCTTCCATTTATTCTTTTCATCTCTCTTTTCCTCCTAAATTTGAATTTATATCTACTCCTCACACGTCATAAGGCCGGAAATACACCACGGTATCGATCTACACCGTAAACCGATATAGAAAGTTCATAGCCTCATCTAGTAAATCTATGACCTTTCGGCATCCGTGTCCTCACCGGACCCTCATTTCACCCTAAATAACTACCTTCTTTATAAAAGTTGCGTTTTTCGTTATCTTATCGCTGATGTAGTTACTCCTGTATCTGGTAAATTACCTGCACTATTACCAGCATATTTTACTGAAATTTTTATGTTTTTTTTAGTATTCTATTTCAATGTTATTATATAAACTCAAATTTCCTAAAGTGGAAATAGTGACGTTCTCCCCGCCATGAAT
>JAGMDE010000089.1 GCA_023128855.1 Thermoplasmatales archaeon | reverse complement strand
AAATTTAAAAATACGAAAAAATATAATATAGGTAAAATTGATTGGTCTGAAGAAATATTAAAAGATTTCTAAGGTTGAAAAACATGGTTCTTGATAACCAGAGAGAAAATGTAGATCCCCTTTTGACTAGATTTGCCAAGCATTTCAAATGGGTTAACCCTAATACACTCACATGGATTTCTCTTGTTTTTGCTATTATTGCTGGTGTTTTTTTCTATTTTTCTCATCCTAATCAAGAATTACAAAATTTTTACCTGTATGGTGCAGCACTTTTTGTTTTCCTTAACGGTTTTTTTGATGCTATTGATGGAAAGGTTGCTAAACTCACAAATAAAACATCTAAGAGAGGAGATTTTCTTGATCATGCGATTGACAGATACGCTGATGTTTTTATAGTGGGTGGTCTGGCTCTTAGTGCTTGGTGTACTTACCCTATGATTGGTCTTTTGGCTGTCGTAGGAATGCTACTTACTAGTTATATGGGTACACAGGCACAGGCTATTGGCTATAAGCGTGACTATTCTGGTCTTCTTGGTCGTGCTGATAGACTTGTTCTTATGATGATTGCTCCTATTGTTGCGCATATCTTTTTAATTTATAATGTTGAGTTGCCTTATTTGAATTTACTAAGTTGGATTCTTGTATACTTTGCGGTGATGGGGAATCTTACAGCTATTCAACGTTTTTATAGTACGCTTAAATGGTTCAAAAAATAATTCAAGGAATCCTTGAGAAATCATCTAAATTTTTTGCAAGAAGCGTTTTGTTTGTAAGTTTTTGATTTCCTAATGTATCAAATGGTTTATCTCCATAATCATGCCCAGGGTATACAATTAAATTATCTGGGAGAGATATGATTTTTTCTTGGAGTGTTTCAAACATTTGAGAAAGACTCCCTTCAGGTAAATCAGTTCTTCCACAATCTCCGATAAATAATGTATCACCTGTCAGTAGTGCTTCATTATCAACAATTATACATATGCCTCCAGATGTATGCCCTGGTGTTAAAATAAATTTTAGATTTATTTCTCCTAATTCTAATTGATCTTCATCTAATACTGTTTTGTCAACTTTTACACCCAATTTTGCGCCATCTAATTCCGATGCTACAATTTTTGTTGATGGATTAGAGCTCTTGATTTTTTTAATCCCATTTGTATGATCGCTGTGATAATGGGTTGCTATAAGATATTCTAGATTCAGATTGTTAGAAGATATGTAACTTAGCAATTTAGCAGCATCATATCCCGGATCTACGATTGCTGCTTTATTTGTCTTTTGACAATAAATAATGTAACTAAAATTATCAAATCCTGTTTTAATCTGTTCAATAGTCACAATAAGCCCTTCTAATTATGAAAAGAAGAATATCAATTAATAGTTAACGGGTTTCAATTTAATCCACGAACAGCAGAAAGTGATATGCTTGCATTGTAAGAGTTTCGATTGTCTTTGGGTTTTTTTGGAGAATTTAGAGGAGAGTCTGAGACCTTTTTTTCTGGTTTAAGGCCATAGGTTAGATCAATCATTCTTTCAGCGACAATAAAAACTTTTGCGACAGTTTCTATCTCTGCTATATCTTCTTGATTTGAAACCGATCCAACAACATTAATGTTTATTTTCTCACCTCCCTAGATATTATCTATCATGTATATATTTGTCATCCGAGTTAAATAAACTTATCGAAATTTTCAACTGCAATTGCCGAATATGAAGCTCTTGCAGCGATTTCTGTCAATTATTATTAAAATGTTGTTCGCCATACATCTAAATGGTATAAAATAAAATGAATAACAACTCAATAATCATTTCATTGAATGATGATGTTTCTGAAATAATAGACTTAGCAAATTCTTTAAACTATAATATTGTAAAGACGTTTTTTCAACATAGAGAAAATCCAGATGTTAATAGCTATATCGGATCAGGTAAGGTCGATGAAATAAAGGAATTTATTGAGAAATCTAATGAGTCAATTAGCTTGGTTATTGTAGATGGCGATCTTAAGCCTTCTCAATGGTTTAACCTTGAAAAAAAACTGGATATTGAAGTATATGATAGAGTCAGAGTTATACTAGCTATTTTTGAAAAACAAGCAGATAGAAAAGAAGCAAAACTCCAAGTTAAACTGGCTCGACTTCAGTATGAAAGACCATTTGTTCGTGAACTTATTCATCGTTCGAGATCAGGTGAACACCCGGGTTTTATGGCTGGTGGAGAGTATCAAGTTGATGATTATTACGAAATGATTAAGAAACAAATGAAAAAAATCAAGGAGAGTTTAAAGAACATTCGTTATGAACGAGAATTACGCAGAGGATATAGGCATAAAGGTGGTTTTTACCTAGTTTCTTTAGCAGGTTATACAAATGTTGGCAAGAGTAGTTTGCTAAATATATTATCTGACGAAAAGGTTAAGGTTGATGGTAAATTATTCTCTACCCTTTCTACTACCACACGCAGGATCAAAAACAGAAAGGTTCCAATTTTATTAACTGATACTGTTGGTTTTATTCAAAATCTTCCTGCTTATGTTATTGAGGCATTTCACTCTACTCTTGAGGAAATAGAAGTTGCTGATGTTGTTCTTTTAGTTGTAGATATTAGTGAAGAAAAAGAAAAAATTAAAAATAAGCTTAAAGTCTCTTTAAATGAGTTATTTGAAATTGGCGTAATTTCTCCTATTATTGTCACATTTAATAAAGTAGATTTAATTTCTGAACATGAACTAAAAGACAGAATAGAATACATGCAGAAAAATGAATTATTGAAAGATAGAAAGACGATTTATATTTCTGTAAAAAATCGGAAGAATATAGATCAATTATTAGAATTAGTTTATAGCTCTCTACCTCAATTAGTACGATTTAAAATAAAATTACCATTGAATAAGGATACACAATCATTTATATCGTGGATTTATGAAAAAGCTCATGTTTTTGATATTTCATACAATGATTCTGTAAGCATTTCTATTGAATGTAATGCTTATTTGCATGATAAAATAGTTGCTAAGTGTAAGGATTTTGATGGTATGCCTGCCTTTTAATTGACATTTTTACATTTTGTTATTTTAACAAAAAACCTTTAAATATACTTATAAACAGAAGATATCACGTTAGTAGCTAACACGCTAACAAATAACGTGGTATGGTAAGATGAAGAGGAGAATCAAAATCGTTGCAATATCGTTGATAGCATTTATATTAGCAGAGTTAGCAATGGTTACTGGTGTATATGCTCAAGAAATCGAGTTAGAACCTCAGGAGTACCGTATAATCGTAGATAAAAATGGAAATGGCGACTATAAAACCATACAAGATGCAGTAAACAATGCAGAACCGGGTTCAATTATTTATGTTAAAAATGGAGAATATAAAGAGATTATTGATATTAAAAAACAAATCACCCTCATAGGAGAGGATAAGGATTATACTCTGATTAATCCCATCTCAGACAAAAACAAGTATGCCGTCCGTCTAGGGGCTCCAGGATTAATTTTAAAAGGCCTCAGCATTAAAAATGGAGCCCCCGGCCTCTATACTAGTGCAATTCGAGTTACATCTTCAAATACTGAGATACGTGATTGTAATATTTATGAAACTCCTGTTGGTATAGTAGTATGGACTTCAAACAATATTATAGATAATTGTAATTTTTGGGCTTGTACTGATGAAGGAATAGCACTTATTGGAACTAGTTATTCAGATTGTAGCAACAATAAAATTACAAACTGCGTATTTCGCGAGAATTGTGATGGAATTGAACTTCAATTTTCTTCAAGTAACACAATTACTGATTGTACAATATATGATAATTCACACACTGGAATAGATGCGATATCTTCATCAAATGATAATAACATAATTTCAAATTGTGAAATCTACAATAATGAAGTCCATGGAATTTATCTTTCGTCATCATCTGAGAATCAGATAATAGATTGCTCAATTTATGATAACGATGACGGAAATATAATAATGAGGGGGAATTCAGAAAATAATCAAATAATATCTAATTCTGATTCGAATTCAGAAGATAGTGAAGTTAGTTTTGGAGATAGAATATTTAACTTTTTGAGTATTATATCTAATCCTATTGTGAAAAGATTAATTTCTATCATGAGTTCTTTTATATCTTTCTAATTTTTTACATAATATTTATAAGTATTAGATTACATAAAATTAAGTTAACAATGATATCTAATGAAAATATATTAGAACTTGAAACAAGGAGGCAAATTTATAATATTATTTTAGAAAATCCTGGTTTACATTTAAGGGAACTATCAAGAAGAACAAATCTTTCTTTTGGAGGTCTTAGACATCATCTAAATTATTTTGGCATAATGATTTTATTGAAAGGCGGATAGATGCCGTATTAAATGTCACTTGGGAAATATTTCCGCATCCATATCATGCTTAATTCGTTAGAATTTATTATTATCTTTTTTTAAAAAATGTTTGTTAGTGCCGATGTTTGTGCTGTAATGTATAAATATCAAACTTTATAAAAATTAAACATGAGATGTTACTATTATAACAAATAATAAAAGAATTGCACCATAAAGGTTATAAAATAAGAATTACAAAAAACATAGTGGGGTAATAAGATGGTAAAAATGAAAAATTATAATGTTTTTAAAAAAGGGGTCGTCTTATTAATAATTTTAGTATTTCTTGGAACAAATATTGTTACTGTTAATGCTGAGATTAATAACAAAAACACTCAATTTTTTGATTTAAAAATGAAATTACTGATGCATCTTGCAAATTTACCTTCTTTTTCAGCGTGTATAATTAAAAACGATACTGTTGTTTGGAATAATGGTTATGGTTTTTATAATAGGTGTATTTTAGTAGGGCCTTTGAGGTGGAAAAAACCTACTAATTCAACACAATATTTAATTGGTTCAATTTCTAAAACAATTACTGCAACTGTAATGATGCAAATTATTGAAAACGAGTCATATGGTGTTGATCTTGATGACGATGTTAATGATTATTTAGATTTTAACCTTAGAAATCCGAACTACCCTGATATTCCAATTACTTTTGAAATGTTATTATCACATCGATCAAGCCTAATTCAAGATGAATATGCACTACATGGTGATGCTCCTATGGAATTATCAAAAATGCTTAAGGCTATTTTTAAAGCCTTTACAGTAATTAACTCTAAAGGCGATGTTTTAAAGATTGTACTTGATAATGAGAGTTCATTATATGAACCAAAGCTTTGGTATAATTATCCTCCTGGGGAAAATGGTAACTATTCAAATCTTGGTTTTATAGTATTAGGATATCTAATAGAGAGAATAACTGGTCAGACGTATGAAGATTATGTTCAAAGAAATATTTTTGATCCATTAGGTATGAATAATACGACTGTTCATCCAGATAAAAAAAATGAAATGGCAGTTCCAACATTGAAAATTGCTGGGTTGTTTATTCCTCTTCCTCATTATGATTTTTGTTTTGCTACACCAGCTGGTAATATTAGATCTACAACTGATGATCTTTCCAAGTTTTTAATCGTTCATATGAATAATGGCTCTTATAAAGATGTAAAAATTCTGGAAAAAGAAACAGTTGAAGACATGCATACACCTCGTGGCATGTTATTTGGTATTGTACAATATGGCCTAGGTTGGATTAAAATAGGACAAACAGAAGGTCATTCTGGCGGGACTCCTGGTGGAGGTGCACATATGTATTATCGAGAATTAGATAAAACTGGTGTTGTTGTATTTTGGAATCAATTAAGGGTGTCGGACACTAGCGAATTTAGATCAAAAATGCGTGGAAAAATTGTTAAATTATTGTTTGAAAAATCAAAGGAGTTTTAGATATGAAAAATAAAAAGTATTTAGTGATTGGAGTAATAGTAACTTTTTTACTGGTAAATATACAATCTGTTGGAAGTGTAACAAATGATCTATCAATTGATACTTTTAAATCAACAAAAAATAAAGATGGCATTGATAGTCATCTTATAGAAGGTGTTCCTTATGTTAGTCAAGAAACAGGATTGTATTGTGCATATGCAAGTGCAACTATGATTTTCAAATATTATGGTATAAATACAAGTTTAGAAGAAGTATTATATATCACAGGGGCAGGATCTTCATTGGCATACAATTATAATCAAAGATCTTTAATGGGAGGTTTTACTATATCTCGAAATTATTCGTATATTGCTTGCTTGTATAATTTATCAAGAAATAAATGGAAACTAAATACTACTGGAAAAACACAAGAATATTGTTGGAATGAATATTGGACAAGGGTTAAAGAAAATATTTCAAATAACTGTCCAGTTTGGACATTTGCAAATCCATTTCAATTAAAATCTACTAGAAGTATTGGTAATTTTCCTGATTTTATTATGGATTTATTGCCAAGTTCACATGCGATTGTTATCGTTGGATATAACGAATCTAATAACACCATATGTTTTAATGATCCGATGAGTGGAGTATTTGGTTATCCTGAAATAGGAACATATGTTTGGATGGGTTTAAATGATTATAAGAAAGCAGTTTGGTCAGCAGCTAAATTTCATGAAAGTCTTGGTTTTATTGACGCTCATATTGCAATTGACACTTATAATAAAATTTCTGCTCCTCCCCCAAAAGAACTTATTTTAAACGAAGTATATTTAAAAAATATAGAACGAATGAAGGGTAATTTTTCTACTTATGATGGTGATGGAGCAACAGAGAGTTTATTAAATGAATTTAAAGATTTTCTTGGAATAAATGCTCTAATTGCTTTAAGTAAAGATTTTGGGCCAGGAATAATAAATCGTTTGAGTCAAACACGAATGCTAAAGAAAAATAATATAGGTTTTCCTATTTTAATTCTACTAGCTAAAATATTAAAACTTGATAAAAGTTATGATTCAGCAATTGATGAGCAAGTAGGAAGACCATATATTTTTATTTTAAGAGACAAAGAATTCCAATATAGATTTATAGAAAATAATACTGATAATTTACAGATTTCAAATGAAGTTGTAGATCTTTATAGACAAGAACTTGAAAATTGGACAGCATTTTATAATCATTATAAACTATTTACGGAGAGAGGATTAAGATTGAATATTATTAGAGGTTTTTTAAAAGTCAGAAAAATGAGTAATAATCTTGAAAATATTGTAGGACTTCAAAATGAAATTATCTTAAAATCAGGTAATAATTAAATTAGTAAAGTATAAGTCCTAATAATATATTCATTCTTTTGTCAGGAGAGATGGATTAGTATGACTAAAGATGCTAAGGTTAGTATGAAGCTTGAGGTTTGTAGGGATAAAACTTCTGGTAAGTTATCGATTACAGCTCATTTTAATTCAAACGCACCTAATGTTATCCAAGATAAAGATGGCTATTGCTGGATGCCAACTGTAGAAGAAAAGGATCTATTAAACGAAGCCTTTGAACTCTTCCCTGTGGATGGAGGACATGTTTCTCCTATGAAATCTGATTCTAAAATTGAGGAAAAAAAAGAGGATAGGTCTATGCCTGAACCAATGGTTGGAGAAGAACTAAAACCAGAACCTGAGCCTCTTCAACCAGTAGAAGAAGTAAAAGAACCTGCTGATCTACCACCATTAGAAACTCCAAATGAGTCGGATGCTTTTGAGGTAACTGATGATCATATTAAAAATGATGATTTTGAGAAGATTATAGATGAAAAAATCGATGAAGCTTCTTCTAAAAAGGATGAGAAAAAGGATGAGAAAAAGGATGAAGAGCTTATAATTGAAGAACCAAAGCCCGAGGAACCGATGATTGATGAACCAAAACCTGACGAACCAGAAGGTGAAAAAAAGGAATATGGTGAAGATATGATTGTGGAAGCTGACCAAGAAGCAATTGAAGCAGCATTAAAAAAGCATACTAAAGAAGATGAATCTCTAGTAGAAGCTGATGAGCAAACAATAATTGATAAGGTTTTAAGTCAAAAGAAAAAAGGCAGATGGAGTAAACGCTAAATTTTTTTT
>JAGMDE010000088.1 GCA_023128855.1 Thermoplasmatales archaeon | reverse complement strand
TGTTTTTTTCATCATTTTTATCACTTCTTTGCCAGATATAACATTTGATTATATATACTATAGTTTATAAGGTTTATTTAACATTTATATCTATTATTGTAAAAAAAGGGATTGAATTTTCTCCATATCTTAGAAACATTATTTCAGTTTCTTTTTTAGGTCTTGCATAGTGGTTGTAAGATCTTCTAATGTCGATTCAATTGTGCCTAAAGAATCATGTAT
The DNA here is from genome assembly GCA_023128855.1 of Thermoplasmatales archaeon. GTDB lineage: Archaea > Thermoplasmatota > E2 > DHVEG-1 > DHVEG-1 > JAGMDE01. The sequence continues at coordinate 7,822 of JAGMDE010000088.1, read as the reverse complement.
CTTGTCAGTCACTACAGCACCATTGGGAGAAGGTGTTATAGCACCGCCTTTTTCTAATGTTCTCAAGGAGTATCTAATCATATGTTGTGGTTGTCCTGTCATTTGAGATAGTCTTATGATACCAATAGGTCCATGTTCCTGAACCGTCTTTAATACATCAATATGTCTGCAAAGAAGATTAAATTCTTTTTCTGCAACACTAGTTATACTTGACCCACTCTTGGTTTTTTCTTCCAATAAAATACCTCCGGGTTAATTGTTAACATAATGCATTACTATTATATATTTTTTGCTAATGCTATTTTTGAACAAAACTAAAAGAAAAATATAATACAATCAACAAACATTCGGTATCTCATGGCAATAGGATTTGCACTTTTAACAATAAGCCCATTAAATGAGAAGGTAGTATACGACGCACTTAAGATCGTTCCTGAGATAAAAGAGATACATCCTTTATTTGGGGAGTATGATATCTTAATTAAATTAGAATGTCAGGATATCGATGCAATTGGTGAAGTAATTGTTAAAAAGATAAGATCTCTAAAAGGCATAGTTGATACAAAAACATTGATTGGGACCAAGAGCTTAGGCGGAGAAAACTAAAATTTTATTTTTTTCTCTGTTGACGGGCAAGGAATCTGAATCTCCTTTCTACTGCAACAACTTGTGCTATGAAGTATAGCTCATTTCTTTCTTTTTCGCTTGATACTTGCCCTACAATCAGCATTTCTTCCACTTCGTTATTTCATAATATCATGTCAATTGATAACATGATTCATTATGTTAATATGTGTAATTCATAACTATATATAATTTTCTATTTTTTAAAAAATATTTTATTGTTGAAATTCAATTAATCTTCTTTCCATTTAGTAAGTAATACACCTATTATGAAAAATACTGCAGTAAATGCTAATACAAAAGCTGAGAAATATAGGGTTTTATCAGCATCTCCATAAATCATTGAATTTCTCATACCTTCATTAACATAATACAATGGTAGAACTTGTGCAATTGATTGCATGAAATCAGGCATTTGTTCAAGTGGGAAAAATGTTCCAGCTAAAAACATCATCGGGAAAGTTATCGCGCCACCTGCCATATCAGCGGTTTCTTGTTCTTTTACAAACCGTCCTATGATCATTCCGATACCTGAGAATAGAAAACTTGTTGCAATTATTAAGAGAGGGAAGAATATGTTGATTTTTACACTAATTCCCCAGACTAGAATTCCAACTATAAGGATTACTGATGTGGATACAAATGATAGGAACAGCATGAAAAGCATTTTTGATAGAATCCATTCTGCACGCGTTATAGGCATAGTAAGTAGTTTTCGTAGGATTCCATCTTTTCGAAATTTTGTATTACGTTCTATGCTTCCATAAATACATGAGGTCATTATTGTAAAACCAATCATTCCTGGTAAAAAGAAATCAATATATTCAAAATCTTCACCAATGGAGCTTTCTTCATTGATTCCAAGGATGTTTTGTCCACCGGTGATGTTCATGTTAAATTGATGAATTACACTAGTAATTATACTTCTTAGAATGGATGTTGTTGTTTGATCTGATGGGTCAACGTATAGTGTGAAATTAAAAGTATCATCAAATGTTGCTAAGGGATCATATTGTGTCTCAATATATTCTAATACAGTTGTGTTAAAACCTTCAGGGATAATGAGTACAACTGATTTATCTTCATCATGCATATACACGGTTACATCTTCACCTGGTTCAAGTTTTATAACATTTACACCAGAAATATTATCCAGAATATCGACAAACTCCTGTGAAATCGTTGAATCATCTAAATCCTGAACAGCTAGATCAAAATTTACTTCATCCGCACCTGAAAAAATAGCTCCAAAAATCAAAATAAGAAGAATAGGGAATAAAACCGTCCAAAAAACAGTACCCGGACTTCGTAGCCATCCCTTGATATTTGCAAGTAAATCATGACCTATAAATCTAAAATTCATTCATCTGCCTCCGATAGTTTAGCACCAGTGATTTTCAGAAAGATTTCTTCCAGGTTTGAACGACGGATATCAATATTATCATAATCAATGCACTCATGTTTTAATATAGATAAAACCTCAAGTACGCGTTCTTTGAACTCAATTCTTACTGCGATATCACTGTTTCCTTCAGTTTTTGCTTCAAAACCATTTTCTTTTAAAACATCCACTGCGTTTTTAGAACTGCAGTTTTTTATTCGTAAAATACTTTCATCACCATATTTATTTATCAATTCATCAAGGGAGCCCTCGGCAATAATTTTACCCTTATGAATAATTGCGATATGATCCGCTAAATATTCTGCTTCTTCCATATAATGAGTTGTAAGAAACACGGTTTTTCCACGATCACGAAGATTTGCTATTACCGCCCAAACCTCACGACGGGCTTTTGGATCAAGACCTGTAGTAGGTTCATCAAGAAAAACAATATCAGGGTCATTAACGAGTGAAATCGCAACGCCTACTCGTTGTTTTAATCCGCCTGAAAGATCCTTATAATATTTTTTTTCCTCATCCTTGAGATCCATAGCATTTATGATACTATCAATATCAGCTCTTTTTTTGTAAAGTTTAGAAAAATACACAAGAGTTTCTTTAACTGTTAGTTTTTCAAATGAATGAAACTCTTGAGGAAGAATCCCGATTTTTTCTTTCATACCATCAAAAGAGGTTTTAATGTCTTTACCAAATATCTTAATATCACCCGTTGTAGGTTGCCGTATTGACTCAATCATTTCAACAGTTGTTGTTTTCCCTGCACCATTAGGCCCAAGAAAAGCAAATACTTCTCCTTTTTGGACAGTAAAAGAAATATTGTTAACTGCAACTAGATCACCATATACTTTTTTCAAATCAGATACTTCTATTGCAGCATTAAGGGACAGAATTGTTTTTTCAAATGTGACTTTTCCTTCTGAAAAACAAGAAGAACAAATAATTTTTACAACATCTCCCGGTTCACCAGAACAAGTAACAATTTTTCCACAATTTGGACAGTGAACAGTTTTTTTAACCATACTTATTCTCTTTTAATATACAGGTCCATATAAAAAGTGGTATATATGGTTTTAGAATTTTGTAAAAAAATATTTTTTTTCTTATATTGTTTATACCATCTATCACAATCTTTATTAATAAACATTAATTATTGAGGTCAAATCTTAAACAATATGGAGTTTTAAGGAGAGAGAGGTTGAGTTCGACATGGATTTAGATTTTATTCAAAAACTTATAAAACCTGCAGAAACAAAAATTGTTATGTTAGTCATGGATGGTATTGGTGGACTCCCTAGAGAATCAGATAATTTTACAGAACTTGAGGCTGCAAATACTCCCAATTTGGATTTGCTTGCAAAACAAAGCGTTTGTGGTTTGCAACAAACAGTACTAACTGGCATTACTCCCGGAAGCGGACCAGGACATCTTGGTATTTTTGGTTATAATCCTATCAAGTATCAAGTCGGTCGAGGAGTTTTAGCCGCACTTGGAATAAATTTTGATCTGAAACCAGGCGATGTAGCAGCCAGAGGAAATTTTTGTACAATAGATGAAAATGATTGTATTTTAGATAGACGCGCAGGACGGATCTCTACTGAAAAAAACAAAGAATTATGTGAACTTCTAAGAAGTATTAAATTACCAAATGTGGAAGTTTTTATTGAAACTGTAAAAGAACATCGGCTGCTTCTAGTGTTACGAGGCAATGGGCTTTCTGGAAGTTTAATAGATACTGATCCTCAAGAAATAGGTAAAAAACCCTTAAAACCTCAAGCGTTATCATCAGATGCTGTTCATACAGTAGAATTGGTTAGTCAATTTTTAGATCAAACACATAATGTTTTAGCAGATTACCGTCCAGCAAATATGATACTATTACGAGGTTTTTCTGAAAAACCTGATTGGCTATCAATGCAGGAGGCTTTTGGTCTTAAATGTGCAGCTATTGCTGCTTATCCAATGTACCGAGGTCTTGCAAAACTTATTGGGATGGATATTTTAGAAACAGGTCAAACAATAAAAGAAGAATTTGATACATTAGAAAAAAAATGGAATGATTATGACTTCTTCTATTTGCATATAAAAAAAACTGACAGTTATGGCGAGGATGGTAACTTTGATAAAAAAGTATCAATAATTGAAGAAACAGACAGGGAAATACCGAGACTATTGGATTTAAACCCTGATGTAATAATAGTAACTGGTGATCATTCTACACCATCACTTATGAAATTTCATAGTTGGCATCCGGTCCCTGTACTCTTATATTCTAAATATTGTAGGCCTGACAACGTAGACCAATTTGGAGAACGTAGATGCATAACTGGAGGACTTGGACCACGCTTCCCAGCAGAAGACTTAATTCCTCTTGCTCTAGCAAATGCAAAACGTCTAGAAAAATTTGGCGCCTAAAACATAATATTAGATATCATACTTCATATAGAGAAGAATATTTATCTTTTAGATAATTTACAAATATTTTAGAATTGAGTCCTTCGCCACAAGTGTTTTTAATTATTTCATCAGCAGCCATTAGACGGCCATATTTGTGAATGTGTTCTCTAAGCCACATTAGAATATTTCCAAACTCACCATTTTCAATCTCTGAGTTAATATTTGGATTTTCTTCCGATAGTTTTTTGAAAAGCTGAGCTGCATAAATTGTTCCTATCACATAAGTTGGGAAATAACCAATACTTCCACCACTCCAATGCATGTCTTGCAAAACACCTTCAACATCGTTTTTTGGAGTTATACCTAGCATTTCATCCATTTTTTCATTCCACAGTTGAGGTAAAGAATTAACTGAAAATTTATCCTCCATTAAACCCACTTCAAGTTCAAATCGAAGTATCACATGAAGACAATATGTAAGTTCATCAGCCTCAACTCTAATCATAGATGGCTTTACCTGATTAACATATCTGTACCACTCATCAAATGTTACATTGTTGTATAGATGCGCTGATTCCTCTTTAAAAAATGGATAAAACAATTTCCAAAATGGCTTACTCCGTCCGATCATATTTTCCCAAAACCGAGATTGGGATTCATGAAGACCTAAAGAAGGTGAATCAGAAATAACTGTATTTTTAAATTCGTCTCTAGGCATATTTAATTCATATAGAGCATGCCCTGCTTCATGAACAGTTGAAAAAAATGAAAACAAAAGATCCCCTCTTCTAAAGTTAGTAGTAATTCTAACATCGTCATTTCCCATTGAAGTCGTAAAAGGATGAGTGGAAACATCAAGTCTTGCTTTTTCCTTTGGAAGTTGCATTTTTTCAATAACAACATTACATATCTTTCTATGACTTTCCTCACTTAGTTTGACATCGATTTCTTTTTGATTTTCATAAATTGGACTTGACTTAATCTTCTCAAGAATCTCAATCAATTCTTTTTTAAGAAATGAAAATTCATGTTTTAACTTCTCAACGGTCATCCCTTCTTCATAATCATCTAAAAGAGAGTCATATTTATGTCCTGGAAGGTTGATATAACCACAATATTCTTTTTCAAGATCAATAATTTTTTCAAGATGAGAGGAAAAAACATTATAATCATTTTTACCTCGAGCTTCTTCCCAGGCTTGGTAAGCAAGAGTTGTAGTTTTTGACATTCTTTCTATAAATTCAGAAGGTATTTTTCGTGATTTTTCAATATCTTCTTCAAGTCTTTTAACAACAGCTTTATCATTTTCAGATAAATTATCAAGATTAGTTGATAGATTTTGAATATGCTGCCAGAATTTTTCAGATATCACTCTTTCATGAATTAATTTCGATATCAACGCGCTTTGTTCAGATCTTTCCACTACACCTAATTTTGGCATGTATGTCATTTGATCCCAACCAAGAAGGGCAGCAATACCGCCAAGAGTTGAGAGTTCTTTTTGTTCTTTATAGACGAAATCTAGTGATTCTTTCATTTAAACTCCTCTATTTCAATTCCAATAGGACAATGATCAGAGCCCATAACAGCCTGCATAATAAATGCTTTTTTGACATGTGGCAAAAATTCTTTATTTACGAAAAAGTAGTCGATTCTCCAACCGACATTTCTTTCACGAGCTCCAGATTTCATATCCCACCAGCTATATTGATTTGGTTCTTTGTTAAAATGTCTAAATGTATCTACATATCCATGATCGATAAACGTGTCTATCCAAGCCCTTTCAACTGGTAAGAATCCTGAAATCTTTGAATTTTCTTTGGGCCTAGAAAGGTCAATTTCTTTATGAGCTGTGTTAAAATCACCGCATACCACTATGTTTTTCCCTTCGGCTTTTAGATTATCAGCATAACCAAGGAAGGTATCATAAAAATCTAGTTTGTAATCCAGTCTCTCCTGGTTCTTTTTACCATTTGGGTAATAGATATTAAATAATGTGAATGATGGAAATTCAGTTATAATGACCCTACCCTCGACATCAAACTTTTCAATTCCAAATCCTTTTTTCACATCAATGGGTTTTTCTTTAGAAAATGTCGCAACTCCACTATATCCCTTTCTTTCTGCCGAATTATAAAAGATATTGTAACCAGGTGTGTTCCTAAGATACGGCGGTACTTGTTCTGGCAGAGCTTTTATCTCTTGTAAACAGAGAATATCTGGAGATTCGGTTTTAAACCATTCAAATAGTCCTTTTTTATCTGCAGCTCTTATTCCGTTAACATTCCATGACAAAATTTTCATTCGTATGGCGAATAGAATGACAAGATTAATCTTTTATGTTGTAAGACTATTCATCTGCAAATTAATATGATGGTGATTTTGTGAAGCACGTACATTATACAGATGTAGAGTTAGAAGAACCAGATGAAGAAGGAATTAAAGATTTGAAAATAAGATGGCTGATCTCAAAAAAAGATGGAGCTGAAAATTTTGCTATGAGACTTTTTGAAATAAAGCCGGGGGGTCATTCACCATTACATCAACATGACTGGGAGCATGAAGTTTTCCTATTGGAAGGAGAAGGGGTTAGAAGAGATAAAAATAGTGAAAAACCTGTTAAACAAGGTGATGTATTTTTTATACCATCTATGGAATGGCATCAATTCGCAAATACTGGAAAAGAAACCATGAAGTTTTTATGTTTGATTCCATACAAATCCTAAAATTTTCATTAGAGTAAATTAATAAATGGAAATTGTATTGTTATAATTGAAAGAGGAGATTAACAATTTAATTCAAAATCTTCTTAAAACACTAACAGGTGATCTTACTACATATTCATTTTACATTTCCCGTGGCCCATTTACTAAATATGTTAACCTTTTCCATATACTTGCTTTCTCATATTTATCATTAGAAAATTACGAAGAGGCGTTGAAATATTTAAAATTCTTATATGAGTTAAATGACAAACCCATCTGGTTTGATGAGTATTATAATTGTTTATATAACCAAGCTTATGCTCCTCTAGCGTATAAGGCGTATATAACTTTAGTAGAGAAAGAAATTAATAATCCTGGAACCATGAAAAAGTTCGTTTTTGATAAAAATCCTTTAGAGTCTGACGAAACTGAAACAGATGGATTAATTGAAAATCTACTTATTTTGACTAATAACAGTTTTTTTAGTCAAAGTTAAAATAAAATTGCTTTTAAGTCAATGGGACATCTTTTCTTAGATCGTCCTTGATTTTTCTTCCTGTTTTCTTTTCCCATTCAGCAATAGTCATAGAATGTTTCTCACGTATTTTTTCGCCAATGCCAAGACCATTGTAGGAGCAGAATGGGACAATTCCTTCTAGAGTTGTATAATGAATTACACACCGTTCAAGGCGATCGA
>JAGMDE010000087.1 GCA_023128855.1 Thermoplasmatales archaeon | reverse complement strand
CCTTGTACCAAGAGTAAATATCTTTTACAACTCTTGCTTCATCATCAATGATATTTAATTTTCTGTTAGAATAATCATAACCATATGGTATGTTAAAACCTAGCACGCCGCCTGCTGTTTTTGCTTTTTGTTCCATTCCATCATAGACACGTTCCCCGATCTGCTCAGATTCTAATTGTGCTACAAGTTGAAGAATGTTCATAACAAAACGGCCCATTGCAGTAGAAGTATCAAAAGATTCGTTCATAGAGACAAATTCTTTTTCATTTTTATTAAGAAATTCCATCATGAGCATGAAGTTTTTTGAATTTCTGTGGATTCTGTCCATTTTAAGAACTAGAAGTAAGTTCCATTTTTCCAGTTCTTCCATCATTCTACTGTAAGCAGGACGTTTCACAGTCCTCCCAGAGTATCCATCATCAATATATTCTTCTGCTATAGTCCAATCTCTAGCTTTGCAATAAGCTCTAAGTTTGTCAAGCTGTGCATCTAGAGAAAATCCTTCTTTAGCTTGATCCTCTGTTGATACTCTAGTATAAATTGCTGCTCTAACAGATTCTGCATCCATCCACATATTTTAAGCGAGTTTTGATTTATAAGATTATCGTGTGCTATACATTATCTAACAATATGATGTGGCAAAAAAACCAAAAATTTTTTGAAAATTACAAAATCGGTTCATTTTTGTTAATTTTTAGAACGTAAAAAATTGTTGGATTTTTTTGCTATCTTAGAAAGGCACTTTTTTGCCTGAAAAGCCCTATTTTTCGTTGATTTTTCTGTATCCAAAGCATTTTTTCGGTTTTTACAGGAGAAAACTAATTTTTTTACACAGATATTCTAGATAATGTAATATATATCATAAGGAGAAAGACCTGAAAAGCAACTTTTTCAACGATCTACGTATGAAGTATGATAAATAATGTCTTTCATTATAATTGTAGTAAATATGCTAGACATAATTTAGCAATATTTATTGAATTGAAAACATGTGACATGATAACATGAAAAATTAGTATTAATGCCAAAACTTTAAAATTTAAGTTTATTGCTTAAAAACATTTATTACGTTAACATTGTCCATAAAATGCACTATAAACGATTAGCAATTTGTCTTAAAAGCTTACTTTTTGAGTCATTCTTGTCTATTAAAATTCTGCCTTCTTTTTTCCAATGTTTGGAAGGATAAGACACATTTTTTTCTAAAACAGGGTTAAGTCCCAAGGATTTTGCTGCTTTTGAAATAGATTCTATATCAGGTTTATCCACAGCATTTTTTTTAGAAACCTTTCTACCTGAAAGTCTTGAAACTGATTTATCAAAATATATTGGCCAAACAACGTATTTGTCTTCTTCTCTGGAGACCATACTTTATCACAACAATTTATTTAGAAATTAATACAGCATTTATAGTGCCGCTTTGACCAGGTCTGGAAGTAACTTGTGCTTTACCCAGCTTTGTTTCAATAATTGCACCTTTGTTTATTATGTTTCTTCGTACGTAGTGAATGTTAGCCTTGTTTTCAACAACAGAAACGATTTCTGTTTTAGTTGTCTTTTTATTATTCGGATCAACAACATAAGCAACGTCTATTGTTTTAGCTCTAGTTTTCCTATTATCTCCCATTGTTCGAACTTTTTTGAGTGTTGTAGGGCCGATTGTGGTAAGATGTCTTTCTCGACCTATTTCAAACTTTTTTTTGCCGCGTGCATAACGTATTCTTCGTCCTGTATTGCTTCTTCTTGATTCACCTTGCCAAAGAGCCATTAAAAGTCGGAATGGAGAAGTTATATTTAAAGGATATGGACGCAGTTTTTTGTTTTATCATAACACAAAGTTGAAATAAAGCCTTTTATTGTCAACGCTCGTGGGAAAAAATATTTCTTCTAATAATTCAAAAACCAAGGGTGTTGAAACATTACTTGGAGAGCCAAAAAAGGCAGTAATCAAACTAGCTGTACCAATGATAATAGCAATGTCTGCAACAACCATATATAATTTTGTTGATGCTCTTTGGGTCTCTGGTTTTGGTCAAGAATTCTTTACTTCAAATACTGTTGTTGAAGTTGGTACTGGTGCCCTTGCAGCAGTTGGATATGTTTGGCCATTTTATATGATGCTTATTTCAATTGCAGTAGGTCTTGGTTTGGGTGGTGGAGCTGCTATATCAAGGCGCATTGGTGCTGAAGATAAAAAAGGAGCTGATAATGTTGCAATCCATTCTATTATTATTTCATTAATTGTCGCGCTTGTTTTTACAGTTGTATTACTTATTTTTTCTGAAACAATATTTCACTCAATCAGCACTGAAGAAACAGTAAGCATGGCTATATCTTATGGGGTAGTCATTTTTGCTGGTAGTGTTTTCATATTTTTTATAAATAGCGCATTAGCAATTCTACGAGCTGAGGGAGATGCAAATAGAGCTATGTATGCTATGCTGTTTGGTGCAGTTCTTAATTTGATACTTGATCCGTTTTTTATATTCACATTTGGGATGGGAGTTACAGGAGCTGCTTATGCTACAGTATTATCAATGGCTATTACTGCTATTATAATGATTTTCTGGTTATTCGTTAGAAAAGACACTTATGTTAGTTTCAAATTTAGTGATTTCAAATTTAAAAAAGACGTCCTCAAGGATATTTTTAGGGTAGGTTTACCTGCTGCAGTTCAACAGTTATCAATGGCTATTACTATGCTTGCAATTATAGTGATTATTAACATCGAGGGTGGTGGTAAGAATGAAATTGCAATATATACTGTTGGCTGGAGAATAGTTATGGTTGCAGTACTACCACTGCTTGGAATGGCAACTGCAGTAACATCTGTTGCAGGTGCTGCTTTTGGAGCACGAGCCTATGATAAATTAAACACGGCTTATATGTATGCTGCAAAAACAGGTTTTATCGTTGAGGTGTTACTTGCAATAATTATATTTTTGATAGCCCCACTGATAGCTATCATTTTTACAACAAGACCTGAAGATATTATTATCAGAAGTGGTTTGGTATTATTTTTACAGATTACTTGTGTATTTTACCCAGGATCTGCTTTTGGAATTGCATCTTCTGCGATGTTTCAAGGGACTGGAAAAGGGACATATGCTCTTATCGCAACGCTGTTAAGAACAATAGTTCTTACAATAATTCTTGTATCGGTATCAACATTTGTCCTGAATGCAGGACTTATTGGAATATGGTGGTCCATTGTAATTGCTAACTTAGCAGGTTCGATAATATCATTTACTTGGGGTAAACTTTACATTAGAAAGCTATTTGCTTCAAAATTAGCTGATGTCTAAGTACATTTCTTTATGCTCAATATCAGCCTCAAGAAATGTATCTCCTCTAGTTTTGAACCCTAATTTCTTATAAAAATCAATTACATAGTTTTGTGAATGTATAACAATCTCACCATAGTTTTGTTTTCTGCAATAATCAATTAAAAACTTTGTTAGCTCTGTTCCAAATCCCTTGCACCTATGTTTTTTTAGTATTGCAATTCTTTCAAGCCTTGCATAGTTTTTATTGGTTCTTATTCGTGCACATCCAATTGGCTCGTTGTCTAAAAAAGCTATAAAATGTTCAGATTCTGGATCCCGCCTATCGACTTCTATATCTAATGGAACATTTTGTTCCTTAACAAAAACCTCTTTGCGAATATTTATTGTCTGTTCTAAATCCTCTTTACTTTTCACTAGTTTTATTTTTAAAGTATCCACAAATAAACATAATTAAAAAACACATAAAACATTATCTTTTTTATTATGGATGGTGCTGACTGGTTTAAAAATGCTATAATTTATCATATATTAATTGATAGATTCGCAGGATTTACATCCACAAAAAATTGGGAGAAGCCAGAATTCTTAGGAGGGAAAATCAAAGGAATAACTGAAAAAATTCCTTATCTTCTTGATCTTGGTATTAACACGATTTGGATTTCACCTTTTTACAAGTCAAGTGAATATCATGGTTATCATATAACTGATTTTTTTCAAGTTGACCCACATTTTGGTACAATTGATGATATAAAAAAATTGATAGAAACAGTTCACAAAAATGATATGCGTATAATAGTTGATTTTGTACCTAATCATTGTTCAGATCAACATCCTTATTTCAAAGAAGCACAAAGCAATAAAAACAGTGATTACAGAAAATGGTTTTATTTTACCAAATGGCCAAATCATTATCTTTGTTTTCTAAGTATCAAACAACTTCCAAAAATTAATCTTAATTATCCAAACGCTCGGAATTATATTATAAATGTAGCTAAACACTGGCTTAGTCTTGGGTTCGATGGCTATAGACTTGATCATGTCATAGGCCCATCACATCATTTTTGGAAACTGTTCAAAGATGAAATAAAAAACATGTTTCCTGATGTTGTATTGATTGGGGAAGCTTGGATGAAAGGTATCAAATTCAATGAACTAAAAACAATAAACATCAAACACAAATTTCTGAAATGGATATCAGGTGCTTCTTCAGATCAGATGTTATTAGAATATGTTGGAGAACTTGATGGTGTTTTAGATTTTAGATTTCAAGAATTGATAAGAGATTATATTGCTAGAGGAAAACTTTCAAAAAAAGAATTTTATGATAAAATAAATCATCATTATAAACAGTTTCCCAGCAATTATCTTTTACCATCATTCCTTGACAACCATGACATGGATCGTTTCATGTTTGAATGTAGTGATGACAAAGAGAAACTAAAACAAGCAGCTGAGATTCAGTTTTCAATAGATCAACCAGTAATAATTTATTATGGGACAGAAATTGGTATCTCACAAAACAAGTCGGTATGGGGATTCTCGGCTTATGGGGATCTGCAAGCAAGATGGCCAATGGACTGGAAAAAACAGGACAAGGAATTATTAGCATTTTACAAAAACCTGATCGAAAAAAGAAAACTCGATTTTTTTAAATAATACTTTCAATCACCCTAATTTTACCAATATAAATGAAAAATTAGCTCACACGATTTCATAAGAGGTTTGAAAATGATCGTGTGGAGATATACAATCCTAAGTGATGCTGGGAAAATCATAACAAGAAATCCTGATTATGCTGAAAAGAAAAGCAAACTCGGATATCTTGTGTTTTGTAAAAGAGAAAATAATGTTTATAGATTTAATCATTAGATGCTTATTTGCTTTCATAAAAGTTAAAAAGGGTGCTATATTAACAACGCCAGGCGAGTAATATGTCGGGCGGTTCAAAATATATCAGACAACCTATTGTCAGCGTACTAGGTCATGTTGATCATGGTAAGACTTCTTTACTTGATTTTATTAGAGGAACTGCTGTTGTTTCTAGGGAATCTGGAGCTATAACTCAACATATTGGTGCAACTGAAGTTCCTATTGATGCAATTTACAAAGTTTGTGGAGATCTTTTAAAAAGAAAAAAATTTTCTCTACCGGGTTTACTTTTCATTGATACCCCTGGGCATCATGCATTCACAACACTTAGGGCAAGAGGTGGATCACTTGCTGATTTGGCTGTACTTGTCGTTGATATCAATGATGGTTTTAAGCCTCAAACATATGAATCGATCAAAATTTTAAAACAATACAAAACGCCCTTCATAATTGCTGCAAATAAAATTGATTCAATTAGTGGATGGCAAAAAAGTAATAATGTTGCAAAAAAACGTATTGAAGAGCAAAGACCTAATGTAAAAACTATATTTAAGGAAAAACTCTATCAGATGATTGGAACGATTTCTGAGCAGAAATTAAATTCTGACCTTTATTTCAATATCTCTGATTTCCGAAAAACTATTGGAATTATTCCTATTTCTGCAAAAACAGGTGAAGGTATTCCTGAACTTTTAATGATTCTTGTTGGTCTTGCACAGAGATTCCTTGAGGATCAACTTCACATTGAAAGCGGTCCTGCTAAAGGGAGTGTTCTTGAAGTTAAAGAAGAAGTTGGTCTTGGAACTACTATTGATGCAATTATTTATAATGGTACAATCAGAAATGATGATAAGATTGTAATTGGAACAAATAGTGAGCCTGTTGTTACAAGAATCAAAGCTCTTCTTAAACCTAAACCTCTTGACGAGATTCGTGATCCTAGGGAACGTTTTGATCGTGTTTCTGAGGTTCATGCTGCATGTGGGGTCAAGATTTCTTCACCTGATTTAGAAAACGTTGTCCCTGGAGCCCCGATAAGAATAGCTAAAGATAATCTTGAGGATGTCATTAAAGAAATTAAAAGTCAAACAAAGGTTGATTTTGAATTGGATGAGCAAGGCATTATTATCAAAGCAGATACTATTGGATCACTTGAGGCATTAATTAAAGAATCACGGGATAAAGGTATTAAAATTAGGAAAGCAGAAATTGGCGGTGTATCTAAGAGAGAGATTGTAGAAGCTGATGCAACTCTTGATCCTTTAAACAAACTTATTTTTGCATTTAATATTAAAATATTACCTGAAGCAAAAGAGGAATTGGCTAACACAAATGTAACAGTGTTTAACGAAGATGTAATTTATACAATAATGGAAAACTATGATGAATGGATTGAGATAAAAAAAGCAGAAATTGAAAGAGAACGAAGACAAGATTTTATTCATCCGGGTATGGTCAAATTTTTACCAGAATATGTTTTCAGAGTTAGTCATCCCGCAGTAATTGGTGTTAGAGTATTAAGCGGTAGGATAAAAACTGGATTAAAATTGATGAAAGATGATGGTAGAGTAGTTGGATCAATTAAAGGTATTCAATCTGAAAATAAACCTGTTGAAGAGGCTATTCAAGGTCAGGAAGTTGCAATTTCAATTGAGGGTGTAACTGTTGGTAGACAAATCAAAGGTGAAGATATTCTTTACACCGATCTTCCAGCTAGTGATGCTAAAAAACTTCGTGAGATGGATGTATTAAACATTGATGAAAAAGATGTCTTAAATAAAATTTTTGAGATAAAAAGAAAAACAGATAAGTTTTGGGGCATGTAATTTTCTTATAAAAACGCTAATAAATATGTTATTAATAGGGGTAACAAATGGCATCTAAATCTATTGAGGATATAAAGAACGCTGAAAAGAACGCTATTCAATCGATTGAGAAAGCTAAAATAGATGTAGAGAAACTAATCGAAAAAGCAAATAAAGATGCAGAAAAAGAAAAACAAAAAATTTTAACAAATGCTCAAACACAAGTCAAAAAACTAGAAGAAAAGGCTCAAGAAACAGCAAAAAAAGACATCCAAAAAATTAAATCGGACAGTAAAAAAGAAATTTCTCAAATTAAAGAAACAGCAGATAAAAACATATCAAA
This sequence comes from Thermoplasmatales archaeon, assembly GCA_023128855.1. GTDB lineage: Archaea > Thermoplasmatota > E2 > DHVEG-1 > DHVEG-1 > JAGMDE01. Next base: position 1,133 of record JAGMDE010000087.1, on the reverse strand, counting down.
AGCTGTGGATGCAATCTTAAAGGAGATTGAATCGGGGGAATAAACCATATTGTTTCCAGCGCCAATGAAAAAAGCTTCAATAATTGTACATCAGACTTATATAGAGGATGTAATAAAAAATCTCCATGAAAATGGTACAATGGAGATTATTGATATCTCTAAAGATGAACCTAAAACCTTAGAAGATGCTGAAAAAGCTACAACCCATCCAGATTCTGAAACATGTGTTACTTACGAATTAAGACTTTCTAGATTGATAGGTATTTTAAACAAAATTAAAAAAAAGAAGTCTGGAATTAAAGCCTTTTTAAATCCAGAACTTCCTGAGATAAAAACAGTTGATGATCATTCACTTGACGACCTCTACTCATATGCTGAAGGCATTCTAGATGAAATAGAAAAGAACATTTTGGAACGTGAAGAAAAACTTCAAGAGTTAGACGAGATGATTGAAGTAATTGAGGAAGATTTTGAACAATTAAATTATCTTAAAGATTTTGAATTAAACGTTTCAGATCTTGGTGAATCAGAGTATATAACTGTGAAAGCTGGTAAAACATCTGATCTGGATATTCTTAAAAAAGAAATTGAGAGTCTTGAAAAAACAGTTTTTTATTCTAAACAAATTAGTAGCGGAAAAAAAGTTGAATGGGCTGTTTTAATAGCTGCACATATATCAGAGAAAGATAAACTAGAGAAAATATGTCGGGAAAAAATCATTGAGTTTGATTTGGAAAATTTAAAAGGGAAACCAAAAGAACTTTTAAAATCACTTGATAGTGAGAAGAAAGAAATTCGTAAAGAAAAGAAAAAAATTGTCTCGGAGCTTCGTGTTTTTGCTAAAGAACAACTAGATGAGTTACTTGCTCTAAGAGAAGAGATAAATCTTGAAAGAGTTCGTAAAGAAGTTTCAAAGAATTTTGTTAAAACAAATTCTACATTTATAATTAAAGGATGGGTTTTAGAAAAAGATGAAAACACCTTGCAAGAATCTTTAAAAACTGTTTCTAAAGACCACGTTTTATGTAATTTTGAAACACCTTCATCAAACCCTGATAATCCACCGACATATATTAAAACACCGAGATGGGCTGAAGGCTTCAAAGGTCTTGTAGAAATGTTTTCTATACCAA
>JAGMDE010000086.1 GCA_023128855.1 Thermoplasmatales archaeon | reverse complement strand
TTTATGATCTTTTGATACTTGCCCCTGCAAATTTCAATAAACACCTAAAACCACTTGTCTGTCATAAGAATAGGTTTGGAGTTAGAACAAAACTAATTTCATTAGGTTATGTTTACAGTCGAATCTGGGAAGGACGAGATAAAGCTGAAAAGATTAAATTGTTTATCAAAGAAGCAATTGAAAAAGCCGGCGTCAAATATGTGCTACTTGTAGGAGGAATAAAAGGTCAAACCTTTAAATGGAATATACCTGTAAGATATAGTCGTGTTATTCCTTTGGAAGAACAGGAATATCCAGAGCAATCGTTTATCAGTGATTTGTATTACGCGGATATTTACGATAGTGAAGGAGGTTTTTCAAGTTGGGACTCTAATGATGACAATGTTTTTTCCTTATGGAATGAGTCATTTAAGGAAGAAATGGATTTGTATCCTGATGTTTATTTAGGACGTCTTGGCTGTAGGGATATCCGTGAAGTCAAAATTATGGTTGACAAAATAATTAATTATGAAAAGGATAAATGTGCTGATGAGGATTGGTTTAATAATTTAATTCTTGTAGCTGGAGATTCCTATAATGATACTGCCCATTATAATGAGGGTGAACTAATATCTGAAGAAGCTGTAAGATTGATGCCTGATTTTAACCCTGTTAGAGTATATGCTGGGGAAGGACAAGACATCAATAGAATAACAGTAAACAATGCTATGAATGCCGGTGGTGGATTTGCTTATTTCTGCGGTCATGGTAGTATTAGCACCTGGAATACACACTATCCTCCGAATGGAACAAAATGGACAGCAGGATACGAATGTAAAGATATGAAATATCTTAAAAATAAAGAAAAATTGCCTATTGGAGTAGTTGGCGGTTGTCATAATGGACAGTTTGACGTTACTATGAGGAACATACTCAAAGGTATACGCGAAGAAGGTTTGCGTTATTTCCTTACTAAACCTAAGGTCGGAGGATTTTGGTATCCGACAACATGGTATCCAAACTGTTGGGCTTGGTGGCTAACAAGCGAACCAGGTGGAGGAACTATTGCAACAATTGCTAATACTGGTCTTGGTACACATGGTGATGGGGATATTGATAACAATACAATACCAGATTATTTAGAAATCCTTGATGGATGGCTTGAACTTAACTTTCTGAAGTTATATGGAATGGATGGTAAGGATATACTTGGTGAAAATCATGGAGATTCACTTACTGGTTATTTGCATAGATTCCTAGGTGACGACACTAAGATGGATGTAAAAATGGTTCAACAGTGGGAACTATTTGGAGATCCGAGTTTGAAAATTGGTGGATACGAATAAAATTGAATATTTCGATATTTTAGTCTATTTTATTAAGAAAAACCCCCAATTTATAGAAATATTTAAATAACATTATTAACAGAGTATAACATAGAGTGTGTTGAGGAAACTGGTTTACAAACTTTAAACCCTAGAGGCGGCGAAATGATTAGGAGTCTGAGGTCAGTTATATACAATAAACGGGCAGTTACTTCAGTAACCGGTGTTATATTAATGGTAACTATTTCAATAATGATTGCCACAGTTTTACATATAAATATTCAAGCGACTAGTGATTCTAATTCACATATTAACCCTATGGTAATGATGAGACAAAGCGATAATCAAATTACAATAATAGGTATACAATATGGTCCAATAATAAAAGATGATGTAACTATAAAAGTATATGATGGTAGTGGTGATTTTGTTTGTAATGGAATATTAAATCCTGGTATTAACCTAGCTAGCGGAGATACCATTGCTATATCTTGCTCAAATCCTGGAGCATATGACGTCCTTATGATCTATCAAAACACAATGATTGGATCAACAAAATACGTAGTATAGTAATTAAGATTTTATCATTCTACTTCTAACTAACAAAATAAAAAAAAGAAAGAAGTGAAGAAATAAATCTTCTTTACTTCTTTTTCAAATACGGAAGACCTGTTCTCTTGTTAACTCCAACAGAGTAGTTGGCTGGTTTATCACAAGGTGTTCCACTCTTAGGTGTTCTTTTACTAAAGAAATAAATTGTTTGATTTCTCCCGCCTTTGAGTTTTACATTTCGTGTATATAAAGTCCATCCTTCATGCGTAAAGGCCATAATTTTTACCTCCGCGACAGGAATGCATATCTTAAGATTTAAATCTTTCCTTATTTCCCTCCTATAAAAATAACTAAATAATAGTTAAATTTATATATACGTCACAGTTCGGGCTCTCAAATAAGGTGAATTATATGATAAGCGCATACATCCTAATATCAATACGACCAGGCAATTCAGATAAAGCTATAAAAGAAATGAGAAAAATCAAAAATATAGCAAAAATTTCAGTAGTAGCAGGGGATTACGATATAGTCGTCAGAGTACAAGTTAAAAGCTTAGAAAATCTTTTAAAAGTAACAGATAAAATTCATATGGTTGATGGTATTAAAAAGACAACAACTCAAGTTATTGAGAAAGAAATAGCATTATGAAAATAAGAAGAAAATACCTATTTTATGCATTGGCACTTACTTCTTCAATAATTGCTTCATTAGTTGTAGGAATAGACACAATTATTCGTGTAAAATTTATTCAAAATCCTTATGCTTTTGGAATAGCTTGTTTTCTAGTTGGAACATTTATAACCTTATTAATTGCACTTTTTCTATCCATCCCTATAAAAGGAAAAAGCATTGGTGGGAAAATAATAGATCCTTCTTTTAATAGATTGAGACTATTTAGAAAAGAAGAATTAAAATACCATCTTTTTGCTGGTTTTGGAAATAGCCTGCTCACTCTTGGCTATTTTTTGCTTCTTTCAATACTGGAAGATCCTTCAGTAGTACTACCGTTTTCTCAGATAGTAATAATATATCTTTTGTTCATTGAGTCTATTGTAGAGAAAAATGTTCCAACAATTGTTGAAGTACAGTCCGCAGTTATAGTAACTTTTGGAGCTATACTTGGATCAATAAGCCTTGGAGGCAGCATAAGTATTACAGCACTTGCAATAGTATTTTTGTTATATATTCCTGCTTGGACTATTTTTTCAATTTACCAAAGGAAACTCAAACTTTTAAAAATTGATAAAAAACCTAATGATTCTATTAACATTAGATTCTGGAATGTAGTCTTTGCGTGTGTTTTCACTTTAATTATGATTACAATCTTTGACTTTATCACAAATTCAAATAATATAATTGCAGGAATTAACGCATCTTTCGATCACTTCTGGTGGGTATCCTTGACAATGGCAATTACGTTTTTCGCATTTGTATTCTATATTCGTGCTTTAGGTATTGGAAAGGCAAGTATCACTCAAGCGGTGCGTTCTTCAATTATCATTTTTATAATACCTGTAACAATTATACTTGCGTCTCTTGGTATAATACCATTGTTCTCGGTTGACCCAGTATGGTTGTTAATAAAGATCATTGGGATAATTCTAATTATACTAGGTATAATTTCATTTGCCTTAACTCTGGTAAAAGCCTATATTTTCATTAAAATTAAACCAGGACATCCAGTTGAAGAAACAATGAGAAAACTTTGGAATATTAGTGGGGTAAATAGAGTCGCAGCTGTTGCAGGCGATTATGATTTTATAATAAAGATTAGAACAAGAACACTTGTGAAAGGATACGAGAAAATAATACGAAAAATAGAATCAATCGAGGGAATAAAAGAGTACAAATGGCAATCTGTTCTCAAGGAATGGGAAGACATATAATAATGTTAAAATGAAATCTTTCTGAGTTTTATTCCATCATATATTATTTTTTATTAGTATTTAAATAACACTATTTTATAACAATTTGATGAGGATGATTGTAATAAAATCTTTATATACTAAAAACTCCGTAAATTAAAGTGTAGAAGAAAAAGGTAATTGTACTATAAACTTTATATATTAAAAAACCTATAAATAAAAATATTGAAGAAAGAGGAAATAAAATGAATAAAAAAATTGTAACCATATGTATATTTGTTGTATTCATGCTAACCGCAGTAACATTATCATCTGCGATAAGTACAAACAAAACAGACATTTTGTTAAGGAAACAATTAACTAAACACAGTTCAACTTTTGATAATATTACATTTGAAATAATAACAGATAAAAAAGAGTACAAGCTTAGAGAACCAGTAAATATTTCGTTTAAATTAACAAACACTGGAGGTGAAAATATTACAATTACAACTCCAGACACGAAAACTCATGATTTTATAGTTCTAAAATCTTGGTTTAAACGTTATCAATGGTCAGATGGAAAATCCTTCCACCAAACAGTTACTAAGATCAATATTTCTGCTGGTGAAACTATTTTTTGGAACCATACATGGAATCAAAAAGGGAAAATATTTAACTTTATGCCATTAATATTTCGCCGTCAAGTTAGACCAGGATCTTATTGTATTATTGGAATCATACCTGAAATGATTTGCAATGTAAAATACATTGCATATACATACGTTGATATCAGTAGATAGTTTAATTTTCCTAAAACTTACTTTTTTTCTTTTTCTATCATTATTATTAAAATGATATCAGTTTTAAATCCAAATGGATCTTATTTGAGTTTAGGATATGCTTGTACTATAAAATTTTTATATTAATAAAGTAAAAAATAATGTTGATGTCAAAGAAATTAATCACATCAATCATAGTATTATTCTTGCTTCAAAGTTCCCTATTAACTGTAAAAGGAAATCAACTAAAAGAAAATCCAGTTGATGAAATCATCAAGTCAACTGAAGAAATATATGAATATTATAGTTATCAAAACATGACAAACCTTCTTTTTGAGTTACAAGAAAATCATTCAGAAATTATGTCAGTAACATCTTATGGGAAAACCTATCAAGGAAGAGACATATGGGTAGTAAAATTATCGGATAATGTTACTATAGATGAAGATGAACCAGGAGTTCTTTTGTTTGGTGCTCTTCATGGAAATGAAAAACCAGCCTTTGAAATTTTAATATATTTTATCAAATACATGGTTGGAAATTACAGTAAAGAAAATACTGATAATGATGACGATGGACAAATTAATGAAGATCCAATCGATGGATTTGATAATGATGAAGATGGACTGATAGATGAAGATCCTTCTGAAGATAGAGTTAGAGAAGTCATAAACAATTCTCAAATTTTTTTAATTTCTATGGCAAATCCAGATGGCGTTGAAGCAAATACGCGTAAGAACTGTGTACCAAACTATGGAATATTTGGATTCAGAAAAAAAATAACTTCCTACGGGGTAAACTTGAACAGAAATTTTGGATATAAATGGTATTTAAAATTTCTATTTCCTTTTTACTACTTTTTTCTTGCTGGAAATGACTTAAGAGATTCAAAAGCTAATTATGGTGGCATAAAACCTTTCTCTGAAAATGAAACAAAAGCAATTAAAAATTTTGTAGAAACTCATAATATTAGTATTTCAGTTTCTTATCATACATATTACCCATATATTGCTTACCCTTGGGCTTATTCTAACCTACCAACTAAAGATGAAGATCTCTTTTTTTCAATTGGTGAAAACATTTCAAAGATAAACAAATATCCTAACTTTGGTAAAAGAAACTGGCCAGTTTATTGGCGGCTTATTGGTGGTTGTACAGGTGCTTCAGAAGATTGGCTTTATGGAGAACATAATATTCTTGCCTTTTTAATTGAATTAGGAAAGGAACATGCTCCAAAAGATCCAGAAACGGTAATCAACATGTGTAGAAATCATACAGGTGTTCATCTCTACCTTTGTGAAAGAGCCTTGTTGTTAGACTAATATCAGTGTCATTTAAATAATGCCTGTTTATTCCCTCAATTACCATGTGTGGTATCGTTGGTATTATCGGGGGAAAACCAGTATCTCGCCTTATTTATCACAGCTTATTTTCTGTCCAGCATAGAGGTCAAACCTCAGCGGGTATGCTAATTTATGATGGAAACATCCATGTAACAAAAGAACCTGGTCTTGTTAGAGAGATTTTTAACGAGGAAAGAAAAATAGATATTCCTGGAAATGTTGGTATTGGTCATACAAGATATTCAACTGCAGGGATGGATAATGCAAAATCTTTGAAACAGAATGCACAACCTGAATATCTAGTAAATCCATTTCTTGCTGTAGCTCATAATGGAAATATTTACAATTTTCTAGATGTTAATAAAAAAACAAAACGAACTCCCAGAACTGAATGCGACATTCAAAGCCTATTATTGCCAATGGCAGATAGACTTTATAAAAAAGAACTCTCACCTGATTTGATATTTAAATCTTGTAAAGAACTTATGCATTTATTAAAAGGAAGCTATTCTGCATTATTTCTTGCAGATTCAGGAGAAAATCCCTATATTTTTGCAATGGCTGATCCTTACAAAATACACCCTCTGGTATTGGGTAAATCTGATGGATTGTATTGCATTACATCTGAAACACGTGTTTTTAAGAAAATCAACTTCGAATATGTAAAGGATATTCCAGGTGGATCAGTTGTAATAATTGATTCCAAGGGAAACGTTTATGAAAAACAACTTATCAAAAAACAACCAAAACCATGTATGTTTGAGTTTGTTTATTTTGCAAAACCTGATTCTAGAATAAATGGCCGTTCTGTTCATAATTGCCGTTCTGAATTAGGTCGCCTACTAGCAAAAGAGTATCCTATCGATGCAGATGTCGTAATACCAGTCCCAGAATCAGGGCGTCATTATGCTACTGGTTATGCTAGAGAATCAGGTATACCGATAGATGAGGGTATAATGAAAGATAAGGACGAACGTAGTTTTATTCAACAGACTCAGGAAAGCAGAGACCGGGTTGTTGAAGAAGGTCTTTCTTATTTAAGATCTGTTTTAGATGGTAAAAGAGTTGTTTTGATTGATGATTCTATTGTTCGTGGTACTAATATTAGAAAATTGATAAGAGGCTTAAAGGGTGCGGGTGCTAAAGAAGTTCACGTTAGGATTGGTTGTCCACCTTTAATTGCTCCTTGTTATCTCGGTATTGACATGCGTAGTAAAAAGGAGTTTATCGCTAGAGATCAAGACGGAAGAGTAAAATCCTGGGATGAAATAGGAAAAGAAATTGGAGCTGACTCTTTAGCTTATACAACAATTGATTTGTTAAAAAAGGCGATAGGTTCCAGCATTTGTGCGGGATGCATAGATTTTCCAAATGGTTACCCTGAAGAAATGAGAGAAGATGTAATCAAATTCTTAAAAAACGATAGAAAAGACTACCGAGCTTATGAGTAAGACTCAACTACGTTGACCCATGTTATGTATATCCGCTTAGGAATGTTTTTCTTTGGTTTTTTGCCTGTCTTCTTTTTCATAGAATACTCCCTAATTAAGAGTTCTCTTTCTTCTAATATTTAAATATTGTGAGCAAATATGCCATATTTGTATTATCACAAGAAAATTTTGTTTTATCCTATTACTTGTATGACTTGTTTATTTACGATAAGAAACTCTGTAAGCTCCTCTGATTCTTTCAGTTTCTTAAGTAGGTCATAGTCAAGTACATGTTCATAGCGAGAAATAACTCTACTTCCGCTTGGGGACCAGCTAGCTATCTCAATATTCTTTAGATCAAAACTTTTAACACTACCTAGTATTGAAAATGATTCTGCTCTTATTTTAAAATCACATGAAGTGCATTCAATTATCGTATCATAAGGGATATAGGCGTTTTCAGCGTCGTGTATCGGTTCAACCTGTACTATTACAAGATTGTGCCCGCATTGGGGGCATATCAAAGACTTATCATGGGTCCTATCCCAAACTCCGGCTAGAATCTCCATATCATTTTTGTTGTACCTTGTCTTCATGAAAATCCAACCTATACAATATGTGAACTACTAACATAAATACTTTTGCTAAAAAATTTATAAAAATCACTAGGATAACTGGCGATATTAAATAGTAGATTCAATATTTTGGTAATTCGAGGAGAGCATTTGATGAAAATGATAACATTCCTTTCGGATTTCGGCAGTAAAAGCAGCTATGTGCCGCAAATGAAAGGAGTTGCGCATTCAATGACAGATGCTAAAACTGTTGATATAACACATGATATAACACCTCATAATATCAGAGAGGGAGCATTTGTTCTACGAAACTCTGTTCCATATTTTCCTGTAGGAACAGTTCATGTGGCAGTTGTTGATCCAGGAGTTGGTACAACTAGACGAGGAATAGTAGTTGCAACTAGAACTCAGATACTGGTAGGTCCAGATAATGGTCTTTTGATACCTACTGCAAGATATCTAGGAGATTTTAATGTTTATGAAATTGTAAACACAGATCTTATGTTAAATTCAATTTCTAATACATTTCATGGGAGAGATATTTTCACTCCCGTGGCCACACATATACTTAACGGTGTACCATTTGATCAAATTGGCCCAATTGTTATTGATTTTGTTGATTTGGACTTTGGAAAATTCGAGATAAAAGATAAAGCAGTTACTGGAAAAGTGATTTATATTGATAATTTTGGAAATATTATTACAAATATTGAAAGCATTAGCTTAAATCAAGTTTTAAGCTATGATAATAAAATAATGGCTTTTATTGGTGATAAGCAGTTGAAGATTCCTTTTGTAATGACATATGATCTTGTAAAAAAAGGTGATTTTCTTGCAACAATTGGGAGTAGTAATTTACTTGAAATTGCACAAAATCAAGGAAATGCTGCAAAAAAACTTGGGATTAAAACTGATGATGAAATAAAGATACTTTTACCTTAGAATTTAATTATTGCATCAAGTAATCCATGAGCATAATTGATACAGCCAAAGGCTGTAAAAAAATCACCCTTATCTAGATAGTATTTTGTATCTTCATGATATTGTTTTGCAAGTTCTACTGTTTTTTCTTGAGATTCAGTTAACTTTTTATCATTAATCTGTGAAATATTGTCTTCAAACATTACTATGTCTTTTTCTATCCTTGTTTTTTCATCCAT
>JAGMDE010000085.1 GCA_023128855.1 Thermoplasmatales archaeon | reverse complement strand
CAACAATAGAAAAAGGAGAGGTTGTGACCATTGAAGGTACTGCTAGCGATCCGGAGGGTTTATTACTAAGTGCCGAGGTAAAAATTGGAGGCGGCAATTGGATTGAAGCTGATCTCACAGACGGCAGCTGGTCATATATATGGAATACAACAGGTTTACCTAGCGGTTCACAGGTTACCATATACGCAAAAGCCAGCGATCTTTACGGCGAATATAATGAAACATACGTGCAGATAACTATTCAATCTGGTGGTTCTGGCACTCCAGGGTTTGAAGTCACTGTTTTACTAGTAGCTGTTCTATTAATTTCACTATTCTTCTATAGAAAACGTCGATAGCGAAAGAAAGTATCTGTAAGTAACTAACTTAATGTATCAAATTTTTTAGCTACTCCCTCTGCAACCTCAAGTGTGGTATTATTACCCCCAAGATCGTAGGTTTTAACCAACCCTTCTTTTATCACTTGGGCTATAGCCTTATCTAGATTAGAAGCATGTTTTTTTTCACCAAGCCAATCAAGCATCAACTTTACCGATAAGAGCATGGCCATTGGGTTTACCTTATACATGCCTGCATATTTTGGTGCGCTACCATGTGTCGGCTCAAATAATGCGTAGTTGTCCCCGATGTTTCCACTTGCTGCAAATCCAAGACCACCAACAAGCTGTGCAGAAAGATCTGAAATTATATCGCCAAACATGTTAGATGATAATAGAACATCATACTTTTGTGGGTTTTTTACAAGCCACATACACATAGCATCAACATTTGTCTCCCATAGTTCAATTCCAGGATATTCCTCTGCAATTTTTCTTGCTTCTCGGATCATCAGACCGCTAGTTTCTCTTATAACATTTGGTTTTTCGATTACAGTTACAGTTTTTCTATTATGTTTCTTAGCATATTCAAAAGCCTGACGAATAATACTTTGGCATCCTTTACGAGTGAAAATACGAGTTGATATTGCTAGATCATCAAGTGGAACTCCATCAAATTTTTTCATTTTTGGATGGACCATTAATGCGTTAAATACTTCTTTTGGAACTGGATGAAATTCTACGCCTGCATAGAGTCCTTGGGTATTTTCTCGGAAGACAATGAGATCAATATCATCACGATAGTTCAATGGATTTCCTTCAAATGCTTTACAAGGTCGCATATTTGTATGAAGATTTAGAAGCTGTCTTAGTCCCACAATTGGGCTAGAATACACATAACCTTTGTCCTGTAATTCTGGTGCTAATTCTTTTGCAGCTTCATCTTTTGGTTTTGATGTGATTGCACCAAAAAGACAGCAATCTGTTTCTTTTAAAATTTTAATTGTTCTATCGGGTAAAGGATTTCCTTCTTTTTTCCAAAACTCCCAACCAACATCCCCATGAATATATTCAGCGTCAAGACCAATGGTGTCAAGTATGATTTTTGCGCAGTCCATTACATCGTTTCCAACACCATCTCCAGGTAACCAAGCTATCTTATATTTTGACATGAGGTGCTGTAATCAAAAAAGATATATTAAATCTTTTCAAGATTGGTTGTTCATAAAATATCTTTCAAGGTTTCTCTAGCTTCTGAATATAGACTCATAAAAATTATTTCCTAAGTTCGCCAAGGGTTGTTACTCGCTCTGCAAATGCATTATGTTTATGAATTGACTCCTCACTTTCGCTTCTCACTACAACAATTACATCATCTGGTAATTTTTTGTATTTCTTTAAAATAGCACTCAGTATATCTCTTACAACATCCTCTACAAACTTTGGATTTTTATGTGCATTAAAAACAAGTTGCCCCTCTTCTTTTCGTTTAAGGATGCCATAAGTTGGGCTACTAAAAGATCGTTCAGCTATATCTATTAAATCGTTTGCATCAACTGATTTATTTTCTCCTGGAACTTCGATCATTAAAGTTGTTATGTTTCTTTGATTGTGAGTGGGTGGGATATCTTTTTGTTCATATTTACCTAAAGTTTTGATTACTTCTTGAGCACATGGACAAGCGGTCATTCCAATTACTCTTACACCAATGAGTTTTTTAATCTCCCCATTTGATTTAGCACGGGCTTCTGCAACAAGTTTGAAAGGTTCTAATCCTTTTTTTCCAGAGGGATACTCTCTTTCTAAAAAGTAATCAGCTTCTGCTTTTACTTCTGAAAAATTTGCGTAGTTATGTTTTTCTAAAAGTAATTTTGCAGTTTGTGCACAAAATGACTCAAGGTCAGTAACTGGTTTTTGAAGATTCTCATCAATAATATCTGAAACTAGTTCTAGATTGCGAGACATGTGGCTTCCCTTTTGAGCTGCAGGGAGATCAACAAATAAATCCATTTTAACTACAAGAGGGACTGCGGTTTTTTTACCAGGTCTTCTTATAGTTACAAGTTTTTTTACGCCTGTTACTCCAACACGGGTTAACTTAAAATTTTGTGGAGATGGTCGTGATTGAACATCTGGTAAATCTATAGATTTCATGTATAATTGCCCCGACCCAAAAATAAGTAGGGTATAATTAAGCTTCGCTTTCAACCCAGATTTGCAAAAACTAAAATAAACCTCTCTCTATTCAGGGGGATTAAATATGCCGCTGTGGCTTAGAGGTATAGCGATTCCTTGGTAAGGAATAGGTCGTGGGTTCAATTCCCACCAGCGGCTCTAAACTAAAAGTTTATTATAATATACTACTCGCAAGGCAGCATGACGACTGGCGGGACATCCTGAAATTTTGTTTGTATATCATCGTTATGTTTTGTAGTAAAATCTATTAACAAATAGTATATTTTGAATAATTGAGAGATTGGAATGGTGAAATTAAGAATTATATTCCGAGCTGGAATTAATTGGTGTTTAAAATCTGTTGATAGTTATGATAACTATTTTGAAAAATTTGTTCCATATTTTGCTTTATTAGGATTTTTTTGTTTATTTTTTCTTCTGCCTTATTATCTTTTAAGTTCAATAGGAATTTCAATAGGGGAAGTAATGTCAGCAATATGGGCAGTATTAGCTTTTTTTTGTTCTTTTTTTATAACAAGTTTAGTAGCCTTTTATTTACAAATGCATGGATGGTTCTAACTTTTGATTAATCATCTTGGTTTTTTTATTGTAGCAAATCCCTAAATTTTTTACACTGATTACAATTCCATTATTGTTGTAGGTTACCCCATCAAAAAGTACGATCAAAAGAGAAAATATGCCTATTATATCAATAGTAACACTTATGTCAACCAATGGGTCATAATCTTCTATTAGTGATGATTGTTTTATTATTCCTTCTTCTTTAGTGGTAATCTGTAATGCAGAAGTTACAGCTCCACTAGAAATTAGTATTATTATACACAATATCGGCCATATTTTTTTCATTTCTACTCCCCTTCTATAAAGTTATTTTTATAATTTGATTACTGAATGGAACAAAAAGATTACATATAAAATTATTTATCCCGTTATTTAATTATCCTCTAAATTATATAAAACAATAGTATAGAAAAACTTTTATCTTATACTAACCTACTAAAATATATGATTGATTTATTAAAAAATAAATTAATGAAATATCCTCTTTTTAGCATTTTATATTTTTCTCAAGGAGTAATTTATGGACTTGCAACAGTGATTATACCTGTTTATTTTAATGAAAAAGGAATCCCGTATTCAGTGACAACCGCTATAGTAGCTATAGCTTATATTCCATGGGTTGTAAAATTTATTTTTGGGGGACTTGCTGATTATTTCATATTATTTGGAAGAAGGAAATTCATAGTTTTAGGTGGTGGGTTAAGTTCGATATCATTTATCATTCTCTCTTTTATTGATCCTGAAGTTGCAATAATTCCATTTGCAATTGTTCTACTTATTGCTTCAACGGGTATTGTATTTTTGGATGTTTCTGCAGATGGCTGGGCAATTGAAATTTCAGGTGAAAATGAAAGAGGGAAAGTTCATGGAGCTATGTTTGGCGGCCTCTTTATTGGTATGGCTGTTACATCAATTGCAATAAGTTCAATAGCGAAAAATTTTAGCTATTCATTTGCCTTTATAATAGCAGCAATAATTGTTCTATTTATAGCTTTTCTACCTTTATTTTTTAAAGAAAATATAACAGTTAAAAAGAAACAAAAAATAGGAAAACTCCTTGCAGTTGAATTTAAGAAAAAAAATACTCAAATAGTTATAATATTTTCTTTTTTTTCAGCGATTAGTTTTGGTTTGCTAGCAGTGATTATACCACTTTACACAAACGACGTTTTACATTTAGATGTTGCTCAAGTTGGATTGATTGTAGCAGTAGGTCCAATTGCAACAGTGATTGGTAATGTAGTAGGAGGTTTTTCTGCAGATCACTGGGGTCGAAAAAAATCTTTATATCTATTTCTTGGGTTAAATCTAATTTTTGCAGCTGGATTAATATATGCAAACGACTGGCAAAGAATAGCGATATTATGGGGTATTGTTGGCTTTTTGCACGGAGGTCATTATTCAGCTATTGGGGCATTGTGGATGGATGTAACTAATCCAAAAGTTGGAGCATCACAATATTCAATTATGGCTAGTTTTGCAAATGCAGGCGAAATGGGTGGAACTTTTGCGAGTGGAACATTAGTATCAATGTTAGGATTTGGCCGAGTATTCTTATATTCAGGTTGGATTTATGGTCCTGCCTTGATAGTTCTTTATCTTGTAAAAGTAAAGTATAAAAAATTGAAATCTTGACGGAGTTTAGTTTAGTAGGTTATATTGAAGTTGTGCATTCTGTATTAGTTCAGTTTTTGTACCATCTTCACTAATTAAAGTTAAGGTTGTTGCTTCAATAGGAGCTCCTTTTGGGTAGCAAATATCTTGATGAACATCACTTTTTACCTTTCCATGTAAATGAGCACTTGTTCCATAAGCGATATGTAATCCTCCAACTTTTTCGTCTTCTAGAACATTTCCTGTGACAACTGCTTTTGGGTTGCATCCAATACCTAGTTCTCCAATATTTCTTCTTGTTTCATTTTCAGAAAAGAACTTACTCATTTCCTCTGCTTTTTTACCTGTCCCTATAATGTCGACGATACGATTATTTTTAATATGATATTTTACTAGTTCACCATTATAATCTACAGGTAAAATTCCCTCTGTTTTACTTGGCCCAAATTGGTCAACCTCATCACCTATTGCTTCATATGGAGTTTTACATGCCTCCCCACTTGGGAAATTAATAAATTGGCCTGGTTTACTACAATCTCCCTTATCTGCTCCAGCCTCTCGATTTCGTAGATCTAGATATAGAGTGTCGCCAGTTGAAAATAAAATTGTTGCTCCGATTGATTTATCTAAGATCTTTTTAATCGCTAATGCATATTTTTGCACTTCTGAATAATCGGCTTTAAAGGCTGTTTCTTCCATTCTTTTTTCAACAGTTGGCATACTTGCTATCCTGGTTTTTGAGCCTTTAGCTTTAGCAACTGGCCCCAACGATGATGTTCCAGAATACTCTGTCATTGCAATGACTAAACTAGCTTTACCAGCTGCATCAATAATCGCTTGCGGAATTGGTGAATTATTAAGACCAGTTGCATTATATTCCATTAAATTTACAGAAAATCCTTCTTTACTTCCCATTTCTTGAAAAGTGTCATACCATTCTCTTGCCATTTTTCTTCTGTCTATCCACTTATCATTATCTTTCAAATCATCATGTGGAGTATCTACTAAAAATAATACTTTATCTCCAGATTTTGGTGCAAAAACATCTCTGAACATCTTAATTTTTTCTTCTGTTTGCATTTTTCCTCCCTCAAAACTAAAAAATTGAAACTAGTAATTATTTAAAAAATTATGTTATAAAAATTATAATCAAAACTATAACATGATTTAAATAAGTTTGGACTTTGGGAGACAGACGAGACGGCACAATAAAAACTTTATCTTCTTTCTTTCATTGATTGTAACATATCCTTACCAAAATCTGTAAGTTTGTAGATTTTTACGTTTTTACCACCATCTACTTGTTCAACAATATTAAGACTTAAAAGTGATTCATCATGCCTATATCTTGTATTCATCCCCCGCAAAGCACCAATAACATTAGTAGGCGTAGTTTTCACATTATATGCAATATCTGAAGTGTAACTTCCACTTGGACTAATTTCAAAAAGATATTCCGCAATCTTTTTCCTAACGCTACTTCTCCTTAGCGACCTCATTATGAGAGGCCTAAGTACGTCTGGAGAAATAACTGGCACATCTCCGTCCTGCATCCCATCCACTACTCAATATTCCAAATAACAAACTGTTTTAATAACCTATCGCTAATGTGGATATTCATCTGCATATTCACATGCATAACTACCTGCAGTTTTTTTCAAAAATTGACTTAATCAGCCATATGCTTTCTTAAAAGCGATTTTATAGTTCCCGATGTTCCAACTGTCTGAATATTTACCTTATATGAAGAGATTTTTTCTATTGAGTTTAAAAGTTTAATGGTATTTTCCTTTTCAACATGATTACATTTAACTATGCCTTTCTCTCCATTAAACCTTATAACATAGAGCCCCATGTCACTAAAACCCTTGTTAAAAAGATGGTTACACTGTGTTCTTACTTCATTTATAATATCAGCTTTTTTAAATTGTGGATTTTCTTTTGATGATTTAATCACAAAACCAATGTATCTATGTCGATTGTTGTCTTTGATTATGTTCCACACCTCAATTCTTCAATTATTCTGACTCAATTCGAGGTGCAAGTAAGTATGTCACGTGTCCTTTCTTTTCAGCGATATCAAACTCAACTTTGATTGGATTGTCGTTACCAATCATTATTGTTATAGGATCTTCTCCTCTAACTGGTTTTATCATGTTGCTGAAGTAGTCTATTGAAAATAGACTTTTGCATTTAGTATTAGTGTTTAAATCAACTAATAGATTCTTTGGGAGTTTAAGATTCACTGTATCTGTATCTCCCTCGGCAAACAGTTCAAAATTATCTTTGTTGACTGTTAATGCTAGATGATCTGAAACTGCTTCCGATGCGCGTACACCTTGGCTTAGCTCAGATGCTTTTAATACTACCTTTGCTGGTAGATTAAGATTAGGCATCTTTGGATCTGGCATGCCGGCAGTATCAATTAACCCCATTTTTCTGACGAGATTTCCTATTTTTACAACGAGTCTATTTGTATCTTCATCGTAATCAAGGGAAACCATATCTCCAGAAGTTGAAAGCCTCATTATTCCCGCAAGTTTGTCCATATCAATTCCAAGTTCCATTTCAGTTGCTTTAAATTCTTCAAAAGCCTTATCCTTAACTGTTAAATCGACCATTGCAACATGTGCTGGGTCAACAGCTCTTAAAGAAATCCCTTTTGGCGTAATATTAAATTTTGCTTCATTGACCAATGGTGATGTTACATCTATTATACCTTTCAGTACCTCTGATTTTACTTTTGCGTTAAACATACTCTTTTTTTCCTCCCCAAAATCTTGAATTATAAGATGTTAGTGTCAAAAACAAATGCAGTTTTTGTTTATAACGATGACGGTATTTTATTTTTTAAGATTCTTTTCCAGTTACAAAAGCAGTTACACCCGCAAATCCAGTTCGTATAAAAAATCCTAAAATTGAGGTATGTCCAATCCACCCAGTAAAGCCAATAAAACCTACCGCAAGAATCTGATGAGGTCCATGATATTCTTGTGTAATATTTTTACGACTGTCTAAGCCACTAATCCTCGTGTATGCTCCAGGATCTCGAGTATATTTACAAAATCTTATTGGTACAAAGATTGCGGTTTTAAAATAAGGAGGAAGCAAAGGAAATAAATCGATTTTTTTATCTAGTTGAATTCTTATAGTAAACCTTAGATGGAGGCCTCTGCCATAAGATGAAATTCTTTTTAAAATATATGAAGAGCTATTGTTGCCTTGGAAAAAGCTTTGCATTTCAGTATCACCTTCCATTAGTTCATCGCATTTTTCAGCTATAGCTTTTCCAAGATTCTGATCTTTTTCTAATTTTATTATAACTTTTTTTGGAGTAATAATCCCATCTGGCCCATAACGATAAACTGTTATTTCTTTAACCTGGCTAGTTGTTTCAGTTGGTAAGTTTTCTTCAGAAGTAGTTGTTTCTTCTTTTTTAAGTATTGTAGCAGATGAAATTGTCACTGCTGAAATTAAAAAGATTAAACATATAAATATTGCAATGGTTTTTTTAAATAATTTATTCATTTTATAATTCCCCCAAATATTCTTATAAGGCGTATATTAATATCAAGTTGTTAATATATAAAACTTTCTAATCTTTTCTCCACTTATATCCGCATTTAGCACAAGTATAAAACCTGCTTTCAGGTTCATCACTACCTCTCATCTGCCGTAATATCCAAAAAGCCTCATTATTATCACATTTAGGACATTTAATTTTTGTCTTCGGAAGAACATTTGTTTTATTTTTATCTTCAATAAGTGTTACTTCTCTCTTCTCCTGTTTATTCACAATTATATTACTCCCTGATTTTTTCTTCTTAAAACCACATTTTTTACAAACAAAAAAATCACCCTCAGGGTACATAAGCACCTTACATTTAGAACAAAACATACTCATTCAAACCTCCTAAAAACATCCTTTACTATACTATCATGATCAAAAGCTAGTTCAGGTAAATGCTCCAAATCAAAAAATTTAGCCTCAGAAGCATCATCACTACCACTTAAACAACCACCACACACATCCAACAGATAAACAACTGAAACAGTATGTCCCCGTGGATCTCGATCAGGATCAGAATAAACACCTACAAGATCATTAATCTTAGTTTCCAAACCAGTTTCCTCAAGCACTTCCCTTATAACTGCATCCTCAGTTTTCTCCCCATATCCAACAAAACCTCCTGGAAACGCCCATTTATCTTTAAAAGGCAGATTCCTCCTTTTGATTAAAAGAAGTCTATTATTTTTTAATATTACTCCATCAACTGTCAATTTTGGGGTTTTATATTTCATCTTAAAGAGGCATAACATCTTCTATATTTAACATTTAACAAAGAATACTTTCAAGGGGCCCACAGATTAGGGCTTTTG
>JAGMDE010000084.1 GCA_023128855.1 Thermoplasmatales archaeon | reverse complement strand
GCGTTTTCAATTGCAATATTTGAAAGCCCATCAACAATAGTTTTTACTATTGAAAAAACATAATCTGCTTTATCCCTCTCAGTAAGTGTACCACTTATCTTTTCATCAAGCTGTCTAAAAAGATCGATAGTTCCAATTACTCCATCTTTAACCTCAACATCAAATGAATGTTTTGGTTTTCCAACAGCCAAATACTTCTCAAGCTTCATTGCAGGTTCGCCATCGTAGGTTCTTTTAGTACAAATATTTAGATAACAAGCAATTGCATCAAGGATTCTTCCAAGACTGCTTGATTGAGGTGATTTGTCCATTAACTTACCAAGAATTTCTGCTTCTTTACCTGAAAAGAACATTTCTTTGTCAAATTTCTTAAAAATGGCAAAAACAAGCCTTCGTGGATCATGAGTTGCCTGATCGCCGCCCAAGAGTGGGATGTTTTCAAGATGCCCAACACGCTTGAAATCTTCAAAGTTAGAATTTAAAACTTCTCCACCCCAAAAAGTACCATCCGAACCATAACCTAAGCCATCAAGTGACAACACAACACTTTCATCAATCTTACGGTCAACTAAAAGAGATACAGCATGAGCCCAATGATGCTGAACTTCAAACAATGGAACAGAAAATTCCTCAGAAAATTTCTTAGCAACTTTTCTTGAATCATAACCCGGATGAAGATCCTGAACAACGGCATCAATCTCAGGTTTCTTCATTGTAAGCTTCATAAAATGACGGAGGCTTTCCTCTAAAAATTCAAGAGTTAAATAATACTTAGAATTGCCAATGTATTGAGTAGCAAAAACATTTTTATCATGAGAAATCGCACCAGTAATGTTTTCACCAGCGCCGACACTTAATATTTTTTTATCATATTTTACAGCGATGGGTTCTGGAACATAACCTCTTGATTTTCTAATGAAAAATTTATTACCTTTCCAAATTCGAACAACAGAATCATCAACTCTATTTGGAATAGGTCTATTATGCAAAAGATAAATATCTGCATCGATAGAAAACGCTTCTTCATCTGTAGTAATCATAGCTTCTCCAGGAACATTTGAAGAAGTCATTACTAGTTCATCTGATTTTAAATGTGAAAAAAGAAGATAATGTAGACCAGTGTAAGGCAAAAACAATCCAATTGTGTTTAGACCAGGTGAAACTGCCTCTGCACCGATTTTATTTACAAGAACAATAGGCTTACTTTTTGATAACAGCAATTTTCTTTCATCTTCAGTTATGTCGCCAAATTTTTTTGCAGCTTCAAGGTTTCTCACCATAATAGCAAACGCTTTTTGCGGTCGACCATACCATTTTCTAAAACGACTAATCTGATCAAGGTTGCAACAAAGATGCATACCACCCCAAGATTTAATCACACCAATTTTTCCTGCATCAATTTGATTTGCAAAACGTTTTATTGCAATTTTGTCACCAAGATCCTTCTTGTTTTTATCATAAAGTCGATAAGAAGGTCCACATTTAGGACAAGAAATAGTTTGAGCATGATAGCGACGATCTAAGGGATTTTTGTATTCCCTATCACAGGATTCACATAATTTAAAATCCTTCATCGAAGTTCTTTCTCGGTCATAAGGAACATCTTCAACAAGACTATAACGTGCACCACAAACTGTACAGTTTGTAAACGGGAACTGATACCGTCTATCATTTTCATCAAAAAGCTCGATTAAACAATGTTTACATATACCAACATCAGGCGGGATTAATGATTCTTTTTCTCCACTTTCACTATGTAAAATTTCAAAATCATCAAAAACTCTGTCGTCTTTTTTCTCAGCAATATCTGTAATTTTAGCAATTGATGGTAGATTTTCTTTTAATTTTTTTATAAACTCATCTTTCTTAGAGTCAATTACTACTTCTACTTCAGAACCTTTGTTCAAAACATAGCCTTTTAGACCTAGTTCCTTCGCTACACGATAAATAGTTGGTCTAAAACCTACTCCTTGTACAATACCCTTGAAGATTAATTTCATTAATTATTACCTATTCAACAATTAAATCCTTAGAATAAGGATCAACATCAGCAAGTAAAAACTCATCACTCATTGACAAGCAGCTTACTGGACAGATATCATTACACTGTGAGCAAAAACAACATCGTGACAAGTAAATTTTAATCTTCTTTTCTTTTTCCTTAAATTCAATAGCCTCACATGGACAAACCTTTATACAAAGTTGACAACCTATACATTTCTCTTTGTCATAAACTATTTTTCCACGGAAATTTGGAGGTGTTTCAACTGGCGGAATGAGTTTTGCTTTTCCAGCGCCAACATCAGCTAAAAATTTTGTAGTATTAGCTGGTATATATTTTGCAGGGAATTTATTCGTCCATGGTTTCTTAAACATTTGAGCAAAAACAGAGGGTAACATTGTAAACTTCATCTCATCAACCTCCTTGTTTTTTCAACACTCATTTTATGTAGTTGCTCTTTTGTCAATTCATATTTGTTTCCATCTTTAACAATTCCAACTCTATTTGTACAAGATATACAAGGATCTGTAGACGCAGCGACTATTGGAATATCTGCGATTTGTTCTCCTTTCAACATTGGAATCCACGGTAAAATATTATTATAAGTTGGTGCACGAACCTTCCAAGTAAATGGTGCATCATTTCCATCGAGTTTGACATAGTGGATTACTTCACCACGAGGTGCTTCATGTCTACCAACTCCCTCACCATTTACCTTCTTTAACTGTGCAAGAAGTTTTGCAATTTTTGGTTCTGCAACGATATCGCCGGCTGGCATTTTATCAACACATTGTTCTATTAAATCAATCGATTGTTTAACTTCAAGTAAACGCTGAATAATTCTATCATAAACGTCTCCATTCACTGTACCCGTGAGATCTGCAGGTGTGATGCAATCAATATCTAGATCCCCATATGCAAAATATGATGTATCAACACGGACATCTTTTTTAACTCCAGATGCTCTAGTTGTTGGACCTACCGCACAAAGCTTTAATGCATCCTCTTTTGTTAAAATCCCTGCACCTTGACTTCTGAGTTTAATTGTTTTGTCCTCTAAAAATATCTTACCTAACTTTCCATAACATTCTTTGAGATAATCTAAATCTTTCTGAATTCTCGGAAGCATATCTTTGGTTATATCTCGTCTTACACCACCTATCATTGTAATAGCCTTTGTAATACGATTACCTGTTAAAAACTCGGTTAAATCAAGTGTTCTTTCACGAACTTGCCAAGTAAAAAATAAAACGGTATCAAAACCAATCTCGTGAGCAGCAACACCGGCCCACAATAAATGTGAACAAATTCTCTCAAGTTCACCTTGTATAACTCTCAAATATTCAGCTCTTTCTGGAATCATTATATCAGCTGCATCTTCAACGGCAAGTGCAAATGCAACAGGATGGGAATAAGAGCAAATTCCACAAATTCTTTCAGCAATATATAATATTTGAATTGGATTTCTTTTACGAGAAGCCCATTCAACAGCTCGGTGAACATGGCCAAGCTTCACATCGACATCGACAATTCTTTCACCGTCTATTTCAAATTCGAAAAAAACTGGTTCTTTAAGTGCAGGATGAATAGGGCCAATAGGAATATGATAAGAGGTTTTTGTTGTAGTTTTTTGTTTCATTTTTTCACCTCATGTAAGTTTTTATAAAGTTTTTCAAGACCTTTTTCATCTCTTCGCCATGGATATACATCCTCTGGGAAATCATCAGGTAAAAAGCATTTTCGATCATCAGGAATGCCAATAATTTTTACACCAAGCATTTCCATTTTTTCACGTTCCGTTATCAGTGCACCAGGAATCCAATCACAGATTGTTTCAATCTCAGGTTTTGATTTTGGGAGTTCAACAGAAATATGAAGATTTATTTCTTCCATACGTTTTCCGGAGTTTAAAGTAAAATGATAAATTAACTCAATTGTATTGCCAAGATCATTACCAGAAGCAACTCCCAGATGAGGGAATTGTAATTTACATAAATGTTCGATTACTTTTTTAAACGCACTTTTATCAATCTTCATCCATATTGTTGCCGTTTCATTTTTCTTTTTACCTGCCGCTCGTCTCTTAATTTGAATGTTTTTGATATTTGTTTTAAACTCATCTTTGAAATATTTGACAAGCTCTTCAGGATTGAGTCTCTTTTCAGCCATTATTTACCCTCCAGTGTTTCAAGTTTAGTCCAAGCCTTTGCAACCGCAAATATAATTGCCTCAGGTCTAGGAGGACAGCCAACAACATGAACATCAACTGGCAAGACTTGATTAATTGGTCCGACTAAATTATAAGATTCATAAAAAACATCACCAGTGTTTCCACAGTTGCCAACGCAGATCACTACCTTTGGATCTGGCATCTGTTCATATACACGTTTTACTTTGTCTGCCATTTGTCTAGTTACAGGTCCTGTGACTAAAAGAACATCAGCATGACGTGGTGAACCGACCAGCTTTATACCAAAACGCTCAACGTCATATCGTGGACATAAGGCTGCAATAATTTCGATATCACAACCGTTACAAGAACCAGAGTTACAATGATACACCCACAAAGCTTTTTTAAATGCTTTAGTAAGCCCTTTAGCCATAAAATGTTGCCTCCACGAACAATAAAGTTCCGTTTTTGGTAATCCTATATACTATTTAATAATTTATGTTAATAGTAAATATTAACATATTCTCGGAACAGGATCCCCAATTGGTTTGTGAAGATTTCTTTTTCCCCCGACTGTTGTTTTAAGAACTACTCCTTCAACTTTGTCTGTTGCCTCTCCAATAATAACTGCATTTTTACCAAGAGGATGTTTTTTAATTTCAGTTAGAACATCGTCTGCTTTCTCTTTGACAACGCCAATTATAACCTTTCCTTCATTACCAATTTCTAAAGGATCAATTCCAAGCATATCACATGCAGATCTAACGCCTTTTGGAATTGGAATATTGTCTTCTTCAAGTATTATTCCAACGTTTGATTTCTCACTAAACTCATTTACAGTATTTGCAAGTCCTCCTCGTGTTGGATCCTTTGCAGCAACTATTCCGCCAATTGATAATACTTTTTCCATCAAACCATTTATTGGAGCAATATCAGATTTTATTTCAGTTTCAAAACCATAACCTTCTCTAAATGACATTAAAGCTATACCATGCTCACCGATATTTCCAGAAAGAATGATTTTATCACCTTTTTTTAGATTTGAGTCAAGTAGCCATCTTTGATTGAAGCTGCGGTATTTTTTTACAATCTTAATGTTTTTATCAAGAAGAGGAGTTCTTTTACCAATCCCGCTTGTATTGATCATAAACTCTTGTATTGCACCTTTTTCAACAACTTTTGTATCACCAGTGATAATCGGAACGCCTGCATCATTTGCTACTATACTCATACTTTTAACAATAGTTTCAAAAGTTTCAGCAGATAAACCTTCTTCAACAATAAAACCTGCTGAAAGTGCAATTGGTTTTGCACCCATTACAGACACATCATTAATTGTCCCTGCTACAGCAAGAGAACCGAGATCTCCACCCGGGAAGATAATTGGACTTACAGTATGAGAATCAGTTGAAAAAACAATATCATCGATAACAGCTGAATCATCAAGCATTGAAAGTGGAATTTCTGCATTTGATTCTTTTACAAAATATTTCAAAATCTTCTCTTTGATGAGTTTGTCCATCATTTCTCCGCCTGCACCTTGTGCAAGCGTTACTCTTTCAGCCATTGCGGCACTCCTGATGCATAAGGTTTATTTATAATATGTGGTTCCTGGCGGATACATGTAGCAAGATTATGTAATAGCAACAGTCAGTTTACTATTTGGTTTCATATTGTTACCACAACTAATAGACACTTGGCGAGGAAAAACAATTCTCAATCTTTACACTGCAAGTCTTACAACAATTGGATTGTTTATTCTAGCAGGAACATTTTTTACAATGAGATATTGGAGTTCTTTTATTGCTGATGTATTCTCAGGAGTAATATGGCTATTGCTGTTTGTTTTTTCATATAGAAATATGAAGAAAAAATAGAAATCCTTTACATAAATGTTAATAACAAAACATAACATAACAATATTGTTGGTGAAATGGGATGAAAGATTTATTTTATGCATCTGGAATATTTTCTTTGTTATTTTCTCTTTTGTGGCTTTATTTAGGAATAAAAGGCTTAAAAACTGGAGAAACACTTGGACCTTACTTAATTCGTGTAAATAAAGAAAAAAATCCTTCATTCTTTCGAATAGCTGTTACATTTGATTTTTTTGCTTTTTGTATTTTTGTGATTTTGGGTATTTGTATATTATCATATTTTCTATAGTTGTCTTTATCTTTTTTTCACCCTAATTCCAATTAAAAATTTACTTGGTTTTTTCAATTACAAGTATTTTTTTAACAAAACTCTGTTTGCTTGCGGATTACCATTTTTCTTAATTAGTTCAGATGAAGTAATCACTGCATATTCTAAAGCTTTTGGACATTCACAGGTTCTTTTGTAATTTATTTTTGGAACTAACTTCTTAATGGTGTTTGCCATGTTTTTGTCATTCTTTTTCAGATTTTCTACAACATTACTAACACTAACGTCCTCTTCCCCTTCATACCAACAATCATAGTCGGTAACAGTAAGAATTCCACATAAACACATCTCTGCCTCTCTTGCAAGTTTAGCCTCTGGTGCAAGTGTCATTCCTATTACATCGAGGCCCCAACTACGGTAGAGATTTGATTCAGCTCTTGTAGAAAATTGTGGTCCTTCCATACAAACGTACGTTCCACGATGAACATCAACACCTACTTCTTTTGTGGTTTTAAATGCAAGATCTGAAAGAGTTTTACAAAATGGATCTGCAAAACCTACATGGGCTACAATTCCATCTTCAAAAAAGGTCGAAATTCTTTTAGCAGTTCTATCAACTAATTGATCTGCTATTACAAAATCACATGGTTTTAATTCTTTTTTTAGACTTCCCACAGCTGCCAAAGAAACTAGATATTCTACACCACATTCTTTCATTGCAAATACGTTCGCCCTATAGTTTACCTTGTGAGGTGCAATTGCATGACCTTTACCGTGTCTTGGTAAAAAAGCAACTTCTACACCGCTAATTTTTCCTATTGTAATTTTGTCTGATGGTTTTCCAAAAGGAGTTTTTACATCTATTTCTTCAGTATCCTCAAGTATGCCCATTTTGTAAAGTCCGCTTCCCCCAATAATACCAATCTTTACTGACATAATCTCTGCGAATAGAAACAACTAAAAAAGCTTTTTGCTTTCCAATTTAATGCTTATTTGTAGGTGAGAAAATGACAGAATCGATTAAATCAAAAATTAGAACTGTTCCGCATTGGCCTAAGAAGGGCATTATGTTCAAAGATGTTACAACACTGATTAAAGATCCTGATGGATTCAAGGAAACCATCGACCTTTTACATAAAAGGTATGCTGATAAAAAAATTGACAAAGTTGTAGGTATAGAGTCGCGTGGTTTTATTTTTGGAGCGCCGCTTGCATACTTACTGGGGTGTGGCTTTGTAATAGTAAGAAAACCAGGGAAACTACCTGCAGAAACCGTTTCTGAAGAATACGCTTTGGAATATGGTACAGATAAAATTGAAATTCATAAAGACGCCATTAGTAAGGGAGACAGAGTTTTAATTGTCGACGATTTGCTTGCAACAGGTGGTACAATGGCTGCTGCTAGAAATCTTATTAAAAAACTTGGAGGGAAACTAGTAGAATGTGCATTCATTGTGGAGCTTGTGGATCTAAAAGGAAGAGATAAACTGAAAGGAGAAAACATATATTCAATAGTAGAATTCGAAGGAGAATGAATTTCTTCACAATGTTTTTAAAGAAATTCTTATTTGTGTAATTGCTTGAATTGGGATGTAGTTATAATTGGTGCCGGACCTGCGGGTCTATTTGCAGCTTATGAACTTGCTAATGAGTCTTCTTTAAAAATTGCTATTATTGATAAAGGAAAGGATATCAATGAAAGAATATGTCCATCCGCCACTAATTTTACAAGATGTATGAAATGTAAACCATGCAACATCTTATGTGGTTTAGGCGGGGCAGGAGGATTATCCGACGGTAAATTAAACCTAAAGCCTGACATAGGAGGAAATCTTGAAGAGTTTGTTTCAAAAGAAGAAGCTGATGAACTTATTTTAAAGATTGATAAAATCTTTTTAGGCCATGGAGCACCCTATAAAATGTATGGTAAGGAATCTGAATTTCTAGAAAAGAGCGCAGCTTCCCATGGTATAGAATTTATCCCTATTCCTCAGCGGCATATTGGTTCGGATAGGCTTCCAACAGTTATTACATCTATAACTAATGATCTTGTTGAGAAAGGTGTAAAAATTTTACTTAATACCGATGTAAAAAATATTTCAATTAATGAAAATTTTGAACTTGAAACAGATAAAGAAGAGAAAATTTCGTCAAAATTTGTCCTAGCAGCACCAGGCAGATCTGGTGGTGACTGGTTAGCTACCGAAGCTAAAAAATTTGGAATTAAAACCAGATATGCACCTATTGATATTGGAGTGCGAGTTGAGGTTCCTGCTGTTGTAATGGACAGTATTACTGAGAAGGCATGGGATCCAAAGTTTCATATTAATTCAAGAACCTATGATGATTTTGTCAGAACTTTTTGTACATGTCCAAATGGTTTTGTTGTAATGGAAGACTATGGTGATTATATCGGGGTTAATGGTCATTCCAGCAACAAGGATAAATCAGAAAATACAAATTTTGCACTTTTGACAAGAGTGGAGCTTACTGAGCCTGTAGAAAATACTACAGAGTATGGCATTTCTATAGCTAAGCTTGCGACTACTCTTGGGGGTAAAATGCCTATTATTCAGAGACTTGAAGATCTAAGAAATGGTAGACGGTCAACAGAAACAAGAATCCAAAAATCTTATGTGAAACCCACGCTTAAAAATGCAACACCCGGGGATATTTCTATGGCTATGCCGCATCGAATTGTTACTAATGTTATCGAGGGATTAGAACAACTTGACAAGGTAATTCCTGGTGTTAATTCAGATTCAACTCTTATTTATGCTCCTGAAATAAAATATTA
>JAGMDE010000083.1 GCA_023128855.1 Thermoplasmatales archaeon | reverse complement strand
TTTGTGTCCTATAAAAACGATATGGGCTAACTCCTAAAAAATGAATTTACGGGCAACACTGAAGCAGATCAAATGTTTTTATCAGAAATTCCTGTAAAAGAACTATTCACTATTGGGTATGGAAAAACACATGTACAGATTTCACCAGAGTTTTTATACTATCAATGAT
The DNA here is from genome assembly GCA_023128855.1 of Thermoplasmatales archaeon. Classification (GTDB taxonomy): domain Archaea; phylum Thermoplasmatota; class E2; order DHVEG-1; family DHVEG-1; genus JAGMDE01. Next base: position 9,035 of record JAGMDE010000083.1, on the reverse strand, counting down.
ACATTGATGATCTAAGAATTTACAATGAACCTCTTAGTGAATCTGAAATCCTAGAGCTTATATAGTAAAATAACTGGAATAATCTTGGAAAATGCGATCTTAAAAATGGTAATTCAAACGATGCACTCCTACTTTTCTTTTCAATAGTAATATAAAACTGTTCCCAATCACTTTCTTCTTCGTAAGGATCTCTTACTTTAGCCTTAATATAATAAGAACCTTCTGCATCCCAAGTATGACTTTGGGTTATTAATTCTCCAGATTCATATGGGCCAATCCATTCCTCTATATTTCCATCGTCCCAATCAATATAATATTCAAGATTGTCTTCATCTGGATCAGTTGAAGTGAAGGTAAAATCATATTCCTCTCCAACCTTGCCTAACGTTGGACCGTTAATAGAAGGTTTTATTGGAGGATCATTAAACCTTTCAAGTTCTACATCTAAAATCTCTGAACTTGTTGTTGTAACTGTTACTTCATGAGTTTGGGTATGATGATTTTCATAAGAGAATTCAAGTGTATAAGTGCCAGGTGGTAAAAATAAATGATACCTGCCAAAAATTGGTTCATTGATAAACTCCTCGCCATTTTGGAAGTTAACATCAACTACATTTATTGGAGTGACTAGAGGTTCTCCAGTTATTGAATCTACTATATGGCCACTTACAGATATTGGTCTTTCAAGTATCCACATTATACTAGGCCAAATTTGCGCTGCTTCAGCTTGAGCACTAGCATAACTAGGTTGAAACTCTGTATGCGTCTCCATTAGATTTGCATAAGATCCATTAGTCCAAATCTGCCATTCATAATGTTCTCCCTCTGCACTTGGCCCTCTTACTGATCCGCCATAGCCAGCCGCATATGATAAGCTCACAGCTTCAGAATGGAAAAAGCTGCTAAAAGGATGAGAATGACAGCAGTACCCATACAATACTTCACGACCATAGGAATGATAGTCGATTACTTTTGCGAAATGCCTGTCATTTGTAAAAGCTATCATAGTCTGAGTTTCAGCTTCAGATGCTGGACTTGGTCCTTTATAGGTTTCAGATGTTGGATCAGTACTACCAGAACATCCTGAGCTCCATCCAAACGGATAATTACGATTTAGATCTACACCGACACCCGGAGGATACGGATTTCGATTCTTACGCCACCAATTATCTACGTAGTAACAATACTCGTAGCCATCAGGATTCCAAACTGGTGAAACCCAAATCTCATATTCATTGACCACTGCTGTAACATCAGGATCACTGCCATATCCTGTAATAAATTCCTCAATTGCATTCAAGGCAATTACCGGTGTTACAATTTCACGTGCATGATGACAACTGACTAACAAAAAATTAGGTTCATCTTCGTCCTCATCAACATTATCAGAAATTTTCATAGCAAAAATATGACGGTCCTCATAAGTAGGAGATACATCATAAGTATCAGTTAAATCAAAAACTTTACAAATAGATGGATAAGCAAGCTGAGTATCAATCATTGATTCAAATATTTCTGCATAATCAGGATAACCTGGTGGAACAAAATTATTCTGTGGATCATTTTTTCTCTCCTCTTGAATTTCAACGAAAGGTCTACCACGTGATAAAATAACTATTTCAAAACCTCTCATTTCTAATTTATTTAACTCTTCAGGTGTTACAATCAACTCAAGTGATTTTTCAGTCACAGAGTTATATAGTACATCAAAACCATCAGATCTTAAATCTGATGCAACACTTTCAGCATCATCAACATAAATAATAATATAACTAGATGTTTCAATTTCTTCAGTTGATACTACCTGATGTGTTTCACCAAAAACCGAAGCTGAAAAGCTCGTTATTAAAAAGAGTATATATACAAAAATGCTAAACCATTTTTTTCTCATAATAGATCCCCACGACTAATACATGTAACTATTTTGAATATATAAAATTAACAGGTGTTAACAAAAAAAGAAAAAGAAGAGATAAGTTTACATTTATTTTCCTTAAAATAAATGTACATCTCTTTGTGGAAATGGTATACTTATTTTTTCTTTGTCAAACGCTTCTTTAAGTTGTTGAGTAATCTCCCATTTTGCTCCCCAATAATCACTAGTTTTAACCCATGGTCGAACCAAAAGATTAACACTAGAATCTCCAAGTTCAGCAACTGCAACTGTTGGTGCTGGATCTTTCAATACATATTTGTTTTTGTTTAAAACATTCATCGCAGCTGTAATTGCTTTCCCCATATTGTCACTATAACCAATTCCAACACGCATATCAATCATTCTTTTATCAAGAGCCGTGTAATTCACAATTGGACTTCCCCAAATCTTTGAGTTTGGAATAATAATTCTTTTGTTATCTACAGTTGTCATTGTTGTAATGCTTATGCCTACATTATTAATAGATCCTGATTTATCAGCAACATCCACATAATCGCCTGCTTTGAATGGTCTTGTTAAAGCAATCATAAAACCTGCTGCTAAATTTCCGAGTGTATCTTGGAAAGCAAAACCAATTATAAATCCTGAGGCTACCGATAAACCTATTATTGCTTCTCCAATTGGTACAAAAAGACCAATTGCTGTAATTAGAACAAAAATTAATATCAATACTTTGATGATCCTACCCGAAAAATCTGATAAAATTTGTGACATTTTTGCACGTAACATCATCTTTCTGATAGATTTACTAATAATTATTGCAACTATGTAACCAATAATAATTACTAAAATTGCAGCTAATAAATTACCTACTGGTTTATTGATCAATGGTATATTTTCATTTAATATATTTTGTATCTCCTCCATTATAGCCATATATTCTCCCCCATAAAGTAGACTGGGTAACAATTGTTTATTTAAAAAGTTTACAATAATGAGCAAAAAGAATATAGCTCTTTAAATCGTTGTGACAACATAAAATGATTTATAGAAACTGGAAACAACCAAAGAATAAAACTCATGATTCAAAAAATCTTAAAAATTCAAAAAGAGATAAAAAACACAAAGACGAAATGAAAAGTGCATTTAAAGATGAGGAAGATCTAAAAAGAAAAAAGAAAAGATTGACAATTGACTGGTTTTTTAGACCAAAGGGTGATTAAGTTTATAATTATTTTAACCGATGCATTTAAATAAAGTAACTCTATGTAAAATTTAGGTGTATTTTATGAAAAACAGCAAAATAGCAATATGTGTTTTTATTGCAACTATACTGATTTTATCGATAGTTCCATCAATTATAGTTGCTGCAGATGAAGTAAGCAATAATGTAGAAAAAGAGTTTAAAGGACCTAAGGTTGTTTTTGATGAAAAAGCATATTCTGATAACGCAAAAGCCCCACCGGAGGGAAAAGGAAAACCACCAAAACCACCAAAACCACCAAAAGTTGATAAATGGGCTGTTATAGTAGGAATTGCAGACTATAAGGGAGTAGGAAATGATTTGCTTTATCCCGATGACGATGCACAAGACATGTACGACTATCTCATCTCTAAGGGATACCCATCTAAAAACATTAAACTATTGCTCAACGGGAAGGCTAATGCAAATAATATAATTAGAGCAATTGACTGGATGAACAAGCAGGAAAAGAAAACGACTTCTGAGTGTGTATTCTTCTATTCAGGGCATGGTTCTACATATGATGGATACAACGATGGTGACGACGAATACACTGATGAAGCAATAGTGTCTGCTGACCTTTACCTCATCTTAGACGGACAATTGCGAGAACGATTCTCCTCATTCACCTCACAGAAAATCGCCTTCATATTTGACACCTGCTTCTCTGGTGGAATGAACGATCTTATTGGTGTTCATACCCCAACTACGTATGACGGCAGAGTTGTTGTAACAGCATCAGATGAGTATCAATATTCCTGGGATGGAGACGAGTCTATGCAGAACGGCGTATTCACATACCATTACATGGACGGGCTCTCCACATACAATACCGTAAAAGAAGCATACACTTATGCAGCACCACTAGCACACGATGACGTCCTAGAAATGTACGGCGCAATCATGGATCCACAGATATTTGACACATATACCGGAAACTGGGAATTCTAGAACTGATAATATAGCACTCCCCTAATTCTTTCTTTTATCTAAAAGAATAATTTACAAAGTCTTTACTAGTTTTGGAAAAGAGAAAAAGGAGATGAGTTACCAACTCTTTTTATTTTTAGCCCTGTCCGTTTCCCTATCTATTATTCTAATTGCTTACATGAACATTGATAGTTATAATTGCTATTGCTTCATCTGTTCCATCGGTAACTGTTAAAGTTACTTTGTAAACATTTTTTAAATCTGAGAAACTATGATTTACGACAGATCCATCTGCTGTTGTTCCATCATCGAAGTCCCAAGTGTAATTTATGTCATCGCCTTCTATATCTAGAGTGGCAGATGCATTAAATTCTACGTCTTCATCGGCGTTTACCCAAGCGTTTTTCTTTACTAAAGTATCATTTACAAGAATGTCAATCGCAGGTGCTCTGTTTCCAACCATATTTTTTATTTCTTCATGTTCTTTCCAATGCTGTTTCGACTTCTTCTCATGTTGGTGGTTCATGCTGCTAATTACAGGTATAAACTTGTATTCCTCTCCACCATGGAATGTGTGTATTGAACCTTCTAGATCAATATCAATTGTAATGGTATGATTTCCTTTTGAGAAATTAAATAAATGTAGTTGCTGGATTTTTAACCAACCAGATGGAACCGTAATATTAACAGTTACACCAGTTGAACTTAAAACACCTACACATTTTGAAACATTAATCCAAAGCTTTGAATAGTTGCCAGCTTCGATTTCTGCAACACCTAACGTTTCGTTAATATGACTCAAATTCAAAGCAACAAGATCAACAGTCTTAGACTCAGATGTAACAACAACCCAAGATTTATTATCACCTTCAATCTCTTTATGAATTTTGATTTCTGAGAACGTTACATTCACATGATCAAAATCATCTGTAACCTTGTCAGTTACTTGAAATGTAACTGATGACATATCTACGGTTGTTTCATCCTCAGTTGTTTCTTGCTCCACACAACCACTTGCAAGTACAAGCGAGCCTACAATAGCACATGCAACAAATATCTTCATTTTCATATTACCATCTCACAATATTTTTTTGTATAAATGCAAACCAGGGATAAATACTTACTTCTTTTTTTTAGTGGCTCCTTCCTTTATGCCCTTACCGAGTCCTTTTACTACGCCCCAGCCTTTTTTTCCTACTTTTCCTACAAATTCTCCAGTTTTTTCTGTAGCATCTTCAACTTTACCTTTTTTTTCTTCAGCCATAATTAATGCCCCCCTTAACTTTATAACTGATAGTAATTATACAATATATTAAATTTGCAGTGTTCAGTTTAGTATTATTTAAATTTCTCTTTTTTTAAGAAGTAAATATCCTAGAATTATAAAAATTATAATCCATGTCAATTGGATAAATGCAAAATAAGCATAAGTCATATATTCAGGAATATTTATAATCATGCCTGAATATTCTATAACTTTTGTTCCATATGCTACTGGAACAGCTGTTTGAACTAAATCTGGAGGACTTAAGGGTATTTGATAATCTAACATCCATGGTGGGAACTGAAATTCTGCAACTTTATAACCCATTCCTGCCCCTATTGCCATTAAAAACATACCTACAATCGGTCCAAAAAAGTATAATAAAATAGCTCCACCAATAGATCTAGTCCGACTCTTACACAAAGCAGAAATAAAAATTGAACCCGTTAAAAACACAAAACCAAGACCTATATTATATAGAATAAATGCAATAAAAGGTGCCCAAGATGCTTCACCAACAGCCAATGTTATTATAACTCCACTTAAGCCAAATCCTATAAAGATAGAAACAACTAAAACTGAACCTAATCCCAAAATTTTTCCAAATAAAAGTTCGATACGTCTTACAGGATAAGATAATACTACTGATAGTGCTCCATTTTCATCTTCACCTGAAATAGTCGAAAAACCTAATATAATTGCAACAAATGGAATAAGTAAGGATGAAATCGCAACTAATCCCAAAACTGTATTGTCCATACCACCAAATATTTTATCTGTACCACTAAAAGCAAGAGAAATTAATAATGGTAAGATGATAAACAACCCTGTTAAAACAAGGATCCATTTGTTCCTACTATTGTCTAAAAACTCTTTTTTTGCAATTGAATAAACTGTTTTAAGATTAAAGTTGACCATTATGTATCACCTTCTACTAATTTAACAAAAGCATCTTCTAAAGATGGCTCAATAGTGATTATATTTTCAATTACAAAACCTGCATCTTCTAAAGCTGAGATAACCTTAACACGAATTGGCGATTCACAAGTTATCAACAATGTATTGCCTTTTGCATTAGCAGCTTCTACACCCTTTAGTTCATTAATAATACTTGGAACTTTTCCATCTAACCCTTTAACTGTAATTTCAAGTCTTGGTTTAATGTTTAGATATTTGTTTAGATTTGAAACTGTATCCTCAGCAATTAGTTTTCCTTTGTTAATTATTGCAACTCTATCACAGAGATTTTGGACTTCACTTAAAATATGAGATGAAAGAATAACTGTTGCACCTTGCTTATTAAGCATTTTGATTTTTTCCCTAATAGATTTAACCCATCGTGCGTCTAGACCGCCCATTGGTTCGTCAAGAATATATATTGACGGTTTACCAATCATTGTTTGAGCTACACCTAATAACTGGACCATACCTTTTGAAAAATTTCCGACTTTTTTATTTATTGCATCTTCTAGCCCAACTTCTTTTAACAATGGCAAAATAACAGATTTATTTTCACCTTTTAATTCGCAGAAAAAATCAAGTGTCTGCACTGGTGTAAGATTTTTATAAAAATTAGCACGTTCCGGAAGATAACCAAGTTTTTTCTTTGCTTCAATACTCTCATCTCTCATATTATGGCCATCTATTTTCATTACACCTGTATCAGCATGAATTAAGCCTAATAATGCTTTAATAGCCGTAGTTTTCCCAGCACCATTGGGGCCAAGAAATCCAAAGATTTCCCCTTTTCTGACATTAAATGATAGGTTATCTACTGCCTTTAAGCCATTATAGGTTTTAGTCAGACCATGAATCTCTATAGCTGAAGAACCAGATACTACTTTTGATATAGCACCTTCACCCGGAAATGAAAACCCGCCCCTAGTATTACATTTTGGACATGTAATTATTTTTCTTTCTCCAGGGCTCCCCTCAATAGTTATCTGGTTTTTACAATTGGGACACATAATAGTTTTTGAAACCATTTTTTTCCCTCCCTATTGAAATTACATTTTAAGTGGTGTAATATAGGAGAATATAATATATCTTTTGTTTAATTAAAAATTTATTCTTCAATTTTCTCAGATACTATTTCATCTTTAGATGTGTCTAACTCTTTAGTTTTAATAAAATTGTGTTTGATTTCTTTTAGTTTTAAATAAAGATAGTAGTCACTAGAAATTATGAAAGGATGTTTTAGATTTCCTTTTGCAAATTCATCTTCAAGGCCATCTTTGATTTCTTCAACAAGTGCATCTGCTGTTTTATCTATTACTAGATCGACAAAATCCTCTATAAAAACATTATTTTTGTCTTCACGGTTGTTATACCATTCAATAACTTCTTTTAGGATTTTATCTTTCATGAGTGCTCTTCCTTCACCAATACTAGATATAGTATTCACATTTATAAAACTATTATTATTTGTAACGATATTTTTCAAAATATAGTGTTTTGCATTACGAAATGGTTTGTTATAGATGAAAGAAAATATGCCAATCAATAGCAAATACGAAATGTTATGAATTGTAACATTTTGGTCTTACAATAGTACAAATTTTAATAACAAGGTTTATATAATAATATTAATATAATATAGCTGTGAGGTAAAAATGGTAACCATAAGCCACGTCGTATCCAAGCTTATTAATGAGAATATTTATTTACAGGAAGCGATTGGTAAGAAAATAGCTTCTTATGGTTCAGTTGCTAAACAACTCAAAGCAGATATTGAAGAAGAACTAAGAAAAGAAGTAGCACATTATGCAGTAGTAGCAGCGATACGAAGATATGCAGAAAGAATGGACGTTAAATTTAGAGATATCAAATTTGATGCTAATGCTTCTGAAGTAAATCTTAAAACAAATGTTATCGACATAAACGTTAGAAAGACCTTAGGTTTATTTGATAAATTAAAACGAATATATGATATCATAAAATTTGAACAGGGAGATATTCTTCATATAATCTATGGACGAAACTCCGTAAATATTGTCACAAATGAAAGATATAAAGATAAAATATGTAATTTTTTACAACATGAAAAAATCCTTAATACTGCAGAAAACCTTGTATGTCTATCTTTTAGTATTGGTAACAAACTTGTCAATACGCCAGGTGTTTTATTTCAAATCGTTAGAAATTTTGCATGGGAAGATATCAACATAATTGAAGTTATTTCAATTGATTCAGAAATAACTTTTATTGTTAGTGAAAAGGATGCAGTTAGAGGATACAAAGCCCTGGAACGACTTATTACATCCTGAAAACGCCAGGTTTCCAATCTGGTATTGACGCGTTTAATGATGCTGATATTCCAAGCCCTAGTACCATCCTTGTATCAACAGGATCGATAATTCCATCATCCCATATTCTAGCCGTGCTGTAATATGGATTTCCTTCTTGCTCATATTTTTTTAGGATTGGCTCAGTTATTGCTTTTTCTTCTTTTTTAGTAAGTTCCTTACCTTTCCTCCAAAGTTGATCACGTTTCACAGTTAAAAGAACATTTGCTGCTTGTTTACCACCCATAACAGATATTCTTGCATTAGGCCACATCCAAAGTTGTCTTGGCCCGTATGCTCTGCCACACATGCCATAGTTACCAGCTCCAAAAGACCCGCCGATTATAACAGTAAACCTGGGTACATTGGCAGTTGCAACAGCGCTAACCATCTTAGCCCCATCCTTTGCAATACCGCCTGCCTCGTACTTTCTGCCAA
>JAGMDE010000082.1 GCA_023128855.1 Thermoplasmatales archaeon | reverse complement strand
TGATAAAAAACTTGCGCAATACCATTAAACTCCGATCTAAAAGTAGTAAAACATTTCATACGGTAGCAGGCAATGCAGAGATGCCTAAGGAACATATTGCAGAAAACGTTGATGCAATTATTAAACGATTAGAAGATTCACTTGAACGTGGTCGAATAAATATAGGCTCAGTCTACATTAAGACAACTATGGGTCCGTCAGAGAGGATTATCTAGAGGGATCAACTATGGCTCACGTTGCAGAATGGAAACCTGGGGAAGTAAAACAACTAACAGATCTACTTACTAACAGTAAGGTAGTAGGGATTGTTGAAATCGGAGGTATTCCTGCTCCACAGATGCAGAAAATGAGAAAAGGTCTTCATGGAGCTGCGAGTATTCGTTCTGCAAAAAATAATCTAATCTTTAGAGCTCTGGATGATGCTGAAAAACAAATCAAAGGAATATCTGATTTGAAGGAACTGGTTTCTGGTCAAACTGCTATTATTGCTACAGATATGAATCCTTTTAGACTCTACGCTAAGGTTAAAGGAACTCGAACAATGGCTCCGGCTAAAGGTGGGGAAACTGCAACTTATGATATATCAGTAAAAGCTGGAGATACCCCATTTAAACCAGGGCCCGTTGTCGGAGAATTACAAAAAGTTGGTATACCAGCAGCTATCCAAGAGGGTAAGGTTGTAATTAAAAATGATAAGGTTATTGTTCCTGAAGGGGAAAAGATAACTTCTGAAGTTGCTCAGATGCTTACCAGACTTGAAATCTTCCCTGTTGAGATAGGTATGAATCTTCACGCAGTGTTTGAAGATGGTAGTATATTCAAACCTGATGTTTTAGATATTGATGTTGACGGAATGATAGGAAGAATGAGACAAGCTTCCACAAATGCACTCAACCTAGCGATTGAGGCTGGTTGGTATAATGAACTTACAATTAGACCACTGCTAATGAAGGCTCATAATAATGCATTTATTCTTGCTATCGAAAAAGGAATACTGACAAAAGATACTGTTCAGAATTTAATTTCAAAAGCACATGCAAATATGCTTGCTTTAAAGAATATAACAACTTAGGAGGAAATGAAATGGAATACGTATATAGCGCAATGCTTCTTCACTCCGCAGGTAAAAAAATAACAGATGAAAACATAAAGAAAGTACTCACAGCCGCTGGTGTAAAAGCTGATGATGCAAAAATTAAAGCATTAACTGCTTCACTTGAAGGCGTAAACATAGATGAGACTATAAAAACAGCTGCTGTTCCAGTAGCCGCAGTTCCATCTGGAGAGGCACCAGCAGAAGGAAAACCTGAAGGGAAGAAGGAAGAAAAAAAGAAGAAAGAAGAAAAAGAAGAAGTCTCTGAAGAAGAAGCAGCCGCAGGTCTTGGCGCACTATTCGGATAAGTAAAAATGTTGTGTTTCAACAAACCATATTGGAACACAATGTATTCTCTTTTTAGTTAATTACATTCAAAAAGAATTAGTGGTAAAAATAAGAAGTGGGGGACGGGATGCGTTGATAGGAGGAATGCGCCTCTAAGCGGAAAGCAGGTACAGTTAACCTCCCCATTTAATTTAACTAGGTCCCCCATTTTTAAATAAATTTTCCGAATAAATAGTTTTCTCTCATGCTTACTTCTGTAATTCTCCTTAGTAATTTTGCACAAACTATTTATACAACATAAATAATATGAATTGTGGTACCATGCTACATAATAGCATAATAGGAATTGGGAATATTAATGTGTAAAGATGTAAAGGAGAAGATAATTCCTGAGGATATACCGATTGTTTGGGTAAACATAATCTAACTATTGCATCCAATCATCTAAGCCTGTTTGTTCTGTCAAAGCGATATCTGAAAGACCAAATGCTCCCTGGATATAATTCTCGATCATTTTCTTGTACCAACCAAGATCAATCTCACTCTTATCTTTTAAAAAGTCCAGTGGATACATATAATCAATAGGTTTTACACCGCTTTTTGATGGATTAGTAATACCTGGAAGCGGTCTCTTTGTAACCACGAATTTAAGTTTAATACGACTCCTAATAGACTCTCCAATCACTTTCTCAAGAGCAGATGCTCTCTTACCAAATGTTGACATCGAGCCATCTTGATTTGGTTTGTATCTCTTTGCGGGCTGAACAGATTGAACAAGTGTTAAATCATCCAAGTCAACTTTTGATAAATCAAGCTTTGAGACAATCTCCTTTGTTTTGGCCATAATACTATTTTTTACTGCCTTTCTTGCTTCTTCTTCGTCAGTCCAAGCAGGGTTTTCTTTTAAGACTTCAATCATAATTTGCTTTAGAATCTTTCTAGCAATGTTTGCTTTATCAGAACCCTTAAAATTATTACCCTTTGTAGTCATCTCAAAATTACCATTCTTAGAATCAAAAATCAGATAATTCTTATGTTTAACAAAAATCATACCATCATGAGTCTCTGGTTCTAATTCAAAATCAGGATAATTCAAATCTTTCTGCCATTTAACATTACAATCTTCAATTGATGCTAATGCAATATCTGGCTTGGTAATCCAACTGTTTTCATCCTCACTAACTTTTAAATCTAAAGATTTTGAAAAATCAGGAACATTGCCTGCAGAACGAGAGCATCCTAGATAGATACCATCGGTATTATGCGCAGGAATTAAACCATATGCACATACAAAGTTATTATTATCTTGAACTGAAACATCATAAACATATCTGTCTTTTGGTTTAATTTCTCTAACGTTTTTTGGTATAAGGCCAGTAAGGCCGTTATAATCAGCAGAATGCAAATTGTATTGTACAAACCTTAAATGATATGCTGATTTTTCTTTTCTATAATGTATTGAAGGAAAACCATATTTTATATTCAGACCAATGAGTGAAAGCCCTTCGACAAGTTTTTTACTTTTCGTATGTATCCCTAATAGAGGATTAACTCGGCGTTTGGTTTCATAGTATCCATCCCCTCTAATATATTCATCCATGAATGCTTTTTGAACACTTTTATAGGATGAAAGAATGTATGGGCTAACTTTTTTACCTTTACATCCTTGACCACAATCAATTACAAATTTGAAAAGATATGCTGTTGAAGAATTACCTTGAATTCTAAAATTCTCTCCATTTTTATCAAGACCTGCACTTGTTAAGTTAAACTTTCTCTTAAATTTCTTGATTAAAATCTCTTTAAGCTCTTTTAAAGATTTAGCGTCATGCCCACAAACAAAAATATGTGCACCTTCTTTTGTCATTCCTTTCCTTTTCCTAATATAAAGTGATCCTTCTGCAGTGTAGGCGCCTAAAATCCTTGCAAAATCTTCATCCAGATTGTAAACAACAGGTATTTTTCCCTTCCCATTATATGAAGAAATGAGAGAATTTTCTATGTCCTCATCTTTTATAACTCCCTTATTGTACAGATCAATTGCATCAAGTATCTGCATTCTTATAAATTTCCAAGGAGTTACCCTGCCTTTAGAATTGTTTCTAGACTGATGATATTTCAAAAGTCGTTCAGTAGAATGGTTGTTTGGAATATTCAACCAAATATTTAGTTCATTGTTGGATTTTACCAATGGTTTCAAAGCGTTTATTTTAATTTTCACACCTTTGTCATCATAGTTTGATATATGAGCGATATTTGTAGGTTTATGATTTATCTCACTACATAAAACTTCTTTTAGTCCATCAGAAATAGTATAAAGCGAATGATTCTTTGTAACAGATATTTTTCCTCTTTGGGTTTCCACTTCAAGTATATTTCCCTTATAAGAATGACGTTTTACAAAGTTTGCTTTTTTCCACTCACAAATACCATTTTTGGTAACAGAAAGACATTCTATGTTGTTAAGTTTTTTATATTCATGATCGCCTTTTTTATAGATATCATTGCTATATTCTCCAAATAAATCCTTAATATCAACAATTTTAACGAAATTATCATGCCTAATAATAACACTAGTATCTGAACTTACACTATCACCATATACAACCCGGATATTTTTATCTTTAAGATAGTTAAGCGTATCTGCTAGTATAGCTTGACCTTTAGTCGTAATCGCAGTTGCACCCCATAAATTGAATTGTCTGCCAGATACGGCAGGTGCCGCGAGAATCCCATGAGTCCCTGCATTACGAGCTCCTTTAACGCTTTGGTACATCATTTTCAGTCTTTTCAGCTCAGATTCATTTCCTCTTATCTTAGCATTCTTAAGTTCGTTTTTTATTTTAGCAATCATGCTCATAATACCCGTCATAGCACAATTTACTACTCCACGATTCTTATCGATTTTAATACCTAGCATGAAGCCCTTATCTGCGTAAGATTCATCCTTCGTTATTTCTCTCCAATTTACGTCTCTTTTATCTAAAAATTGCTTGGGGATTTTCTTAAGCCAGATGTAGTCATCAGGAGTTTCGTCCTTCTTAGCAATTCTAACAGTATCTGCGCCAATGTTCATAGCCTTAAGGATAGTAGGATACATAGCACCAACATCTGCTACAACTACATACCACCAAGGAATAAAATGGGAAAATGCTTCCTTATCAGGTTTTATTGTCATACCACCAGGCATATGATAATTAAGTCTTTCATCAGGATCAGCTGCTTTCTCATTGTAAATAACATATGGATCTTCCATCCACCTGGGCATCTCATCCCCATATTTTACGACTCTAACAAAATCTTTTGACAACTGATCTTTTTTCCTCTTAGCTTGTTTAACTATTTCTTCCCTAGTATTACAGTTATTAAAATCTCTTAGTAAAGTTTGTGAAATCGACATCACTCTGCATATAGGTGGCATAATCTTTTTCTGAACTGCTCCTCTAATAAGAGACATGTGGTCCCACATATATACAGCGCCAGAAGAAAGAAGCATATCAAAAGGCAAACAAGTGGTAAACGATAGAGGTAAAACCTGTTGAATAAGATTTAGAGTTACACCCAATTGCTCCTGGACATCTTGTTTGTTATACCTCAACGTTCTATCATCGATTTTAATCTGTGCAGGAGTCAAAATAATCCGATCTTTGACCTCAATTCCTAGGAATGGTGCTACTGATTTAAGACTAAAGTCATTCAAAAATGAATAAAACTTTCTAACTCCAAGATAAGTATCAAGAGAGCAAGGGTAGAACTGTGTAGCTTCAGAGCTAACACCAAAATGAAACGATTTATCAGGTTTACTATATTTGCTAATAAACTCTTGAAAAATCTTTCTTTCATCATTTGAGAGTTGGTTCTGATGAGTTTTCAAAATCCAATTAATTCTGTTATAAATATGAAAATTATCAAATCCAACTATGTTGTGCCCAGATATAATATCATATTCCATTGTAGTTTTACAGAAATTGTAAAGATTACCAATCTCTTCATCAGTTTTATTTGAAACAAGCTGTTTTACTTCGATACCTTTCCAATCAGATGGACAATCAAGGATATCAAAACTAAACTCTTCAGTTTCAAGGTTTTTTTTAGATTCAAATTCAACGTTAAAATCTGAATAACCTATGATGTCTATAGGAATGTTTTCTTTTCCCTCGCCAAAATCTTTTGTTTCTATGTCGTAAACTAAAACTTTAACCTTCTTTTTTTGGCCATTTGTGTCAAACAACCATGTTTTACCTTCAGCTGCTAGATCAACAAGGGCTCTCTGTTGATATGGAATATCGTGTTCAGCGGTATACAAACTATGGTTGAAGAAGAGATGATTGCTAACCTCCGGAACAAAGTATGATTTTTTGGTATATACTTTGAATATTTTTCTATCCTTTCCGAAATCCCAGAAGCTTCGATAGTTTTCAACCTCACCGATTCTTTCGATTTTTGATAAAGCGTTATCATTTGACTTATTATCCTCCCATTTTTTAAGGAGTTCTTTTCTCGCCGAATTAATGTCTCTTTCCTTGGGGCAAAAAACCAAAAAGTAGGGCCTATGTAAATCTGATACAACCTTTGGTTGTTTTCCATGGAAATATAGATAATCTGATGAAATGCCAAGTAACATATCGTTCACAACTGGTACCCCCCTGGCCTCAATACATTGCCATTAATTCAAATATTAGAATTAACCTTATATTCAATTATGTATTTTACTTCTTTGATTTTTATGACAACTCAGATAGTGTTTTCAGAAGAATTTGGTAAGCATAACAACATGAGCCACCCAGAGAACGCAGCAAGGCTTAATGTAATGATGGAAGAAATCAAAAAAGCGCCTTTTTACAAAGATCTTGAATTTATCAAACCTGAAATTTTACCAGAAAAAATCCTGTATGATATTCATTCAGATAGAATGATTGAGCAAGTTAAGGATATGAGCAATGAAGCAGGATCATGGATTGATATGGACACATATGTTTGCAGGTCAGATTATAAGACAGCAAGACTTGCTGCAGGAGGATTATTACAAGTTTGTAATAATGTTATTAAAGGCAAAGCAGACAATGCATTTGCTTTAATTAGACCTCCAGGCCACCATGCAACAAAAAGTAAATCCATGGGTTTTTGTCTTTTCAATAACGCAGCATTAGCTGCTAATGAACTATCAAAACAAGGTAAAAAAACATTGATTTTTGATTTCGATGTTCATCATGGGAATGGCACACAGGATATTTTTTATGACAGGTCTGATGTTATGTATCAATCTACTCATCTATCACCGCATTATCCTGGGACAGGAGCTATAGATGAAATTGGAGTCGGTGATGGAGAAGGGTATACAATCAATGCACCTATTTACTATGGTAATGGTAATAATGCAGTATCAAAAATTCTAGATGAAGTTTTTTTACCTGTGGCAAAACAATTCAACCCGGATTTAATAATTATATCTTCAGGATATGATTCTCATCATATGGATTCATTGGGAGGACTACGATTTACAACCAATTTCTTTGGAACAATGACTGCTAAATTTCAAGAAATTCAACCAAAAATAGTTGGTACACTAGAAGGTGGGTACAATCTACAAATGATAGGTAAATGCTTGGTTTCTCAACTAGGGCAAATGACTGATAATCCAGTAAAATTTGATGATTCAACTGATGAATCTGAAAATGTTGACGAAGTAATTAGCAAAATTAAAAATGAAATAAAGGATTATTGGGAGATATAGAACCTAATCAAATATCATTCCCATACCAGAAGCTGCTGAATCCTCTTGTTCTAGAATTTTTTCGTTGATTTCTTTTGCTTTCTTTTCAGCAAGTTTTTTTATTTCAAATTCTTTTGCAAGTTCTTCAGCTTTCTTTATGCCTTCATCACTTCCTTCAATTTTAAGATATAAAAAATCTCCGTCTATGTTAAGAGAACTTGAATCTCTGGTAAGAATGCTTTGCCGACTTACAATATCTTCTTTAATGATTTTATTTATCTTTCCGGCATCTTCGGATTTTACTTCAAAGATAACATATGTCACTTTTAATCACCTTTCCAGCGATGTAATAAAATTCCCTATATAAAATTAATCTCTCATCAAAAATGTGAGAAAACTATAAATTCAACTACGTTATTTGTCTTTGCTTGAGGGATTGGGAAAATGCACAAAATGAAGACTACAGTAGGAGTTCTAATTAGTTTATTTTTATTTACTAGTGTTTTGTTTATTGTTAGTGACTCTCCATGTAAAGCTGATGAAAATTGGATATATGTTGATATTGCTCAAAGGTATCCTGGTCAAGCAAATGGAACAGAATATAATCCTTATAAAACAATCCAAGATGCAATAGATGCAGCAAGCGATGGAGATGTTATAAAAGTACTTCCTGGTGAATATGGACAAGATCTTACTATTGATAAATCAGTGACTATAATGAATGATAACCGAGATACTACTGTAATAATGAGTAGCACAAAAAACAGTTATATTATTAAAATAACAGCTAGCTCGGTTTCTTTAGAGGGTTTTACTATTGAGGATGGAACCAATACCTCTCATAGAAAAGGAGTAATTCATATTCAATCAGGTGCAAATGACGTAGCAATTATCAATAATCTTTTTAATCATAGTGCAAACGGTTATTTAGTTTATATTGATGGAGCTGATGACTCAGTTATATCAAATAATACTGCTGAAGCAGGTAGTAGAGGAATAAAAATATCAAACTCAAATTCTAATAGTATCTATGACAATCAAATAGAAAATTGTACAAAAGAACCGGGTATAAAACTATTTTCTTCTAACAATAATCAAATTGAAAAAAATATTCTTCGCAACAATATATATGGTGTTTCACTACAAGACTCTAGTTATAACATTATAAAAAATAATACAATTTACGAAAATACTATAACAGGTGTAATAATAGAGTCAGGTGACTTTAATGATATCTTACTTAACACAGTTTACTCTAATATAATGAAAGGTATTCAGTTTAGCGGCTCAAATAATTATGTATATAGTAACAGTGTGTACGGTAACAATATTGGAGTTTATATAGGGGCATCAGGATCTGACAGCACAGTTACTAATTGCACTATTTATGACCAATTATCTTACGGATTATTTGCTGCTGTAAGTAGTTATGATAATACAATTTATAATAATTCATTTAGAACCAATGCCGGAGGTAATGCACACGAAAATGGGAACAATCAATGGGATAATGGAACATTAGGTAATTATTGGGATGATTTTTATGGCCCTGATCCAAATAATAGAAACTGTACTTTATCCCCCGGAGCGATAGAGTTCTCTTATAGAAAACATGGCGGCTCAGATAATCATCCAAAAGGAATTTATAATATTCAACCAGGAGTTAGCAGCCCGAGCCCAGCAAACCTTGCAGAACAAGTCGCAAGGCAGCCAACTTTAAAAGTTACCGCTTTAGATCCAGATCCTAGTAATTACAAACAAAGAATGGATATACATTTTTACTATGTTGGAACTGACGGAAGTAATAATTATATTGGGACTCATTCAAACGTTGTAAGTGGAAATAAGGCATCTCAATGGTTTTCTTCAACAACTGATACTGGAAATCCTGTATATTCCTATAGAGGACTTGGTTATGATTACGTTGGTGTCTGGTATGTAGAAATTGAGGATGAATACTATAAAAATAAATCGGCAGAATGGGTATTTTCTACTATGAACACTCCTGTTAACAACATTATACCCACAGTAAAATTTGAAGCTCCCACAACTGTCCAATTAGGAGATACAGTTAGTTTTGATGCTTCAGCTTGTAATGATTCTGATGGAGAAATAGTATTTTGGAGATGGAGCTTTGGAGATAATGAAAATTTATTAAATAAAATTACCCCAACACATGAATACAAAAATACTGGTATAGTTACTGTTTCCTTATTAATCATAGATGGTGGTGGAGCCAGTAACATAACATCTAAAAATATTACAGTAACAGAAAATACGAATCGTCCACCTACTCCAATTATAGGTGGTCCGTATAGCGGAACAGCTGGGGCATTAGTACAATTCAGCAGT
>JAGMDE010000081.1 GCA_023128855.1 Thermoplasmatales archaeon | reverse complement strand
GGACCAAATACCTGTGGAACACCTAATCCAAGCCAGTCATAGGCAGGTAGAGGATAAAGAGGGATAAAAGCTAAATAAAAAACTAAAGCGATAAGCATGGAACGTTTCCTTCCAAGCTGTACTGGTAATGTCCTAAACCCTGCTTTAAGATCTCCTCTAAAATCACCAGCGTTAACCATTATTTCTCTTCCTATCTCCTGAGTAAAAATTGCTAAAGCAATAGGTAACATAAGAAAAATTTCGTTGGGGAAAACTGCAATCGAACCCCAGTAGGGGATAACTCCTACACCCACAGCGACAGTGATATGACCCCAAATACCATGATATTTTCCGTAATGGTTATAACAGAGTCCCATAAAAACAATTAAAAAAGTTAGTATCCCACAATTCACGTTAAGGGCACCATTATCTTTAATGTTAACCAATAAAGCAATGAAAATTGATAAAATCATCAAAAAGGGTCCTACAACATATGCTGTTTTTACACTTATAGCACCTGTTGAAAGAGGTTTATGCGGCCTGTTCACCTTATCTGATTCTAAATCAGTTACATCATTATGAATCATGAGGCCTGAAGCAAGGAAAAAAGATCCAAGTAATACCATAAATATTTGAAAGTTTGATAACTCTGTTTTTAGGAACACTGCACTGTTCAATGCACCCACTAGCACTCCAAGGCAGCTGATGAAGACGATAGGTGGACGGATAATTCTAATCCATGCTGTTAAAGTTTTCATATGTAAGAGAGATAAAGCTACTGGCGTTGATTAATTCTTTTATATATATTAAAGAATAATGAAAAGAATTATTTGGGAAGCAGTAATAAGGTGATGAAATACGGAAGTAGAAAGATATACGAGGGTGCCTCGTTACCAAACTTGATTAGATAATCTCAAACATGAACATGGATATTGGATAAGATTTAGTCTATGTTTCTAAAAAGACGAAAAATTTATAGGGCAAACTATTTTATCTGCTATACATAATTTATTTTCCTTAACTTGAAAAAACATGTGGAAGTCATGAATTGGAATATAATAAGGATATATTTACGATTAGGTAGAATCCATTCAGCGGTTCTAACTGGTTTAGCACCAGCTGTAGCTGCAGCGGCAACCGGAACCTCCCTCTCAATTTATCATTATCTAGAACTTTTTCTGATAGGTTTACTTTTTCATTTCTACCTTTTTGTATACAATGAATTAAGAGACATCGCCGTAGATAAAACCTCTGGAAAACTCAAAGGGAAACCACTTGTTGATGGATCCATTACAATAAAAAGTGCAAAAACAATAGTGTTCTCGTCAATTGCCTTAACCCTTATACTCTCCATTGTTTTCTTCCAAGAAAAAGCAGTGATGTTGATACCAATCAGTCTTTTAGCGTTTCTATTTGGGGGGTTATATGACATCCTTGGGAAACGTTTTCCTCATGCAGACTACTTTATCGCCACATCATTTTTTTTCCTTACTATATATGGGGGTTTCTCAGTTTCACAAGATCTAAATGTTCTTGTCTACGTTATAGGTGTTTTAGCTTTCATGCAGATGCTGTTTCAAAATATTGTTGCAGGATTGAAGGATGTTGACCATGATTATCTTGCAGGAGGCACGAGCACCCCTATTAGAATGGGAGTGAAAATCGAAGGAAAAAGAGTCCTTATATCAAAGAAATTTATCGCTTACGTCAGTATACTAAAAATGATCAATATATTTCTGCTAATTACACCTTTTATTTACCGAATGATGCCTTTTGAATCCTGGCAGTTTTTCATCTCACTTTTACTCATTGTTATCGCCATTTTCTTTATGATACGATTTCTTACCATTAAATTATTCGACCGGGAAAAAATCATGAGATCGATCGGGTTTCATGAGATGTTTATGTTTATGGTAATACCATTTATTCTCTTTACTTATATAGGCTTAGTTGGTATGCTTTTCTTGGTTTTTTTTCCAGTTATCTGGCTGGGTGTTTTCCTTAGTCTATTATATAGGAGACTTATGCCGGTTATTTAACCCATATTGTTTAAATAAAAAATCATTCATTACTTCTACTTAGAAAAAAAGAAATAAATTCTTTCTATCGGGGAAAACATGAGTGCGATAAAAACTACTTTGTTTGAATATTTACGTCTTCTTAGGCTTCAAACTGGAGCAGCAACTGCATCTGCACCTTTGATCGGTGGTTTAGTTCTTGGACAACGTGATATATTACATTTAGTTGTTTTGTTTCTTATAGGAATATGTTATCACATATTTGGTTTTGTCTTAAATGAATATACGGATGTTGAGGTTGATAAACAAGCTATTGATCTTAAAGAGAAGCCACTTGTCAGTGGGAGTATTACTAGAAAAGAGGCATTATCTATTGTAATATTATCAATTCTATGCGGCTATGCTCTTATCCTTTTTTTCTATAGGTCTATTTATACCATGTCTTTTTTCTCTATCGCCCTTCTTTTTGGTGGTCTATACGACCTTTATGGTAAAAAGATAATAGGATTGGATTTTGTGTTAGCTGGAGGTTTTTTCTTTATTTGTCTTACTGGTGCGAGTACTGTATCATTAGATTTTAATGTTTTAGTCTACCTTGTCTGTCTCTTATATTTCTTCCAGATAGTGTTTAACAATGCTGTGGAGGGAGGATTGAAGGATGTTGCCCATGATGCCCTTGGAGGTGCAAAGACACTAGCTACATATATGGGCATCAATGTATATCAGAAGGTGGTACAGATGACTAAACCATTTGTTGCTTTTGCATTCAGTTTAAGGTTTATTTTTTTAGGATTACTTGTTTTTCTTGGTTTACAACCACAATTGATTTTTTGGTCTGATAAACATGTTTTTCAGGTAGCTATAATAGTGTTTTTAATGGTGATTTTTTTTGTGACATTGTTTACCTTTCTGAGAAGTATGAGATTTAACAGATCTAGGTTGAAAAAATTGTTCAGTATGCACGAAATGACTTCTTATTTCATGGTTCTTATCATACTGTCACCAATATTCGGCTGGTGGATAACAGTGTTTTTACTGCTGTTGCCAACCGTATGGTATCTCGTGTTCAATGTAGTTCTCTATGGTAAACTTCTTGAGCCGAGGGTATGATGGATCTAAAGAGTAATTAATACCAAGATCCCTTTCTCCGACATACATTTATAGGTAAAGTTAAATATTGTTGAAGATAAGCATCTTGAAAATAGGGGAAATACAATGGACATTGCGAGTTGGCTTTTCAAAGAAATAGAGATATCGAGACATTTTCAAACACAGACATTCTATATTTTTATGCTTTTTTTCACAGTATTTGCTGTCTATTTAGCTAAAAGATACCGGTTATTCAGGTTCTCTATGCTTCTATGGTTGAGCGTGGCCTTAATAGGTCTTGTATGGGAGATATTGCTGTTTATCTCTGGAATGCGTCATTACAGTTTCCTCTCCTCAGCTGAGCTTCTGTACCATGCCATAACCGAGGGAGGACCTGGTATGATTATCATAACAATTTTTGCAGATAAAGTCGGGATCATTGATCTCTCAGACTATAAGGAGCAGAGGTGAAAAATATAGGTTTATTAGAATGGATAATGAGCCCCGCACAGGTATCACGAGAAGTAAACTACCTCTATTTTCTAGTAGTGTTAGCCATTACATTAACTGTTCTTGGTGTAGCATTATATACAAAGAATAGGCGAGCCGTTAAAATGTTCTTTTTTGCAATGGCAGTCTGGACGCTTATAGAAGGTATAGGTCTTGTAACTGGTATGCGAGTGTACCATCCCCTGGGGGATCAGATTCCAGTTTTTATATTTGTGGCTTTAGTTGAAGATCCTGGGTGGGTATGCTTGGGTTATATGATGGCAGAACAGATGCACAAAAAAATTTTGAAAAAGAAAAAGATTACCGATACACAGGGGAAATCATAACACCAAATGTAGTAATTTAGTAGATATCTTCTTCTTTCTTTTTGAATTTATTCCGCGTTTTTTCAAAGGAGGCCAAAGGCATCTTTTATTCTATCTAGAATATAGTACAAGAGAAGTCTCCCCCGATAGTCACGTACTTGAATATCTTCATATAGGTATCCCGCCGCCACTGATTGGGTTGATGAATCCTGCGGCATCGCCACATAGAATCACTCGGTCAACATAGGTTTGCCTAAGGGAGAATATGGGGATACTTCCACCTTTGACTCACCCCATTTTAAGATCATTAGGTATCAGTTTTCACTTGGCATCAAATATCATTTATCATGCTTTCTCTATTTCAATATTATTCATCGGATTGAAAAAAATCTGCGGACTTTTTTTCTCCATTCTAGGAAATCTTTTGGCGTTTCAGGATACTCTAAATAAAGAGAACGTGCCTTTTCCATATGGATCTGCATCTTTCTCAATGCAAGTAATAATTTTGGATATTTCGCCAATTTTCTCGCCATCTTTAGTTTAGATGTAAACCCTGACTGGAGTTTCCCATGTTCAATAGCATAAAGTATTTCTTCATCTGAGAGAAGTTTTGCACCTAACATTTTGTTTATATCTGAATCATTTAGAGAGAAAAGACCAAGACGCATTGCATGACCACCCGCTTGGATGAATCCATATTGATGATTATATTTTAAATTATAGTCCCATAAAAATTCGATACTAGTATTTTTCTTTTCAATCGCCTTATGGATGATATGTGCAGCAAGTTTTCCCGCAAACAATGAAGGACCTATTCCTCCGCCACTTATTGGATTTACCTGGCAGGCTGCATCACCCACTGCAATAAAACCATTTGCCACCATACACTCCAGTGGTCTTCGGGCCGGTACAATTCCACCACTTTTCCAAGTGATTTTTCCTTTTTTTAGAAAGGGATGACGCGGTAAAAGCTCAGTATAAAATTGTCTCCGTGGATTTGGGTAACCAGGCACACGCAGAACACCAACGCCAATGTTTAAACTCCGAAGATCACGGCATCCAATCCAATAGAACGCACCAGGAGCTACATCCTCGGAGAAATACGCACGGACGAACAACTCATCTAAATCATAATTAAGAACACGGGTCTCTCGATAACAAACAGCAGTATCTTCGTTTGACACTTTTTCTGAAACCCACCAAGATATAGGCAGTTGATTCCGAATCTTTGCAAACAAACCAGAGCAATCAACAACCATTTTTGCTTCGATTTTTTCAATCTCCCCTTTCTTATCCCGTATCTTTATTCCTGATACTCTTTTTGAATCACCATAGCCTTCAAGGAGAGGAGAAAGTGCTAGGGTATCATCCTTGATCCTGACACCTGCATTTATTGCTGATTTCACAAGATGTTGGTTAAAGTGATATCTATTTATCCCCAGTCCTTCCGCCTGGGCAACAATGCTTGATTTCCGATCAGGTGCAATAAGTTCTCCTTTTGTGATGTCACGGATAATAAAATCTCCTTTGGGTATTGGTAGATTTAATCTTCGAAATTCATGTTTTTCAAGGCCATCTCCGCATGTTTTTTCCCCGATTCTGTCTTTAGATAATCGTTCAACTACAAGAATATCCACGCCTAGTGATGCCAATTCCTTGGATACCGTTGCACCAGCGACATTCATGCCGACAATAATTGCATCTAATTTTTCCGTCATAATCTTCATCTTATTATTAAACAATTATATTACATTGCCTAATTACATTGCCTACCTTGTTATAAAACCCTGCCCTGTCAGCTTCTTATGTTTTGGTTACTATTTTCATAGCAGCCTATGCAAGCCCATGGAAGAGAAGGTCGGGCTACTCTATAGCCCAAGCATATACCGTAGTATTGGGAACATATGTGGATGATTCTTTGAAAATTAATTTACTCTTTTTCTATAGTCACACCAAATGCTCTACCAACATCTATTCCATTACCATCAGGATCAGTAATTGCAAAACCAAAATAAGCCATTACTGACAATTTATCTCCTGGATAAAGTGTTAATCTTGGACTAGTTAGTGGTTTTACATTTATTGTTCCATTTAATATAAGGTAGCTTGCATTAATTACCCACCCAAACTCATAGTCTAAAAATTCAAAAGGACCTGCAAAACCGTACCCTTCACCTATTCCCTCATTCAAAATTTCAACTTCCAACTCACCAGGATTAAAACTTAAACGAGCAGTAATGTAATGTAAAATATTACTATCATTCGTTAAAATATCAGATTCACTTACAGAAGAACTAAGGGAAAAGCTTGTAAAACAGATACCAACAAACAAAACAATAATTCTTAAAGCCAATCCTTTTCTAAAAACATTTTTTGTCATTTTTTCCTATCCTCCCTCAAAGATTCTTTAATTAGAATATAATATTTTAACTTAAATATTTCCTTAACAATTGTTTACATCTGATTTCATTTCAAAACAAAAAAATATAGAAAAAAAAGATTGTGGACTAAACAATATATTTTTTTATTGTAGTCCTAATCGTTGCAACAACCTTTGTAGTATTGGGAACAGATTAGGATGATTCTGAAGGAAGTTTAGGAATGGTGTGTTAATAGCTCTGGTTCTTGGCATAGTAACAGTAAGTTCACTCCAATCACTCTTTGCATTGTTTTCATTAACAGCCATTACTTTAATTGTATATGTTCCTTGTTTTTCCCATGTATGATTCACTAATGCCTCTTCACCAGATTCACAGGGGCCAATACAAGCTATAGGAGTTCCATCATCCCAGTCGTAAAAATAAAATATACGATCTCCATCTGGGTCGGTTGACACTATGGTATAATTGTATTCTACTCCTGCTATACCATCAGTAGGACCCTCTATATCAGGACCATCAGGAGGTTCGTCTGGATAAATCAAATAAGTCTCTGCACTTGCCATACTTGGATTTGTCTCATCACTGTAAATGTAAACATTATTTCGTATAGAATCTATGGGATCCCCGTAATCAACTGTTACCTCAAAAGTTACACTACCACTAGCCCCTGGTAAAAGAAAGGGGAAATCCCAACGGATGTATGGTGGTGGACCAGAATCATAAACTCCGGGAGGAGAAGCACTACCAAGCTTATATGTTGTGCCACTTGGGATATAGTCAATGATATATGCATTGTGAACAGTCTCGTTGGTTGGATTCGCATAATTTATTGTATAGGTAATAGTATCCCCTTGATGACTTGTTAAGGGAGCCTCTTTACTTATGGATAGATTCCCACATAATGGAACAACTTTTTCTAATGTAAGCAATGCCCATGTGGTAGATAAAATACTTTGATTGTCACTATGCGAGGAGGTACATGGCCATGAATCATCAGCACTCTGCTGTGCAACGAGAACACTGGCGAAGTCTTGTGCTGGTGTAGCTGGCGGTTCCTGGTTGTACCATGAGTCATCACGTTTACCCGTGCCATCGAATTCTGTGTCTATTAGA
This sequence comes from Thermoplasmatales archaeon, assembly GCA_023128855.1. Classification (GTDB taxonomy): domain Archaea; phylum Thermoplasmatota; class E2; order DHVEG-1; family DHVEG-1; genus JAGMDE01. The sequence goes on along the minus strand of JAGMDE010000081.1, from coordinate 2,137 downwards.
TCGATTCCACTGTATTCAAGTCCTTTCATGAGACAAAACATCGCTTGATACTCTGCAGGATCTTTGTTAAAACCCCATCCTGGATTAGTGTTAGCTGCTCGCCAGAATCTCTCAATAAAATTAAGAGCCCTATCGAAGCGTGTACTGGTATCAGGATTATCACCATAGAATCTCATTTCGAATATTAAATTACCTGTTTTCAGCTGGTTTATCTCCGAATATGGGTGGGTGTATCCAGATCCCCCATCAGCCCCTTGAAAGGGAGTATCATCATATTGTATATAGTCAATCCAATAGTTAAGTTCTCTTTTAATCCAATATGGAACTGTACAAGCAAATGCTGTAGCTCCTGGACGAGCGGTATTCGCTTCAGCTGCAGCAAGCCCTTGATAAACATAACCACTAATTGAATTGTCTGACCGACTACCATTATTGTCCCAAGGTCCATAATTGAATCCGCCTCTTCCATACCCATTATCAGTCTGCGCGAAGGCAATCCAATCAACAACATCCTGAGCTATTTCTCCAAAAGTCTCAATATTTCCATCCCCATCAAAATCTATTAGTATACCACTTCCAGCATCAGGCATTCCAGTTGCTACAAGAGCTGATAAAAAAATACCAGTATGGTAAAGACGACCTCTATAAGGTTTACCTGGAGTTTCATCTCCTCTGCCGAGGTAAATGCCAATTCCATTTCCATTAGTATCAGGATTCTCTCCTAATACATTTGGAGGATTCACAATGGTATGTAATTGAATACCAATTGGTTGCTTTCTAACATAAATTCCATTATCTGCTGGAGGAGTTTCAGGTATCATAATAGAAAACAAATACCACCATCCATCGGTAATTGCATTATTATAAATATAATCGGGATCCCATGGTGAATCATAGCCTAACTCATATGCATAGTCTTGTAGTTTAATGAGCACAAGAGCTGTAATCGCTGTAGCATCATCCCATTCACTGGAATAAGCTCCCCAACTACCATAATTAGGATTAGTATCAGGAGTACCAGTAAGGTCCTGCTGGCTTGCAAGCCATGCTACACCATCAGCAATAGCCTTTTGTATATCTGCATCTGTTGCAGCAAGAAAATAATCTCCACCTGTATCCAACGAGATACTATCAGTTTTGCTAACATTTATTGTCCCGGCCACAGGTAAAACAGTAGTTGAAATCAACAGCGTCATTACAAAAATACCTACTATTTTCTTTTTCATATTCTATCTTTCCTCCCTCTAATTATAAGAATATTACATTTTCAATATAATATTCTGTCTTAAATGTATCTGTAACAATTGTTAACTGCACCAAATCCCAAATGTTTTTTACACTGAACTCATTTCAACTAAATACTAAACAAAGTTAAAAAAGAGAAGAAAGAAAATATTATTCATAAGTAACAAAGCAAAAATCCTCATTATTATAAGGTCCCCACTCATCCTCATAATAATGCTTAAACCAACATTTACCACGCGGATATGGATCTTCATCCTGCTGACACCAACCAAAAAAACCCTCGCCAATATAAGAAGATTCTAATACGATGTAATATGTTGATTGTGGAACTAAGTCAATTGGGCTGCTAAAACAAATTTCAACCCATTCACGAGCCTGTTTATTAGATAAGTCTTCTGTTTCAATAGTTTTTGTAACTTTTGTTAGATTTGTTCCTGTTAGATTATCACGTATTGTGAGAGTCATAGGGTATGAATCACCATTTAATTGATAGCTTAGTTTAAGTTTTAATTTTGATATTGTGCTAGCATTCGGTTTAAACGATTGGGCACGTTTTGGTTGTTCAACAGTACTTGATTCGGTATGACTCCACCTGAGTTGGTATTGATCAACAATTTCATCATCTTTACACACAATTGTAATTAATTCAAGTGAAAAAGTTCCCCATAATTTTTCAGCACCATATTCATCTCGTGCTTTAACTCGTACTGGAAATACACCTGGTTCTTCAAAAATATGACTTACTTCACAAACCTCTCCCGATTCATAAAAACCTGTCCAATAATCAACAGTTCCCCAATCCCAGTCATCACAATTCCAAACCCATCCATATTGAATTAAATCATTTTCGGGATCAGTTGATACCGTAGTATATAAAACAGATTCCCCAACA
>JAGMDE010000080.1 GCA_023128855.1 Thermoplasmatales archaeon | reverse complement strand
CACTCTGATTTGGTTTTTCCAATTATTGCATGGCAGGATATTTTGATATCTGAATATTGTGAGAGTTATTTTGGAATATCTCCGGAAAATTCTCATCCTAGGAGGAAATTTTACTAATGAATAAGGTTAAAACAACAGTTATTGGCTCGTATCCTGTAAATGTTGAAAACATGGAAATTATGAATGGTTATTTCAATCAAACCATGGTTTCATGGGATAAATATATCAAATTTGCTGTTAACGACATGGTTGAATCAGGTATTGAGATGATATCTGATGGCCAAACACGTGATCTTTTTGTAAATATTTTTACAAGAAAGCTCAAAGGCTGTAGAATTAGAGATAGAACTGAAATAATTGATAAAGTAGAATACGATGGTCCAATAACAGTTGAAGATCAGAAATTTGTGAGAACTTTGATTCCAAAGGATAAACAATTAATTGGATTGATTACTGGTCCTTTTACTCTTACAAGATCATCTGTTGATCTTTTTTATAATGATGAAAAAGAGCTTGCCTTTGATTTTGCTAATGCTCTTAAACAAGAGGCTCAGTTGTTGCAAAAACATGTTGATATGATTAGTATTGATGAACCATTTTTTTCTATGGATTTACCTGAGTATGGCAAGGATCTTATCAAAACCATTACAAAGGATCTTTCTTGTCCTACTCGTCTTCATGTTTGTGGGGATGTATCAAAGATAGTTTCAGATGTGTTGGATATGCCTGTGGATATTCTCTCACATGAGTTTAAAGCCTCTCCAAAACTATTTGATGCGTTTAAACAACATAACATTACTAAGAATATTTGTTTGGGTTCTGTTCGATCAGATAATTCAAGAGTTGAATCTGTGGATGAGATCGTAGAACATATAAACAAGGGAATAGATGTATTTGGAGACAAGATTAGTCAGATAGCACCGGATTGTGGGCAGAGAATGCTTCTACGAGATGCTGCTTTGCAGAAACTAAAAAATCTTGTAAAGGCAGGTGAAGAAGTTTATGGCTGATAGAGAAGTTCCATTGATTAAAGCAAAAAAAATTCCAAAAAAAGATGTGATTCTTGATCCTAATGGTTTTTTTGTTGTAGAGATTGATAGAAAACAAGAGGAAATTCGAGTTGAATATTATTCTAATGTTTACAAAAACAAGAAGATAGTCTCTGGAATTCTTGAAAAAGTATTTACTGGTACCAAAGCAGATGCCCTTTGTGATACCATTGCAGAAAATGTCCCTGATTTGTTGTCCACTCATTATTTGTATCTTGGTAGAGAGTTAGCAAGAGCCCAGTGTTCTATTGAAAAAAACAAGAAATATTTTCAGGGTGGATGTTAAAGTTTTTTAATAACTCCTTTACTGTTTACATGTAATTCTTTGGTTCCATTTTTTTGTCTAACATCGATGTCTTCTATTACTACATTATCTCCTTTTTTTAATTTCTGAATTTCTTTTACTTTGTCACCCCATATAGTAATTTGTTTTACTTCGTTTTCTTTTTCCAGTTTGATGTTTGTGACAAATCCAAATTCTCCATCGTCTTTAAAAAAAGCACGTGTAGGTTCTATTTCTATTACTTTTCCTTTAATCAAACTATCTTCAGATGGTTTTTCTTTTTTTGTTTCTGGCATATCTCTCGGTTCTATTTCAATTAGTCCCCATCTTCCTACGTTAATTTCAATCCCATTAAATCCATCTTTTATGTAGCCATTAATAATTTTTACATTTGTTCCTTTTTGTATTGATTCGTTTTTTACTAGTTCAACATCCTTATCCCATAATGCTAATCCACATTTTCCTGTGTCATCTGTTAATTCTAGGTTTATAACTCGTCCTTTTGTTCCATTTTTTTTCGTAAAATTTCTCAATTGACTTATGTTTATTATCTTTCCAAAAACCGTACATTCAGTTCGCGGTTCAAGTTCTTTGATTTTACAAATGTTTTGTTTGTTTCTCCCCAGTTGATCCACTATTAATAATGCAGCTGTGTCTTCGTCAAATAATTCATCATATTCTTTTTGTAATTGTTTTATTTCTTTTTCAAACTCATCTTTTGATTTGATATCTTTAATTTGCTGATAGAGTTGTTCTTTGCTCTTATGCATCCTTTTTGGTTAATGTAAATTGTATGTTTAAATCTATTGTAATAAAATATTTAAAAAAAGAAAAAAAGAGAGGGTTTAGGGTTGTTTTATAGCCCTAGTAGTTGTCGTAGTATTGGGAAAGCGTTTGGGTATTTCTCAAAGAAGCTCTGTAAGAACTGTATAATTGGTCTGGGTGTAGGTGTTGACTTTGTTCTTGGTAAGGTAATTATTAGTGGGTCTGACCAGCTAGTTTCCTTAGCGGCTTCGAAATCATCATCTTTTGCAGATTCGTGTGTCAGCATTGCTTTGGCTTTTACCAAGTATGTTCCTTTTTGTGTCCATGAATGAGTATTACTGGGTGTTTCAATCCAGTTGGACTCTGTTCCATCTCCCCATGAGAACTTGTAGTAGACGTTGGTCCAGTATCCACCTTGTGTATTTACACTTGTTGAAAATGGATAATCTACACCAGGTTTTATTTGTGTTGGGCCTGATGGTCTAGCTGGTTTATCTGCTCCAATTTCAATTCCAACAATTGTATCATAGTAGTCAGATTCACCACTTCCATCTGTGACTTTTACACTTATCCAATATGCTCCTGGGAAATTCCAACTCCAAGACGCAACTTCTCCTGTTGCATCGTCGTAGTTACCATCATCATCGAAGTCCCATGTAAACGTTACATCTCCTTGGCCATTGTATGCTGTTGCTTGAAACATTATATTTTCAGAAGGTGCACCTAATACTCCAGCGGCTGCATCAATAATTTCTGCTCTTAGTCCACTTCCTGCAGTATATCCACCGATTTTAAGAGATGGGTCACCTAATAATATCATTTGTTCTAGAGTTTTTGCATCAATTTTGCCATCCATACCTGGATGAGTGGTAGCATAGTTTGTTAATGCTCCGCTATGACAGTCCCCAAGATATTCGGCTCCTTCATGGAGTACCAAATAGAATTGATCGAAATAGTAACCTCCATATTTTTCTAGTATATCAGGTTCGAGGATATCATCATGATCTAGATCACCGTGTTCTCCGACTGCACCATAACCTAAACCGGTGTTTCCAATTGTTGCAAGTGAGCCACCACCTATTTTTCGGGTGAGCCACCAGCTCCAACATTCGGGTAACATTGTACCGTATGTCCACATTTTTGCTGAGTTGTCTTTATCACGCCAAGCCGGTATTATTGATACATTGAACTGGTTATTATGACATCCTTCGACACAACAAATTGGTAGTTTCCTAAAGTTAAAGATCTTCCAGAATGAAAAAACATCAAGTCGTTCAGTCCATGTATCAAAATCACCTGGCCAATGTGTTGTCCAAGTCATTGGGCTTGCATGTCCATCTAAGAATATGTGTCCAGCTCCTTTTGTTAACTCTCTAATAATATTTGTTGCAGTTGGTGTTTTGGATGGATTAGAATCTTTATTTGATGCATACAATTTTATCAGATTAAATTCTGACATGTAGTCATCTGCAATCCTTTCACAAACAACTTCTCCTTCTAGATAATTGGTACCAGCATCATCAAAAGAGTCACCACCACATAATATCATTGTATCATACCATGATGCTCCTGCAGCGCTTTCCTCGTAATTGACGATCTTATTCATCATGATTTTTACTTCATATATATTTCTACAGGCAAGCCTTCCAACATATACATCTGGGAAAAAGTCTAAATCATCTTTTCCAACCATATTATCCCATTTAGCAAAGATGCCATCTCCATCTTCATCCCAGTCCTCAAAGAGACCGCCTTCTTTATAGATATCTGCATAGTAAAGATCACTTAAAAATCCTGGATCAAATGTTGGATCGCCTCCTTGCTTATCGTTAAGATTTGTATATCTTACAGGGACATACCAGTCTTTTGCTCCATAATTTCTAGTGTCTCTTGGTTTACCATTTAATAATGAATCCAGTCCACCTACTAATAAAACATATTTGTTATCATAGGTTTCAAGTGCATCTTTTATGAAATATTTAATTTTCTCTGGTTTATCTACACCTGAATATTGGCTATATATATCCTCGGTTGTCATGAGCAAAGTTTGCATACCTTTTGAGTTTTTGTGAGTGACTAGTTTCTGTAATTCGCCCTCAAATTTCTCTGGAGCAATTATCACAAGATCATACGTAGCTGTTGATGGGAATGGATCTTCATTTACTATATATGTGATTGTTATTTGAATATCTTCAACATATTCAACTTCGTCATTTAATGGGCTATATCTAACAGGATAGACACTTATTGTTAGGAATGATTTATGCTCCTTGTTTTTATCAAGTCCTACGCCAACATTATAGTCAAACCAATTGTCTGGAAACAACTCACTTGAGCCATAGATACTATTATCCATTATGTACTCTACTTCTGGATCATCATGGATAGTTGGCTTTACAGGCGTTGGTGCAGGTACAATTTTCTTTGATAAATCCTTGGTTTGTATATCTCCAACTTGACAATCTGCATCTGTTACCTCTACTCCAAATGGGAGTGTCAATGTTGTTGTATACGTTGGTAAAACCGGTTGGGTAGGATTATAAAAACGTCCACCTGCTCCTTCTATATTTATTTCTATATATGGGTCTACACTATTTATCACTTCTAAATTAGAAAATGATAAGGTTATTATCTCTTGCTCTTCACCAGCTCCTTCTCCTATACTTACTGCAGCAAAACCACTAATTAACAGTAATCCTACTACAAAATATGCTATAGTTTTCATTATTTTACCTCCACCTAAATTAATAAATGTTAATGTGTTAATATTTATTTAAATCTTTTTATCCTTAAATAAGGAGCTATTTTTCTAGGAAAAGTGATAAGAGGTGTGTTGAGCGGGGAAGCTTGAGGTGGTAAGGAGAGGAGGTGAAAGGATGAAAAAAAAAATTTATTTTTTTTTCCTTCCCCGGCTCAACTAATACGATTTATACTTTGTAAGTCATCTTTAAAAGGAGTTGTTGTACAACTCTTACCAGGTGTCTTTACAGTTCTTACCGTAAAATAAACAACAAATTATTTAAAGTATTAAATTATAATTTTTCCATATTAAAAATAGGGGGAATAAAACAATTACCATTGATATTACAAAACGCAGTTCTTTAAAATACTTTTTATTTGGTAGTTTATACTTCTCTGAAGGATTAAAATATATAATTCTCACACTAATCTTACCAATTTATCTCGCAGATAAAGGTATCCCATTAACAGTAGCAGGTATTGTATCAGCAATATTTCTGATGCCAATGACAATAAAATTTTTCTGGGGAGGCATAGTGGATTATTGCATAAAATTTGGAAGGCGACGTTTTATCATTCTAGGAGGTTTACTATCTTCAGTTACTCTCTTTATTCTGGTATTCATTGATCCAAGTGAATTTTTAGTTCTATTTGCAATTTTATTATTTATTGCAGGAGTTGGAGTAGGATTTCTAGATGTTTCAGCAGATGCATGGGCTATTGAAATTTCTCGTGAAAACGAAAGAGGAAAAATTAATGGTGTAATGTTTGCTGGACAAGCTTTAGGTATGCTTATCGGCGCACCTCTTCTTACTTCAATAGCTTTTTTTTATGGTTATAATTACGTTTTTTTAGCAACAAGTCTTGTGATTCTTCTGATAATTATATTTCCTGTTTTAATAAAAGATGCTAAGAAAGTAAAAAAACGACAAAAGTTAACATCCACTCTTGTTTCTGAATTTAAGAAAAAAACGACGTTGCTTGTGTCTCTTTTCACACCACTATCTGTAATTAATATAGGATTATTAGGAATTGTTGTCCCACTTCATCTGAAATTCAATCTTAATATGGATATAGCCCAAATAGGCTGGTTGATTATGTTATGGGCGGGAACAAAAATTATAGGTTCCTTGATTGCTGGTACGATATGTGATAAATATGGAAGAAAAGTTGTTTTATATGCAGTAATGGGTGGAGGAGCTTTCTTTACTTTAATGCTTATTTTTGCAAATAGTTGGGAAGCAGTAGCAATTCTTTATACAATTATAGGCTTCATGCATGGTGGACAATATACTGCTTTAGGTGCTCTTTTAATGGATGTAACAAATCCAAAAGTTGGAGCAACCCAGTTTTCAATATTGACAAGTCTAGGGAATGTAGGTATATTTTCAGGTGAATTTGTAAGTGGGGCTATGTTTTCAATTTTAGGATTTGCTCGTACATTCTTGTATGGTGCATGGTTTTTTGGACCCGCGTTTATAGTTTTATATATTACTAAACTAAAATTTGGAAAAAATAAGAAAAAATAGAGGATTTATTTTAGTAAATCGTATCTGAGCTTTGAGTCTTTTATTAACTCAATTTTTGATCCATCTTCATAAATTAATTTTAAACTTGTCCCTTCAACTGGGCATCCCTTTGCGTAAACTATGTCCAGATGGGTGTCACTTTGGACTTTTCCACCAAAATGTGTACTGGTTCCATATGCAATATGTAATCCAACTTTTTCATCCTCTAGAACATTTCCTGTGACTATTGCTTTTGGATTGCACCCAATGCCTAATTCAGCAACATTTTTACGTGTATCATTTTCTGAGTAAAATTTTCTTGCTTCATCTGCCTTTGGACCTTTGCCTTCTATGTTTATTATCTTGTTATTTTTAATTATAAATTTTAAAAGCTCGCCTTTGTAATTCACTGGCCATATACCCTCAGTTTTACTTGCTCCATATTCATTAATTTCGTCATTAATTGCTTCATATGGTGCAATAAATCCTTCACCACTTGGAAAATTGATATATTGGCCAGTTTTTGTACAATCTCCTTCATCTGAATGGGCATCACGGTTTCTTAAATCAATGAATAATTGATCACCTGTAGAAAAATTGATTTCTGCACCAATAGCTTTGTTAAGCATCTTTTTAATTGAAATTGCATATTTTCTTACTTCTATATAGTTTGCCTTAAAGACTCCGTCCTCCATTCGTCTTTCAGGATGCAACCCAGCTGCACGGGTAATGTTATCTTTTGCTCTAACTATTTTGATAAGTGTTGATGATATTGAAAATTCCATAAATACTATTACTAAATTATATGCTCTTATTTTATCAGTTGCATCTTTTGGAAGTTGAGTATTATGAAGCCCAGCGGATTTATAATTAAAGATATCAACAGAGAATCCTACGGATGCTCCCATTTTTTTAAATGTTTCATACCATTCATTTGCCATTTGTCTGCGTTCTTTCCATCCATCATTATCTTTAACATTTCCATGAGGAACATCATATATAACCAGTACTTTTTCTCCAGATTTAGGTGCAAATACAACGTTGAACATCTTAATTTTTTCTTCTTCGTTCATTTCTTTTCCCTTCTCAAGAATAGTAATTAATGCTACTTTAAAAAATAAGCTTTATTTTTTAACACTTCCAGCTACTTTTTTTATTAAAAAACTTTTTATTTCTTCCGGGTCAGTTGAATCAATTCCAAAGTATTCTGGAAACAGTTTTGTTGTGGTAAGCATCTCTGTAGATCCATGTTTTTTTGTATGTATTAGTTTCAAAGCTGCAAGATCATCAACTTGTTCATAGGCTTTTGTTCCTATCATTCTTCTAAGATTTGATTGTTTAACTGGTTGATGAAAAGCAATAAGTGTAAGGGTTTTTAACAGGTTATTTTCTATTTCAGGTTTGGCTATCATTACGGATTGTTCTGTGAATTTTTTCTTTACTTGCATAGCAAACTTATCACCAGCTTTCACTATTTCCATTGATGTTCCGTCTTTCCTCGTTACATTGTAATCTTCAATTAATTCATCTAATGTTTTTTTGATTTTGTTTGGCGTAAGACCAGTTGATTCTTTTATTTCATTGATGCTAACTGGTTTACTTGCTGAAAATAATACGGATTCAACTAAACGTTGCTCCTTTATACCCATACCAATTACCTCTACCAATTAACTATATCCTACATTTTTAATATATATCTTTCCATAAGGAAATTTCTTCTGATGAACAAGCACCTTGTTATCATATGCAAGAAATAATACTGACATTAGAACCTTTATTAATTCCTCTCTTCCTTTTTTCTCACAGATTTCTTTCAATGTCATGGTTTTCTTTGGGAATTGTTTAATCCTTTTCCAAATTGCTTCAACATCTTCTTCTAGATGATCTTCATGAGCAGTTCCTTTCATTCGTTTTCGTGCAAGATTTGCAAGTCTCTCTCTTTCTTCTTTTCTCTGTTGTTCCAAAAGCTGATGTTCTTCTGATTCAATCCTAGCTTTATCAAAAGCTTCTAAAAGCTCCATCAAAGTGACTTTTCTTTTAGAATCCCTTCGAATTGGTTCATCAAGAGGTGATTTTGGCATATTCATTACAAGATTTGTATATGAATAGGCATCATCCTTTGAAAGCCACATTTCTGTTGGTATATCACCCCAACCAAATGGTTCATAGGTTTCTTCTTGTGTTTCCATTGATACAACAAGATTATCGCTCTGTAATTTCAATACTTTCCAAGCCATGTAAATAATTCTACCCGCAGTTATCAGATCTATTTTTTCTTCTTTTGCCCTTTTCAGATACATCGTTGAAAAATTAACTAGATCAATATCCCAGGGATCCAGATGTTGCTGTATCACAAGTTCAAAGGCTATTGCAATTGATCGATCAAAAGGATTTTCAATTGAAATATGCTCGCCGTCATCTGCTTTTTGTAGCATACTTACATAATGGTTAATTTTAGTTGCATCGTCCTTTTCATCGATTAACGATTTATGAAAAAGTAAATGGTTTATAACTTCGTTGTCAACCTTAAGCTGTTCCAATCATCTTTCCTCCTTCTTCACTAAATTCTCCTTTAGGCCCAACTGTTGAGGGATCAATATTTCCGATCATGTCAGAAATACCAGTCTCTCTCATTGTTACACCATAAACATGATTTGCCTCTTTCAATGCAACTTTTCTAAGAGTTACTACGATAAATTGAGAGTCTTCAGCATTACGTTTTACCATTCGAGATACTATTTCTGCATTTACTCCATCTAAAAACATATCTATCTCATCTAGCACATAAAACGGACTTGGATCATAAGTTTGGAATGCAAAGATAAACGCGAGCGATGCAATGCTTTTCTCTCCACCAGATAATGCTGAAAGTAGTAGTACTTTTTTACCTCGGGGTCTTGCTTTTATTGTAAGTCCACTTTCAAACACGTTTTCTTCATCTTCAAGTTGAAGCTCTGCTTCTCCACTTTCTGAAAGCTGTGCATAAACATCTTTGAAGTTTCTATTTATTGCATCAAAAACTTCGAAGAATTTTTCTTTTTTCTTTTCTGTGACTTCTTTTACAAGTTTTGTTAGGTTTTTCTTCTGGTCTTTAAGATGTTTAACATCTTCATCAAGCTTGCTTTTTCTATCCGATTGGTGCTCATATTCTTCTAGTGCACGCATATTTACTGGCTCTAGTTCTCTCATTGATTCTTCGACTACTTTTATTGAGTCTTTTAGGGATTCAACATTTGGTAGTTTTGTTTCAGTAATTTCAACATTGTAAAGTTTGAGTTCTTGCTCAAGTTCATTTACTGAACCTTCAAGTGTTGGGAGCCTATATTTAGCTCTGGA
>JAGMDE010000008.1 GCA_023128855.1 Thermoplasmatales archaeon | reverse complement strand
GATGCAGGAAAGTTTACATCGATAGCCTTGGATAGCTATGACTGCCCGCATATAAGCTACAATGATGGGAACTTGGACGATTTGAAGTATGCTAAAAAAGCTCCTACAAATAATCCACCATATGCACCGACTATCTCAGGTCCAACAAATGGGGCAGTGGGAGAAGAGTATGAGTATACTTTCGTTGCCACAGACCCTGATGAAGATAATGTCTATTATTATATCGATTGGGATGATGGTCAAATAGAAGAATGGATTGGACCTTATCCTTCAGGAGAAGAAATAACCGTGAGTCATACGTGGACTGCTGCAGATGAGTATGAGATAAGAAGCAAAGCAAAAGACACCTATGACGCTGAGAGCGAATGGTCAGATCTATTTGTGGTAACTATCGTTGAAAATGATCCGCCGAACAAACCAGACATTGATGGTCCAACTAGTGGAAAAGCAGGCGATTCTTATCCTTATTCATTTACTTCAACAGATCCAGATGGAGACCAAGTATCTTACTATATCAAGTGGGACGATGGAAGCATAACAGATTGGACTGCTTTCCAAGCTTCTGGTCCTCCAGGATACAGTGAGAGTCATACATGGGATGAACAAGGAACATATACTATCGAAGCGAAAGCTAAAGACATTTATGGTGCTGAGAGTGACTGGGGAACACTAACAGTGACTATGCCACGAAACAAAGCATATATCAAAACACCGTTCCTTAACTTCCTACAGAGTCATCCTAACTTGTTCCCAATACTGCGACTGTTGTTACAACGATTAGGACTACAATAATTTAGTCCACCTCTTCTTTTTCCATATTTTTTGAATGAAATCAATGCATGGATTCTGGTAGCATAAAAATTGTTTTTAGTGTTTTTATGATTGGGAGCTTTCGCCTTCGAAACTAACAAATGTTGTGGCATTCTGCATCGTGTTGTAACAAGTAGTTATCCAAGCTGCTGTTTTGTGCGATGTTTGAGATGTTATTACTTTATGTCAATGAAAAATCTATGAGAGTATATTGGATATTTCTTTAGTTGAGATTCCAAATCCAATTTCAAATAACCGTGATTCGTATGTCCATAATTTACAACATTTCAATAAACATAGTGCAATAAAATCTTCATCTTTTTCATGCCTTTTTAACAATTTCTTTGCTTTGGGTAAATATTTTTTATATTCTTCTAATCTAACAAATGTAATCCTATTAGAAATTAAGGAACTCAATACTTGGAAATCTTTTTTAGATAGATTGGATTTAGATAATATTTCCTTCTTATTATTACGAAATTCCTCCCATAGTCTTTGTGGTGCATATATTTTCAGATTGGTATTAAACACCAGCTCTATTATATCTCCTCGGGAGATCAACATCCTAAATAATACATTTGAATCAAGCACAACTTCCACTTATATCAGACCTTTCTTCTTTAATCTCTTATGCATGGATAATTTCACTTTCTCGGCTAATTCCTCAGCATCTTCCTCTGTAAATTCGGACTTGGAAACTATTGCTCTAAATTTTTGTAATGCTTGCTCTTCTTCTAATTTCTTTAATGCTTCTTCTCTAGCTATTTCAGACCAATTTATCCAAGATAGTTTGTTTATTATAGCCTTAAACTCATTGGTAATCTTCAATGTAATACTTACCATCTATAATTCACCTCTCTTCCTCATTTCTTCAAACTTTAGTAAGGCCTCTGCTCTTTTCTTCAATCTAGCTTTTAATACTTCAGGCCAATTAATTTCAGGGAATTCGTCCATTCTTTTTTTTAGTTCTTTTGGTATGGATAATGTTAGTGTTGACATATTATTATCTCCCAATCATCTATCAAATATTTATATACAACATATTGTTAATATACATTATGTTGTTAATGAATATAAAACTTGTGGTTAGGATGTAAGAATTCTTGATAATACCTAGAAACAAACCATATATCAACACACCATTCCTAAACTATCTGCAAAACTTCCTAACACATCATCCTAATATGTTCCCGATACCGAGATACATACCTGGGCTACAGTAGTCCAAAATCTCTCTTTCTTTTTTTTCAGATAACACTGGGATAAAAGTTTAAATCATTTTGTTATATTACAATTCTGCTAATTTTATATTTTGGGGGGGGTAGAAAATATGAAAAAGAAAATAATAGGAATATTTATTTGTATGTTTTTGATTGGAACTTTTTTACCCATATCTGGAACTGTAATAATAGATAAAACCACTTCATCTAACATATCTGGTAATACTCTTTATGTTGGTGGTGATGGACCCAGGAACTATAGCAAGATTAAGCCTTCATAAATAATAATGACAATAATTGTTGCCAGGGATATACACTAATAAGTTATCAGGCTCAATATAATAGAGCAATATTAATAGATATGAATGGAAAGGTTATACGTCGATGGTGGGATTTTTATCCTTTTCCTGCAAAAATGCTTCCAAATGGAAATATAATTTCTGCAAACAAGGAAACAGAACATTCAACACATGCAACTGATGATTTAACTGAATTAATACAATTAGATTGGAATGAAAACATTGTTTGGAGTTTTAAGGATTGGGACGAAGGAAGAGCAAGACAACATCATGATTTTCAAAGAGAGGGAAATCCTGTTGGTTACTATGCTCCAGGACAGCCATTTGTGGAAAATGGAAATACATTAATACTCTCTCATAAAAATATAACAAATTCAAGTATTAGTGATTTTACACTTATTGATGACGTTATTTATGAGGTTGATTGGGAAGGAAATTTAACAGGTTTTGAATGGTATGCCTCTGATCATTTTGATGAGCTTGGTTTTGATGAAGATTCAAAAGGGTCAATAAAAGGATATCCTGGATGTAAATGTAAGGTTTTTAAAATGATGAGAGGTGATTATCTTCACATAAATTCAATTTCATATCTCGGACAGAACCATTGGTACGAAGAAAATCCTGATAAATATTGTTATTTTAATCCAGATAACATTATACTAGATTCACGTCATGCCAATTTTATAATAATAATTAGTAAAGACAATGGATCGGTTGTTTGGAGAGTAGGACCCAATTTTTCTGAGAATTCTAAAGAAGGATATCTCAACAGTATTATAGGGCCACATAACGCACATATGATTCCAAAGGGTCTTCCTGGAGAAGGAAATATTCTTGTGTTTGATAACGGTGGAGAAGCAGGTTATGATAAAAATGGTTGCCCTTGCAGGTTTAGAAATTATTCAAGAGTAATTGAATTTGACCCTGTAACAAAAGAAATTATTTGGGAATATAAGAATTCATTTGGTAATCAAATGAATATGCTTGTGAAAATATTATTCTTTTTAATTCCTAGAGGAAGAATGCATCATTTTTTCAGCTCCTATGTTAGTAATGCACAATGTTTGCCAAATGGCAATACACTTATTACTGAAGGGTTAACTGGTAGGATTTTTGAAGTCAATAATAATAGTGAAATTGTTTGGGAATTCAATCTTCCATTATGGATTCCATTACTAAATTATCGAAATAGACTTGCTTATAGAGCATATAGAATACCACCAGAATGGGTCCCTGAAAATCCTTCTGGTTATGAATATTGGGAATAGAAATGTAAAATTAATAAATAAATTTATATATTGATACGTATTTTAATTTCAGCAATATGGAGGGAAAAACATGAAAAAGAAAATCAATTGTATTTTATTTGCAAGTATTCTAATATTTAGTAATCTTCTTCTTATTCCCTCAATAAATGCAAATACTAAAACAAATTATTCATTACTAAATGAAAATAATATAGTTGAAATGATAAATAAGGTTAACAGATCATTAATTCTCAATTATCATGATGGCCTAATGACATATGGTGCCAGATACACAGGGTCAGAAAATTGTACTCTTGCAGGTGAATATATTTATAATTCTTTTGAAAAAATAGGTTTAGAAGTTGCTTATCATAATTGGGATTTTGGTGGATATAAAAGCAGAAATATTGTTGCAACTCTTCCTGGAAAAGACCTTGACAGTAATGCTATTTTTATTATGTCTGCTCATTATGATTGTTCAGAGGGGTCAATGGGTGCAAACGATGATGGATCGGGTGTTGCAGGAATGCTTGCTATTGCAGAAATTATGAGTAATTATTCTTTTAATCATACAATTCGTTTTATTGCATTTTCAGGTGAAGAGGTTGGAACTTATGGAAGTTTTACATATGCCCGCGATGCATACAACAGGGGAGATAACATTGTTGCAGTAATTAATGTAGATATGATAGCATATGCTGTAACACCTGAAGGTGCTAATCTTATTTCATTCATGCATCCAGAAAGATCTACTTGGATTTTTGATTTTGCAGAAACAGTAAGTAACAATTATTATGATTATTTTAATCTTTCAGTTGAATCCAAACCAAATCATAGAGGAGCAGATCATCAAGCTTTTGTTGACTTTGGATACGATGGTGTATGGATTGTTCATCATGATACATATCCTTGGGCTAACACACCTATGGACACTCCAGATAGACTTAATTGGAGTTATCAAGTAAAAGCTACCAAGTTTCTTATTGCTCTAATGGCAGAGATTTCAAATAAACCAATTGATGTACAGGCAATTATAACTGCTCCCTATGAAGGATATTTGTATGTAATTGGTTTTCCATTATTTCAGTTAAATTTTCTTAAAAATTGGAATTCAGGAATTAGAGGAACTACAATACTTTTAGGAAATGCTGTTGCAAAAGTTAAAGTAATCTCAGATGAAGAATTTTCTCATGTGATATTTTGCATTGATAATGATTTTTTATTTTGGGATTCAGATCCGCCGTATGAATGGAAAATTATTGGATGGTATCTACTCACTGCAATTGGTCGGCATACATTAAGAGTATTTGCATATACAAACTCTGGAAAAGTTGGATATGATGAAATGGATCTTTTTATGTTGACAAAACCCCAATATAAAGGTAAATGGCCTCCTTCACAACCATGTCATCCAAATCCAGAAAATGGTGCAATTAATGTGCCTGTTACTACGAATCTTAGTTGGGACGGTGGAGATTATGATCCTGGTGATGTGGTTTATTATGACGTTTATTTTGGTACTGATTCCAATCCTCCTTTTATAGAGCAAATAGGACCTTTTGGATGGAACCAGATTAATTTAATTTATGATCTACCAGAATTAACTTCTAACACCACTTATTATTGGAAAATAGTTGCATCCGATGTACAAGGTGCATCATCAAAAAGTCAGATATGGTCATTCACAACAATATAACATTCCAAAGTGAGTAAAACGATATTATTACTTTCTGCATATTTATTTTCTGGAAAAACCTTTGTTGAAAATAATATACATTCATGAAAATATATTTCAGGTGAACAGACGAGATTAATTATTACTCATCATTGGGTTTATTTTCTGGTGTTTTAATTTAAACACAGGTAGTATGGTTCTTACAACAGCATCCAAATCTGTTCCCAATACTACGACTACTACTGCAACGACTTGGACTACAATATTAGTCCAACTCTTTTTTTCTTTTATTTTTAGTTTAATCAGGAGGCTATTATTATATCCTAAAATCTGACTGATATTATTTAATTTTCATTGCTAAGGATTTCACTTAATTTGCGATTTCTATAATTTGAAATTAATTCAAGATAACTCATGAGATGATTTTTCCATTTATGTGACTCCTTGTATAAATGTAAAAAAATCACTCTATAACCGTTATTATCAAAGATCTTCCTTCTATAATCATAATTAAAACTCTCAGAACCACAAACCTCAACGTATATTCCAAAAGGAATAAGATAAAAGTCTGGTGCCCAAACTCTTGGTCTTTTATTTTCATCCCACACAAAAACAGGATGTTCATATGACCATTGGATACCGATATTCTTCAGAAACCTGGCAACTTCTTTTTCAGGTTTAGACATCTGGTCATATATTGCCTTATTTTTTATGCTGTACATGCCCCATCTAAAAGGTCAATTAGATTCATTGGCCTCTTTGATCCATTACAACGATGATATTCAAAATGAAGTTCTTCTAATCTCCAAGCTAGAAAGTGTTCATCAGCTTCTTTCATTACTTTATTACACAATTTGCACATTATATTTTCTCCTTAGTCCAAGCTATGTCAAAACACGGTGTATCTTGGAAAACTCTCTCCTTAGAAACAGGGTAAATCTGGGCGGGCCCACTTTTTTTATATGCATCATATGCGGTCCATATTGTTATTAAAATAATTGATGTGCCCCATACTTTAGAATTGTAAAATTTTTTCTCTTTATAGATTTAATAATTTGCCTAAGTATATATGATGGACGGAAATAAAATTTTTTAAAAGCTTTTTCACAAAAAGAAAATATTTCATCTTCTGTAAAATTTGCAAGTCCCTTTGTAGATGATGCAATTATTAGATACTCTTCCTCATCAAAATTGATTTTTCCTTCATTTACTGCTTCCTCCCATAAATCAGAGCCACGTGCATAAACCAGTGGATAAAAAATTGCAAAATCTAGTGGTAAGGAATTTGCAAAATTAATAGTATTTTTTATTTCTTTATATTTTTCAAAAGGTGCACCGAAAATAAAATATCCTAATGTTATAAAATCCATTTTATTTGCTAAATTTAATGCTTTTTTTATTTGTTCAATAGTAATTTTCTTATTGTAATAATCTATAACACTTTGATTCCCAGATTCAATGCCATAATAGATATGTTTAACGCCAGCTTTTTTCATTTTTTTATATAAATCAATATTTGCAGAATCAACCCGTGCTCCATTAATATAAATTTCAAGAGGAGAACCCATTTTAATTAATTCATCAAATATTTTACTAACCCTTCTTTCATTTGCTAAAAAATTATCATCAGCAATAAAAACAGATTTATATTTTTGACTTATCTCAGTCAGCTCATCCAAAACATTCTCAGCCGACCTCATACGAAAAATATGACTTGTTAAATGTCTTGTACAAAATTTACATTTAAAAGGACACCCCCGACTTGTTATCATTGCACTAGTTTTTTGTTTATAAAAATCTAGTTTCCCTAGTTTACCATAGTTATATTTTTCCACAAGATGTCTGGATGGGAAAGGAAGTTCATCTATATTTTTAATAATTTCTGCAGGTTTACCCTTTTTTATAGTTCCATTCTTTCTGTAAAATACTCCAGGAAGTGTTTCAAATTTTTTATAACCGTTCAATCCTTTTACTATATCTTTTATAACAATTTCTCCCTCTCCCTCTACGCCTATATCACCTGAAGGAATATCAATTAGAGCTTTTTGAGGATGAAAGGAACAATGAGGACCACCCAATATTATTGGTAAATTTTTATCATAATTTTTAATAGATTTTGCAATAATTTCAACATCATTCCGTATCATTGTAAATACATTTAAACCAGCAGCATCACATGAATTTAATGATTTTTTTATTTCCATCATTGGATTTTTTTCACATGCAATATCAATAACCTTTATTTTATGTCCTTCGTCTTCGAGTGATCTTGCTATATAAAGAAGTCCAGTTGGTGGTGGTATAGAAGCTATAAATCTATCAGTATTTTCTTTTGACATAATAGAATCAAACCCGACAGAGGTATTAATTAGTAAAATTTTCATTTTTAGCCTTCCCCTAGCATATAGATTCTGCTCACAAAAAATTAATATTATAATATAATAAACTTTCTTTAGAGTTTTCATAGCATTTTTTTTATTGTTCTCTCTTCTCTTTCTTAAATTTAAACTTTTAATCAGGAACAAATGCCTTTAATATTTGTTTTCACTAGTTATAATCTTACTAAACATCATCTTTTTTTTCTATATAAGCGATATTTGAATCAAACTTATCCTTGATCTTATGTTTTCCACTATCCCATCCATATATTTTGCTTTGTAATTCAATCAGTCTTAAATCAACACCCATTTCTTTAATAATTGAGTGATATTCATTTCCAAGAGTTTCTTTGAACTCTGTTAAAAAAAAGTAACCAGCTTTATTACCCATGCGTGTTTTAAATATATCAATAATATTTTGAATTGCCTGGCCAATTTTTTTAGGTTCAATATCATTTAGACTAGACATAACTGTTATATCATCCATTGTATCTTCTAAATTTTCTATTTCGTCAATATGAATGTATTTTAAAAAATCGTAATCTGTTTTAAGTTCAGCTAGCAGTCTTTTAATTATTGACCATGCATAATCTTTAGAAGATTTTGGACGCGCAACTACAATTAAAGAATATAATGTACGTTTAATTACATCTGAGTAGTATATACCCTGATTTCCTTCATTATCTTCAGCCATAATAGTCCTTCAGGAATAAGGTTCAGCAATATAGTTATAAGATAATATATTCCAAAAGTGTTTAATTATTTTTCTTTATTAATTACAGGGATGTAAAATAGGAATATTTTTAATGTACTAATATATCCAGTATATGCAGTTGCATATGCAGGCGGGTGGGATGAAGCCGAAAATATCTGTGATATTATTACTTATCATATTTGGTTTAAATTGCTTTACATCGGTTAATTTTATTGAGACTTGCAAAGCATCTGACCCGCCAACTCTATATGTTGATGATGATAATACAGCTGGTCCATGGGAAGGAAACAGCATTCATCCATATAGATATATTCAAAGTGCAATCAATGCTGCATCATCAGGATATAGAATTCAAGTACTAGCAGGGGATTATGAAGAAAATATTATTATAAATAAAACATCACTGGACTTATTTGGAGAAGATAAATCACTTACAACAGTTACTGGCAGTAGCTCTGGCGATGTTATAACAATTACTGCAACTGGGGTGGATATTAGTGATTTGACAATAACAAGCAGTGGATCCAGTTTAAATAACGCAGCTATAAAGATAAACGCTAGCAACAGTGTAATAGTAAACAATATTATTACAAGCAGTGCAAACGGTTTTTATATTTATAATTGCAGCAACACAAAAATCTATTACAATACAATAACATCTAATTCTAAAAATGGTATTCATATTGAAAACTCAAGTTACAATAATATAACACATACAACTTCTACAAGTAGTACTTTCAATGGAATATTTTTCTATAATTCTTCAAACAATACTATTGGAAATTGCATATTAACATCCAATTCTAGAAATGGAATATATCTCAATTCGACATGTAATGACAACTTGATTGAATATAGCTATATAGCTAGTAATACTTTGAATGGAATATATTTCAATGATCATTGTGATAATAATAATATCACTTATAACAGTGGAACTAATAAAATCCACAGCAATAGCGACAGTGGAATAAGATTAGAAAACTCAAGTTCTAATTATATAGGAAATAATATTATAACAAGTAATACAGACTATGGAATTATGGTTCTAGGGGCAAATAATACCATTGATAACAATACTATAAGTTCCAATTCAAAACATGGAGTGTTTTTATTTGGAGACTACAACAATGTAGTAAATTACAATCATATCCAAGGAAACACAAAAGATGGAATAAGAATACAAAACTCAACTAGCGATACAATCCATAGTAACAATATTACACAAAACTCACAATATGGAGTTTATCTAAATTATTATGCTATTAGCAATTCTATTTACAATAATTATTTCTATAACAATTCAGACCACGCTCTTGACATGAGTGAAAATAATAATATATGGAGTATTTCAACAACAGGTTTTAACATTGTAAATGGTGCAAATTCAGTAGTTGCAGGTAATTATTGGGATGATTATGACAACGCAACTGAAGGAGCAGTAGATAACGATGGCAATGGTGTTGCAGATAGTGCGCGTACAATAAATATTTCAAGTTCTGATAGCAGGCCAATACTTGATACCAGCCTTCCAACAATCGGAACTGCCAGTGCAAGCCCATATACTCAAACACAAGGAGGTTATACATATATCTCTGCTGGGATAACAGACAATACAGCACTTGAAGAAGTAAGACTTGTTGTAACTGATCCAAATGGACAAAACAGTAACATTTCAATCCTTGGATATAGAACAGGAAATACTTACTATTATAATCATCAATTTTCAGTAGTAGGAATTTATAGCTATAGAATAGATGCAAGGGATCCAAGAAATTGGAGATCTTCAAGCACAAGAAGCTTTGAAATAGATGAAGGAACAGCACCAACAATAACTGATAATACACCTTCAACAGGGTCACCAGGCACTCGTTTTACATTCAATGTAACTGTAGTGGATGATACTGATAGCACCTCAGATATAGTAAATTATGGTGAGGTAAAAGTTAATTGGGTACATGGCAGTAGTGGCAGTAATGAAAGTCTAACAAATATTTTAGGTACAACCTACTTTGTTTTAACGGTATCTTTAGAAAGTACAACAAACAACTTAACTTATACAATCTATGCAGAGGATCAATGGGACAATTCAGTCACAACTTCAACAGCTACTGTTACAATTACAGATAGTACACCACCAACAATAACAATTGTCAAACGTGGATCTTCCTTTGATAATTTTCCAAATAGTTACACTTTTGGAGCAACGGTAACTGATAATATCGAAGTTGAAAATGTTACAATTGAGTACTGGTATGAAGGTAGTGATCATTTAACTGTTTATATGGATGAAGAGACTACTAATTACTATGAAAAAGTATTTGTAATTAATGAGAACCCGAGCATAGTTTATTGTATAATTTACGCAACAGATATATCCGGGAATCAAAATGACACAAAAACACCGTTTATTAATGCAAGCGGACCCTATACTGGCATTGTAGGAACTGAAGTAACATTCAATGCAACGAACAGTTTTGATCTAGATGGAAATATAACTACATACTCTTGGGTTTTTGGAGATGGGACAACTGGCACTGGCTCCACTGTGGACCATACATATTCAGCAAGTGGAACTTATACTGTGACTTTAACTATTACAGATAATGATGGAAATACCAATACAGAAACTGTAACTGCATTAATAATTTCTTCAACTAAACTAACAGCATCCAGTACAACAATTACTGAAGTTGAAAATGAATATAGTGTAACACTAGACAATTCATTTTATTGTTATGATATTGATGGTGACTCAATTGTAGATACGTTTATTGATCCAAACAATGTGTTAAAGGCAGTTCACACGGGAAATATCAACATAAGTGGTAATATCACCTTTTTATTATCCGTTAATGATTCAGAAGTACCAGATTTTATATGGAATACAACGACTGATGAAATAATTGATATAAGTCATTTAACAGGTACAAATAGCGATATAACTCTTGATGCCACTGATGATACTGCCACTATGACTGTGACAATAAATAAAACAAGTGGATGGATTTTCTTAGAAGTTGCAGATCCAACATCAGACGATTATACAATAAGTAATCTTTTAACTGTAAAGTTAAACAATACAGAAATTGACAATTATAAAATATTTAGGAAAACAACAAAAACATATATTTTAGATGACCCTGAGACAATTTACGAATTTACTTATAGTTATTCGCTACCTCCACTCAACATAGTATCAATTAATCCACCTAATGGAGGGACTATTAATCAGAATAATCCAACAATTACATTAACATATAACTTACCTGTTACTGTAGACTATGCCAATTTTTATATATCAAATCTAACAGTTGAATTAAACATTATAAATGATTTGGAAACTAATGATAATATCGTTTTTACATATACTCCCCCAAACGATCTTACAGATGGATTATACATTCTAGATATTGATGTTTTGGATGAGCATGGAACCAAATTGAATCAATTTATTTCTTATCAATATCAATCATATGAGGTTATTGAAGAAGGATTTCCATGGATGACATTAATAATGTTATTTGGAGCAATTGGCGCTGCGGGTGCGATTCTTTTCATTCTATCTAAAAAGAATATAATTACATTTGAAAGCTTCATTTATATCAAAAATAGAAAGATAATTCCATTCTTTAAACCGCTAATATTTGGTCCTTTGAGAATTGATGTAAACGACAATAAGGTAAAGAAAGCAGAGTTTTATGTTAATGGACAATTGAAAGACACATTAACCCAAGAACCATTCATCTGGAATTGGGATGAACCTTCTTTTAGAAAAAAATTAATTGAGACAAAAATATACGATGAGGAGGGCAACGTTAGCTCAAGTGGTGAGATGAAATTTTATATATTCAATACACCTAAACTTTTCAAGTAATATGACAAATCCTAGAGATATTTTAAATGAATTAAAGTTGTCTATGTGATATTTTTTTCAGCACTAATTTTTTTAGTTTCAATGTCGTCTTTCTATTTCTTGATTGGTTATTTCAGAAAAAAGAAAAATTGAATAATTAATCATTTGGTTTTTTTAATGTTTAACGCTTGTTAAGGAGAAGTATATAAACCAAAGTTTGTTTTAAATTATTGTATTAGAAGGAGGATCACATGAAAAAAACAACTGTATTGGCAGTTATTTTATTGTTAGTTGGTGTTAGTTATTTATGTGGTTGTACAGAGCAAACATCTGATTCAGATGGTGATGCGACATATGATGCTATTGTAATTAATATTTTTCAGGTAACACCAAGTTTGATAAATCATGGTGAAACAGCTAATCTAAGCTGGAAGGTAACTGGTGCTACAGCTGTAGAAATAAACCAGGATATAGGGTCTTTACCATTGGAAGGTTCAAGAATAATTAGTCCGACTGAAAGTACTACTTATACACTTATTGCATCAAATACTACAACATCTGTTACAGCTATAGCATATATTATGGTGACACCTGCTCTATCTGCTCCAAATCTTGCATGGACACTTAATGATGCTGAGGATACAATAACAATAACTTCTGGTTCTACATCTCATAAATATGCAGAATCCCCCACCGATGCTAATTTGATATTTAAAAAAGGTTCTACAACGTATTATTTAAAAGCTGATTTATCTCTTGGTACGACTGAAACTGGGTTATCAACAGAACCTATACGTGCAGGAGATGTAATTACAGGATTTACCTCTGGTGAATATCAAATGGTTTGGGTTCCAACTGATAAATTACTTGGAACAAACACATTCTCATAATTTTGAGGGAGGAAAAATGAAAGAGAAGGACATAATAAAAACGATCTTTAGTTTTTTTATAATTGATCTAATAATATTTGCAATTCTTGCATATATTATTGCTATTTTTATAGGGCTTTTAATTAGTATTCCATTTCCAGATGCAGGTATCAAAATTATTTCTTTGTTCCATATAGTGATATTACTGGTTTTAATGTATTGGAATTATAAGTATCGTTATCAAGGTAAATTTCAGGAAGAAGATGCAATAAAAGTTATAGAACTTAGATATGCAACTGGAGAAACTACTAAAGAAGAGTTTGAGCAAATGAAAAAGGATATTGAGAGTTAATTTTGAAGGAGGAGAAATGGGTTTGTTAAAAGATTGGAAAGAAAAACGCAAACTCAAAAGATATATGAAGAAAACACCTGAGCAAGAATATGAAATTTATAAAAAACGTTTACTTCGTGGAGAATCTGAGGAATCAGCTAGAGCAGGTTTGAAACATTTGAAAAAGAAATAGTTTGAGGGAGGAAAAAATGAAGGGCATTAAAAACAGCCCGAAAGGTATTTTAAATGAATTAAAATGGAAACAAGATTGCGATTTAAACCAAGCTGAGATCTGGTATATTCATAGAGGCGCACCAAATGATACCAAAATCATGTCTGGAAAAGATATAATTAAATTAGACAAGTCTTTCATACAAACCTCAACTGCAATGATTCCATATCATAGAGTTTTTAAGATTTTATATGAAAAAAAGGTCATTTTTGAAAGGTAAATCAACAGTTTTAGGCATAGGTTTATATAGTACAAATTATAAATATTTATGGTAATATAAATGGATCGCTATCGGAAATGCCCCAAATGCGGTAATTTAATGAAGATGATACCTATAAAAAAACTTGATTCTACCATGTTAATAGAGCTATATTGCGATAAGTGCGATGAGTCCATTACTTATTATCCAAATCAAGATAAAATTAAATTGGAGCATGCCAGCTTTTTTTAGAAAAAAATTCAAATTCACCAAAAAGACATATTTTTATTTTATCAAGTTGTTTACGTTTAAGGTAGAACATGAAAATAATTCCTATAGCATCTGATTCACTTGGCGTACGTTCAATGGCAACATATGTTGAAACAAAAGACTGCAAAATTTTAATTGATCCTTCTGTAGCTCTTGGGCCAAAAAGATATGGTCTTCCACCACATCAAAAAGAGCTAGAAGCTTTGGATAAAATAAAAAAAGAAATTGCTGAAATTGCTGAAAAATGTGATATCCTAACAATATCACATTATCATTATGACCACTATAATCCAGATGAAAGATTTTACAAAGGAAAAAAAGTATTTGCAAAAGATATTTCAAATAATATTAATAAATCTCAAAATCAACGAGGTACAAAATTTAAAGAGATAGTAGAAAACATTTGTGATCTGATTTACTGTGATGATTCAAAACATAAAATCGGAGAAACAGAAATCATTTTCTCCCCGCCTTTTTTTCACGGACCCGAAAACGTGAGACTTGGATACGTAATTATGACAACAGTTGATGATGGCAAAAAAAGAATATTACATGCATCAGATGTACAAGGACCTGTAACAAAAACTGCTAAAGATTACATAATTAATCAAAAACCAGATTTAATAATTATGGATGGCCCTCCGAGTATCTTTTTAGGTTGGAAATTCAGCATGCAAAATATGCAAGATGCCTCAGATAATCTAGTAGAAATAATTGAAACACTTGATTGTGATATCATACTTGATCATCATCTACTGAGAGATATAAAATTTAAAGAGGTTTTTCCAGAACCATATAAAATTGGTGGAAAACAAGTTAAAACTTTCGCAGAATATTTAGGTAAAGAAAACAATACCCTTGAAGCACAAAGGAAAAAACTATGGGGTAAATAGTATGGGCTTCCTAGAGAGAATAAATAAAAATATTGCAAAGCTGGAGAAACGTATAGCTAAAGAAGAAACAAAGGTTGCACAGTTGGAAGAAAAATTCCAAAGTAAAAAGATTACAAAAGCAAAGCTTAACATTGAGAAGGGAAAAATTTATGACAAAATCAAATCAATAAAAGCAAGAGTTCAGACTTTAAAAGGATTTACTGTAAAAGAAAAAAAACATCGAGAAGAAAAAGCTGAGGAGAAAAAAAAGAAACAAGAAGAAAAAGAAAAAAAGAAGAAGAAAAAGAAGAAGGAATAAATGTCAATAATAGTTGTAAAGGGAGACATTACTCAAACTAAGTGTGATGCCATAGTTAATCCTGCTAATTCTTTTGGTTTTATGGGTGGTGGTGTAGCAGGAGTTATAAAACGTGTCGGTGGAATAGAAATTGAAAATGAAGCAATTTCAAATGCACCCATAGCTGTTGGAAAGGCAGTGGCTACAACAGCAGGTAATCTTCCCTGTAAATTTGTTATTCATGCACCTACTATGAACGAACCTGCGATGAGAATAGACATAGAAAATGTTAAGCTAGCAACTCGAGCGGCATTGAAACTTGGTGCTGAGCTTAATTTAAAATCAATTGCAATTCCTGGGATGGGTACGGGGGTTGGTGGAGTTCCAATTAATGATGCTGCAGAAGTTATGGTTTACATAGCCAAAGAATTTGAAAACAAGTTTGAAGAAATAATTCTAATAGGTAAAAATGAAGATTTAGTAGAATCTTTTAGTAAATTTATTTAGTATTCGATAGAAAACCCATCAAAACCATTAGTTGGTTCTTGATTTTTTACCTCAACATTTACAACTTTTGCTAATGGTGGACCACAATGACACCATTCAAGCATATCCTTGATACCTTTTTCAGCTCCTTCAAAAATTGCTTCAACGGAACCATCAGAAGTATTTCTAACCCAACCGGTTAAACCAAGTTGTTCAGCCTTTTGTTTTGTGCTTGTCCTAAACCAAACGCCTTGAACTCTACCAGATATTAAAACATGAACATTGGATTTCATTAACTATTTCACCTATGGTTTATACCGTAAGAGCGTACGGGGGAACGGTATAGAGTCTTTTATATTATCAATACCACAAATCCAAGCTACAACTCGTTCAACACCCAATCCATATCCTGAATGAGGGATAGAGCCATAGCGTCTTAAATCAAAGTACCACTCATAATTATCGATCTTTTCTCCCATTTCTTTAAGTCTTTTTGTCATTTCCTTGACATCAAGACTTCTCTGAGAACCCCCAACTATCTCACCGTATCCTTCAGGTGCAATCATATCAAAACAAAGTGCTGTTTTAGGATCTTTAGGATCACTTGGTTTGTAAAAAGCCATAATTTCTGATGGGTAATTCGTAACAACAACCGGTGTTCCAAAATGTTTCAAAAGTTTATCTTCTTCAATAGTTCTAAGATCTTTACCCCATTCAACTTTCATTTTTTCTTTTTCTTTTAAAATCTTTATAGCTTCAGTATATGTAATTGTTGGAAACTTGGATTTGGAAATTTTTTCTAATTTTTTAATATCTTGTCCTAAAATTTCCAATTCATTTTTATTATGTTTTAAAACCTCTTGTAAAATAAACTTAACTTCCTCCTTGGCAACTTCAGTTACATCATGCAGATCCATCCATGCAGCTTCCATTTCAGCCATCCAAAACTCAGAAAGATGCCGCGAGGTTTTTGACTTTTCAGCTCTAAAAGTTGGACCCATGTTGTAGATTTTTTCCAAAGCAAAAACCGCTGCTTCAGCATATAACTGCCATGATTGTGATAGATAGGTTTTGTTTTCATAATATTTAACTTCGAAAAGGGTAGAACCGCCTTCACATTGATTTGGTTGAAGTACAGGAGCGTCAAATTCATAATAGCCCCGGTCTCTGAAAAATTTATGAATTGCACCAACTATAGTTGATCTAATTTTTAGAATTGAAGAGATATATTGCGATCGAATCCATAGATGTCTTTGATCTAGTAAAAATTCAGGGCTTTGATCTTTTACAATTGGGAACGGTTCTGCAAAGTTTATAATATTTGCACTAGTGACTTGAAGTTCATACCCGCCAGGTGCACGTTTATCCTCTTTTACTAAACCTTTTACCTCCAAAGATGATTCGATTAAAGCCTTTTTTGCATCTTCAAATTCTTTATCTGGAAGATTACCTTTTTTTATCGTGGCTTGAAGAATCCCTGTAGAATCTCTTATTATTGCGAATACAATATTTCCGCTGCTACGTGTCCTATATATCCATCCACGAAGGCTTACTGTTTTACCATTTTTTTTACCGTTGAGTATTTCATCAATTTTTGCCCAATTGGTTTTTGTCATTATTAGACCACTCATTTCTAGGATACTATTTAAGCATATATGAATTACGGTGG
The DNA here is from genome assembly GCA_023128855.1 of Thermoplasmatales archaeon. Classification (GTDB taxonomy): domain Archaea; phylum Thermoplasmatota; class E2; order DHVEG-1; family DHVEG-1; genus JAGMDE01. The sequence continues at coordinate 9,569 of JAGMDE010000008.1, read as the reverse complement.
TCTATAAAAAAAGCTCCAGATTATTCTCCCCTAAACGCTTATATATAAGTTCTCTTATTTATGGCAAATACTTCTATTTATATATAAGGAGTAATTAACTAAATATAAATTAGTAGAGGTTATAAACTTGGAAGATGCATCAAAACCCAAAAAAGAAGCACCTGAGACTCCGGCTGAAAAAGTCAAAGATGAACCTGTAAAAGAACCACAACAAGAACAGGACGCCCGATCTGAAGAGACAAAAGAGTCAGAGGATATAACAGAAGAGACTGCAGAAGAACCAGAAGCTGAAGAAGAAGAAATTGAAGAAAAAACTGAGGAAAAACCGGCCGAAGTTGAAGAAACGGAAAAACCTTCTAAACAAGAAAAGCCTGAAAAGACAGAAGTTAAGAAAGAAAAACCTAAGAAGGATAGAGGGCCTGATTTCAAATATATTGTTAGGCTTTCTAATACGGATGCTGATGGAGAAAAAAAAGTTGTTTACGGTTTGTCTAGCATAAAAGGAATCGGAGTTCACATGGCTTCATTTATTATAAATGAGACAGATATTGATAGAAACATGAGAATTGGGGATCTGAAAGATGCTCAAATTGAAAAGTTACAGGATACAATTGATAACATCATTGAAAATGCTCCTGGTTGGATGCTTAACCATCGTAAGGATTATGAAACAGGTGAAGACATCCATTTGGTAGGCTCAGATATTGATATGAGATTAAGAGATGAGATCAACATTATGAAGAAAATTAGGTCATATAGAGGCATAAGACATGAACGTGGACTCCCTGTTAGAGGACAAAGAACTAGAGCTAATAACAGAACAGGACTAACCCTTGGTGTTTCTAAAAAGAGGGAGAAAATAATTAAGTGATTTTTATGGGTAAACCAAAGTTTTCTAGGAAAAAATATGAAACTCCGAGTCATCCATGGCAAGCGGATCGAATAAAAGAGGAGAACGAGCTAATTGAAAAGTATGGTCTTAAAAACAAGAGAGAAATTTGGAAGGCAAAAACTAGACTTAGAAAATATCGTGGACAAGCAAGAGAATTACTAGCTAAAGTTAGGACAGAGTATGTACAGAGCAAAAAAGAAAGTGATCAACTTCTTATGCATTTAAATAGAATGAATATTCTGCCAATTAATTCAACATTAGATGATGTATTGGCACTTGAGACTGAATCGATTTTATCTAGGAGATTGCAAACTCTTACATATCTTAAAGGACTCGCAAATACACCTGATCAAGCAAGGCAAATAATATCTCATGGACATATCGGAATTAGTGAAAAAAGAGTAACTGTTCCTAGTTATATGGTTACAAAAGATGAGGAGGGAGAAATTGGATATACTTCTGATTCCCCACTTAATGATGTAATGCATCCTGCAAGACCTCGTGCTGATTTTAAATCAGTTCCAGGTAAAGAAGAGACTAAGCCTAAAGAACCAAAGGAGGAAGTAAAGGAAGAGCCTCCTAAGAAAGAAGAGAAACCATCTGAGGAAAAGCCTGAAGAAAAACCAACTGAAGACAAAAAAACTGAAGAAGCACCTAAAGAAGACAAACCTTCTGATGAACCTGAAAAGAAAGAAGAAGCTTCACCAACAGAGTCTACAACTGAGGAAAAATCAAAGAAACAACCAAAAGAAGAAACAGTTGGTGAAGAAAATAAACAAAGTGAAAAATCAAATGAAGATAAAAAAGAAGGTGATTAAAAATGGGAAGATGGGGAATAGCACATATTTTTGCATCTTTTAACAACATAATTATTACAGTAACAGATCTAACAGGTGCCGAGACAATTGCAAGATGCTCTGGAGGCATGGTAACAAAATCAGCAAAAGACGAAGGTGCACCATATACAGCTATGAAAGTTGCACAGAACGTCGCAGAGATCATCCGTGAAAAAGGAATCGACAAAGTCAACGTTAAAATTAGAGGACAAGGTGGAAACAAAGGAGCGACTCCAGGTCGTGGAGCTCAGGCTGCAATTCGTGCTCTTGTAAGAAGTGGACTTAGAATTGGAAAAATTGAAGATGTTACACCTATTCCACATGATGGCTGTAGGAAAAAAGGCGGAAGACGTGGTAGAAGAATTTAGGTGACAATAATATGAAAGTTGATGTTAAGGAATTAAAGCCAAAAAAAGCTGTAATTAAAATTGAGGATACACGACCTTATTTTGTTAACTCTCTTAGGCGAGTTATGCTTTCTGAGTTGCCTAAACTTGCTGTAGATGGTATAGTTATTTACGACAATACTAGTGCTCTTTTTGACGAGATTATAGCTCATCGTCTTGGCTTAGTTCCAATTCCAACTGATCTTAGTCTTTTAACATTTAAAGATGAATGCGTTTGTAAGGGCAAAGGATGCCCAAACTGTACGGTTCGTTATACATTAAGTAAAGAAGGAGAAGGCACAGTATATTCAGGTGATTTGCAACCTGCTGAGAAAAGCTGGTCTATAATAGAAGAGAAAATACCAATAGTAGAATTATACGGAGATCAACGATTAATTCTTGAAGTAGAAGCTGTTCTAGGCCGCGGAAGAGATCATGCAAAATGGCAAGCTGTTCAAGCACCAGGATATAGAATGGAAACAACCATTGAATTTGACAAAAAAAGAGAAAATGACGTAAAAGATTTTGTAAATAAACTTCCAAATGATCTTGTAGAAATCAAAGGCAACAAATTAATGCTAAAAGATGATAAAAAATTACCTGTTCTGGAGTCATATATTGACAAAGAAAAAGTAGATTTGTTTACTATTAAAAAAGATCCTGCAAAAGTAATATTTAGTTTTGAAACAGATGGTTCGTTCAGTGCAAAAGATGCAATTATAGAATCTGCAAAAATTCTTGAAAACAAATATGCTGAATTTGGCAAACAGCTAAAAAATTTAAAATAAACCAATAATTCTTTTTTTTTCCAAAAACATCTTTTATCCAGTTTTTATTTTTGTACTGCTAACCTGGGCCCGTGGGGTAGCTTGGTATCCTTGTAGCTTCGGGAGTTACAGACTTGAGTTCAAATCTCGGCGGGCCCACTGAGATTTCTCGGAGAAAAAGTGTTAGATTGATGCCTTTTTTTCCAACAATCTAAATCACCTAGCTTTCCTCTCAATTTAATCGATCTGAGGGCTTGGTTGAATAGATTGCGTTTTCCAAGTTGTTCTTTCATGGAATCAGCGACGTGAACGTATTTGTCAACTGTGTCTGATCTCTTATGACCGAGTCTTTTTGCTACTTTCTTCATATCCTTTGTATATTCGTAGAGATAGGTTGCAAAGGTATGTCTCATTGTATACAGAATAAACGATTTTTCAACACATTATTCCTTCAATTCCTAGAGAGGCTGTTTGAACGCTTTCCAAATATGTTCCCAATACTACGACTTCTGCTAGGGCTACAGTAGTCCAACTCTCTTTATTTTCTTTTATTCTTCCTATGTTGAAATGAAATCAATATGATTTATTTGTTTTTTTGAATATTTCTGGGGATATATTTAAATTCAAATATCTGATACAACATTTAATAAATTTTGTTGGGAGGAATAGGAAAATATGATAAAAAATGTTTTTAAAAAGAGTTTGGTAATAGGAATAATAATTCTGTTTATTGGCGTGGCTATTTTACCAGGGACCTATGCTAATGTCAGCAATTTAAATACCGTTCAACAGAAAACAGTATCTTTCAACATTAATAATAGAGGCGAGTTAAACACAGTTCTATTTTCTGAGGAAGATGTTTTTGAGATTCTTATTACCGAAAATAAGCCAGATGGAAGTATTGAAGAGACTATTGTACTGTTGCCTCGTGAACAAGTAGAGGAACTTAGTGAGGAATTAAAAGAAGCAAGAGAGCCTGAAGAAAAATTAGCTATATACAAGGAGTATGGGCTTATACCTCAGGATGTATCACTTGAACAACTAAGAATAGGTATGCTGCAGAAAGCACAACATCTAGGTTTAACTCAGAAGAAAATGGAGAACCTGAATAGGCTAGCTTTTCTTATTAAAAACGTTTTCTCAGCTAACACGTCTTTTAATTATAACTGTAGTGTATACGGTAAAATAACGAATGGTTTGAAGTATTTATTTGGTCTTTCAGCTTTCACATCTGCCATTAATTTTTTATTTAAACTTTGGCTTATTCCCTATAGTATACCAAGTGCTGATTTATTAGATATTTACGTTACAGAGAAGGGAAAACTAGATGCTTATAATGGTAGTTTGCCTGACTTTCATACGAAATATTGTTTTTTAATTGCTGTAATTTTTGGTTTCGTTGGTTATTCATTCGTTGTTCCACCAATTCCAGGTGTTTTGGTGGGGGGAGAATTTTTTGGATATGCCGCAGTTGTAGGTGCTGTTTGGTCCTTCGGGAGAAAATGATTTTAAGTGCAAGATTGGTTTTTAAGGTGCAAAGCTGTTGTTAAAGCTGAAATAATATTAGGTGTGTTGGGATAAAACAACCAACGAAGAGGCTAAAATGAAAAGATGGGCATATGGTAACTGTGGCTGTTCTACCCCCTCCCACCATATATTATTTTTATATTTTCTGTTTTATATATCTTTCTCTAGAATAAGATTAGATAATAGCTTAAAAGGGTGTTTTTCTCCTGTTACTCTCCCGATTTTGCAGGTAGAAATAAGTTTATAAAACAATTGTAGCAATTAAATCAGTCTGAATATTTGTGACAGATGTTGTAACATTTATTTTTGTAGAAATATTTATATTCTAAATAGTGGCTTCCTATTTTTGGGAGAAAAAAATGAAAATGAAGATAGTAAGTTTCTGTATTATATTACTATTTATCATCAGCCTTCATGGAAGTCTTGCCTATGGTAAAAAAACGATAACAACATCAGAGAAAACCACCGCTACGGAAGTTATTCTAAACCAAACCGATAAAATCGCTGTAATAATAGATGCCGATCTATATTCTCAAGTGACATGTAAATTCAATCGGTATTTGGAGGAAGTTGAGAGTCGCTTTCCAGTCACTCTCACTCTTTATAAATTTGACAATACACAAGGTTATAATATGCAAAGCTGTGAGTCGAAAACACCGGAAGATATTCGTAACTTTCTGCAGCAGGAATACAATACAAATGGAATCAAAGGGGCACTTCTGGTCGGTCAGATTCCCTTTGCAACTTGGGAGCAAGAGGTTGGTGAGAATATAGGAGTTTCAACCATTTTTTATGAAGACATGGATGGCAGTTTTGAGGATAAAGACATGGATGGGCACTATGATTACCATAATTTCGGTTCGAATGAGGGGCCGGAGATATGGATTTGTTGGATGAGACCACCTTCGTTTGCTCAGGCTTTTTATCTGAACAAATTCTTAGACAAGACTCATGCATACTATACCGGTAGTTTTATTTCTAACAAGAAGGCATTTGTCGCCTGTCACGAGGACTACGACAATAACTTTTACGGACCAATTGGAGTCGTTCCACCTCTGGAAGACATCTATGGTTCGAACAACGTCGACAAGGACGGCGAAGGAGCGGATATTACAGTCGACTCTGAAATCTGGAATCAGCTCGAGAACGTGGGCTATGATATCTATGACACATGGCAACATGCTAGTTCAACCTATCAGACATGGGATTCAGGAGGGTTCACTTCATCAAGTGTTATGACCCTGGCGGGTGGTTCTTTGATGACTTTCCTGTACGGCTGTCACAGTGCTGATTTCTGGGAAGCACCTGGAACAACCCCATTTAACGTCAACATAGCAGTTTCCTATGTCTTCGGGAGCTCTATTAGCCAGGCTGCAACCGGCACATCATGGAGTTACGGAACCGAATATAAATATTTGATCTATGAAGCAATGAGGGATAATGACTCTTATCTTGGTGAAGCCTGGTTTAATATGGAATTGTATGTTGAAACCGCGACATTTGTTGAGCAACGATATCCTGACCGTGACCCTCATACTGAATGTGCTGGTAACAACCTTATTGGCAATCCATTTCTTTATGTTAATTATACTGCTGACGATAATGCTGACAATGATAGAATACAAGATAGATATGACGACTACTTCTATAGTGAATGGTCAGATCCATTAATTGTTACTATGCCTAAAAACCGAGAAATCAACACACCATTCCTAAACTTCCTACAGAATCACCCTGGTCTATTCCCAATACTACAACTGTTGTTTCAGCGTTTAGGACTACAATAAAAAGTTTAGTCCAACTCTCTATTTTTTTTCTTTTTTTTATTTGGTTGTAGTAATGGTGATATGAAATCGGAATAAATATAGAGATCAATAATTATTTTTGCCTAGTAACATTTAAATTCCGTCATAACATAATATTTTACGAAAAAAATGGGGAGGCTTAAATAATATGAGTAAAGATTTTTTTAGAAAATGTTTGATTTTTGTAATAATAGTTTTGTTTGTAGGAGTTTGTATTGTACCGAGTATTAGTGGTGCGAAATTAAGGGTGAATAAAATGCTTCCTTTATCTAACTCCGATCCTCAGGTATATTCAACTACACCAGATTGGATTTCAAATAATCCGCATTATAGTACAGGTGCAGCGCTTACTGATTTAAATCAAGACGGTTGGCTTGATCTGATAATTGCCGATGGTAATGATATGGCAATGGGTAGGGTTAATGTTTATTATAACAATGGAGATGGAACACTGCCTACAACCGCGAGTTGGCAATCGAATGATCTTGGATATAATGGTCATCTTGACGTCGCAGATGTAAATGGTGATGGATGGCCTGATGTCGCTGTTTCATACCTGGGTACATCAAATTCGTTTGGACCTATCGCCCGTGTCTATTTGAATAATGAGGGAGTTCTTTCTTCTTTACCTGATTGGCAATCCAATGTTATAGGTAACTCTTTCGGTGTTGATTTTGGTGATATGAACAATGACGGTCGCCCTGATTTGGCTGTGGCAACTGGATGGTCATACTCTCCACAGCACTTCTACCATAACTATGTCTATCTAAACGTTGATGGAACTCTTGAATCTTCAGCAAGTTGGGTTTCTGATGATACCTATCACTATCTTGGAGCACTATGGGTAGATGCTGATCATGACAACTGGATGGATTTGGCTTTTATTAGTGCTTTCCAAGAAACCCAAATATATCGTAATCAAAATGGCATGCTTGAAACAACTGCTAGCTGGCATACATCAGACAGTTCTGCCCAGGATGGAATTATGTTAACTGTTGGAGATGTTACCCTTGATGGAATCCCTGATCTTTTTGCTACAGATAATACTCAACTTGGTGGAAGTGGTCTGTTCAAACAATATACTGGTCTTGAAAATGGATTTTTTGAAACAACTTATTCGTGGAGTTATTATGGCGGTTACGGCTCTGCAGTAGCTTTGGCAGATGTCAATGGTGATAAAAAACTTGACCTAGCAACAGGTTCATGGTGGGGTCACACCGATATTTTCATTAATGAAGGATCAGGTTTACCTACTAGTCCATCGTGGAGCTCTGGAGGAACAAGTGTTGTAGAAAAGATTGTTTTCGGCAATGTCGGTCCAACTCTTTGTGAACGAACCCGTACCGAATATTTTTATCCTGATGGTAATTGCAAACTCTTCCATCTACCATATCAACCAATTCAAAGAATTCTTAGTGTGTATCGTGACAATGTTCTTTTGGATCATTCTGAATATACATACAGTCGAGAGCATGGATGGATTACCGTTAGTAATGCTCCTACACAGTCCATTAGGGTAGTATACAATTATTCTCGTTCAATTGATATGGTTATTTCTAACTGGGATTCAAATATTGGCAACTATCTCTATTACAATCAATTGTTGGACGCAGATTTAGATTGTGATGGAAGCCTCAGCTGGACAAATGTTACACCAGGAGAAACTGTTGTAGGTAGTTTTGAGGTTTCAAATATTGGTGATCCTGGTTTAGAGCTAGACTGGGAAATTGATTCATATCCAGATTGGGGCACATGGACATTTGATCCTCAATCAGGTGAAGATCTAACACCCGAAGATGGATCAATAACCGTAAACGTTGAGGTTATTGCCCCTAATGAAGGATATAATGAATTTTTAGGAGAAATCAAAGTTGTAAACCAAGATGATCCTGATGACTACTGCGTAATACAGTCATCTTTAGTAACAACAGGTCCTAATTTAGACTGCGATGGAAGCCTTGTATGGACTAATGTAAAACCAGGTTCAACAGTCACTGGGAAATTTTATGTAAAAAACGTTGGTGAGTCTGGTTCAGAGCTTGATTGGGAGGTAGAATCAAATCCAGATTGGGGTGATTGGACGTTCACACCACAAAGTGGTGATGATCTGACTCCAGAAGCAGGACCTTTTACAGTAAATGTAGAGGTCATTGCACCAAATGAAAATAATCAAGTATTTACTGAAAAGATAAAAGTGATTAATACATTTGATCCCAACGATTTCTGTGAAATAGATGTAGAACTTACAACATCAAAAAACAAGGTATCAATTAATGCTTTGGTAGTGAGGCGTTTAGAGCGTTTTCCAAATCTGTTCCCAATACTGCGACTTCTGCTAGGGCTACAGTAGTCCAACTCTCTTTATTTTCTTTTATTCGTCCTATGTTGAAATGAAATCAAATAAAAATCAGGTGCCCAAACTCTGGGTCTTTTATTTTCGTCCCATACAAAAACTGGTTTTTCATATGACCATCTGATGTCGAGGTCCTTTAGTAAGTTAGCTACTTCTTTTTCTGATCTGGTCATCTGATCATATATTGATACTTTTTGCATATTAAAACCTCAAAAAAAGTAAAAAAAGAAAAGAAAGGGTTTAGTGAGAAAGAACCGTGTTCCAAATTTAGATTGATCGTTTTTTTGGCAAACAATCGGAAAAAATTTCTTCGAGAAACTTACTTGCGTCTCGGCGGGCCCGCTGAGTTTTCTCGGAGAAAAACAAGGTAAAACAATATAGGCTTTTTACGGTTTTAAATTAATAGAAACACTGATCATGAGGCTAATACGAGTCTTAGTCTCAGAGCTCCTTATGAATTTTATATGCCTTCCATCATGAAAGATTTCTTACTAGAAATCACTGTATTATTTGCAGTATCAAAGGCTCCAATCCAATAAGTTATATTAGTGCCAGTTGAGAATTGCCCAAGTTCCAACCCAAATATAGGATCGTTTGACATGTTTTTCAACGGATCTTCTTCATGTCTCTCTTGAATAGGATTATCCCCATACCTATACATATCTCCTGTCTTTGTTACCATACCATCATCCCAGTATAAAACAACTCTTTGAATGGTAAATGGACTTCCCATGCTAACATTTGCATACATTACTACGTTACTCACATTAGTAGGATGATCTGGCTGATGATAAAAACTATTGATAATTGGCCCCCAAACATGACCACTTTCATTTATAACAAGGGATATCTCATCTAATGACACTCCACCAACAGTATCAAACGCTCTAGCTGAAATCATGTGATCTCCTAGACTATAACTGCTTATGTTCCAGTCTATAGACCAGTACTCTGTGCCAGTTGCCCCTCTCCATTCACCGTTATCCAAAGATACTTCAACCCT
>JAGMDE010000079.1 GCA_023128855.1 Thermoplasmatales archaeon | reverse complement strand
ATTCATGGCGGGGAGAACGTCACTAAATATCCTGAAGTTAGTCGCAAGGTTCTTCATATTATGGTAGGAAACATTGCTTTTCTACTACCAATTTTTGTGACAAGAGAAATAATGGCTTTTGTTGCTGCAGCTCCATTTATTTTCCTTACTTTCCTTATGAGCCCACATACACCTGTTAAGTCAATTCGTGGTAAAACCTCAGCTGCTGGTCATGGTACGGGTCTTGTGTATTATACTATTACATGGACTATTTTAGCGTATGTATTTTTTGACAATATGGTTGTAATTGCAATAGGAATTCTTGCAATGGGCTACGGTGACGGTTTTGCATCTATTATTGGTACTAAATTTGGTAAGAAAAAATATAATGTTTTTGGTGATGAAAAAAGCTATGTGGGTTCTTTTGCTATGTTTGTGTTTACTTTTATTACAATGATTGTTGCATTGTTGTATTATGATATTTCAATTACGTTTTATGTGTTGTTAGCTCTTGCTTTTATTGCTTTGATTGCAGCTATTGTCGAGGGTTTAACTCCAAAGGGTCTTGATAATTTTACCGTTCCTTTTGTTGCAGTTTTTCTGTACTGGTTGATATTTCTAAGTGATGTTATATGCGTCTTATAATTATTGATGGTCTTGATGGTGTTGGTAAAGATACACATTCTCGCTTGATTGCAGATAGATACAGTAAAAAAGGTGAGAATGTAGTTATTCGTTCTCACCCTGAATCAGATAATTTTTTTGGTAGAAAAGCAAAAAAAGCATTACTTGGACACGGTAAAATTAACAGATTAAAAGCCTCGGTTTTTTACATGATTGATGTTCTTCGTTCTATTAGGAAATATTACCGTAGAAAGGATATTGATACGTTGATAATGACTCGTTATCTTGTTGGAACTGCTTATTTACCTAAAAAGCTAGCTAAGTTTGCTTACAATTTTTTTGTAAAGTTCGTTCCAACTTCTAAGTATATGTTTTTTTTGGATGCACCGTCAAGTGAACTTCTTAAAAGGATTAAAACTCGTAAAGAAAGGGAGATGTTTGAGAAACGTAGTGAGTTTGAAAAGGTGAGAAGAAAAGCATTGATGTTGGTTAAAAATTGGAATATTATTGATGCATCTGGTTCTGTTAATGACACGTTTTCTCAGATTGAAGCTGTATTGTACAAACTTGATTGATTTTTGTAGCTATTTATTACATTTTGTTACATGTTAAGCTTATTATCTAGAATTTTTATAATAAAATTTATATACTTATAAAACTATTATAGTATACAGGATGGGGGAGTTTATCCTAATTTTTTCCTATCTCTCCTCACCACCTCCACGGCTTCCCCATCCACTATGTTCACTGAAATAACTATGACACGTTTCCTCAAAACCCGGAAAAGTGTCGTATTTTCCGTTTTCTGAAAGTGCTATCCAATCATATCTAGAATGCTTCAAGTCTATATTTATTTTGTCTTTTTTTAAAGTTTTAAATAAAAATGAAAATATTTACATATCGTATATAATTTCTATCATAAAAATCTACAAAACTAGAACTTTTTGCAGATATAATCTAAAACCGATTCAAAAATAGCTTTCCCATCACCTATGTCATCCTTAATTCCAGCTTCTGGCCAGTCAGGATGTTGATGTCTATAAAACGTTCTCTCAGGATGCGGCATCATGCCAAATACATTCCCGATATTATTACAAATTCCTGCGATATTTGATATTGAACCATTGGGATTCCATGGGTATCCTGCATAGTTACCATCAGGATCAACATATCGAAAAACGATTTGGTCATTTTTTTCTAATTTTTTTAGGTAATCTTCTTGTTTGTCAAGAGGAAACAACAGTTTACCTTCGGCGTGGGCACTAGGAATTAATCTAATATCATTTTTAGGAATTTTAGAAGTAAAAACACATTTACCATTGTTTTCATGCTTAAGCAGAGTTGGTCTACATTCAAATCGATTTGAATCGTTTATGTTCAAAACTGCATCTGGTAATTTAGTGGCAATTTCTTTAATTCCTGGTAAAAGACCAAGTTCAGTTAGAACTTGGAAACCGTTACAAACTCCTAATATCGGATATTCTTGTTTTACAAACTCTACTAAATCTTTGTCTAACTTGCTCTTCATTCTTGCAGCGAAAATAGCACCGCCTCTAATGTAATCGCCAGCGGAAAAACCACCAGGGATCATTAGACAATGGTAAGCAAAAACATCTCGCTTTTCATCTTTGTTACAATCGATGTGTAAAAGTTGTTTTAGATGTACAAATTCCGGAGATGCTCCTAACCTTTTGAAGGCATCATATGATTCTTGTTCGCAGTTGGTCCCTTCTATTCTTAGAACTGCTACTTTTATGTCTTTTTTCTTCACTTTCACACCTATAAACAAGAAGGGTAATAGCATCTCTATTATATCTTTTTAATCGTGTATTAAATTAAATAAAAAAAGAAAAAAGAGTTGAGAATTTTATAGCCCAAGTATGTGTCGTAGTAATGGGAATGCATTTGGAAATCGTTCAAATATTCTGTAAAAACGTATTTTGGGATTGTTAATATTTCTACTTAGTTCTTCTACAATCTCAATCATAGATTCATAATAAAGAGGATGCATTCTTCCATTATACTCAAACTCAGCTGAAAAACTATAATCCCCATCTGGAACCTGCTCACCAAAGTAATCCTTTTGATTCCAATTCCATGTTTTACTACCAAAACGTGTTATTTCCCATGTCTCCTGAATAAGAATATCATTTATCATATATGGAATGTCATCTTCAGGATAATAATATATGTAAAAATGAGGATTGACAACATTTATAGTACCTGGTACCATAAAAATAAAATCAAATCTTGTAATTATTAAAGGTATATCAACTCCTCGTTCATGTCTTTCCCTATTAGATGTCATCTCAAGTAAGAACGACCATTCAAATAGTAATGCGTTTTCAGCACTACCAGTTACTTCCAAAGGATTCAATAATCCACTAGTGCCACTCCATTCTCCAGTAAAATTAATAAAAATACAAACACACATGATTTCCCATTCTTTAAAATCACCATTGTAAGTATTATTTAAAGCAACTGTTCCAACATGCAGATAAACAAATAATTCATCCTCAACCTCACTAATAAGTCCTTTACCATCAATATCTATTGAATCACAAGGTATAAAAAAATATAAACCTGGAAAATAAGGTTCATCATCATTAGAAAGAACCTTTTGTATAACTATATTTTTAAAAGTAGAATCAATTTCAATATTTTCAATTGTATCAATAAATGTGAATAGCTGTTCAACTGTTTCTTCAGATATTTTATTACTATTTTGTGCCTGTTGATTATCTGCCATAACACCTATTGATGTAATGCTTGTTAATAAAAACATACATATTATTCCAATAACTAAATTTTTTTTAAATCCACTATTATGCATTTTCATTTACCACCTATCAAATAATTTAGATAATAGCTTATTGCCCACAAGGACACATATTTACTTCATTTGACTGGATTAACTCATTAATAGAATTTTGAGTTGCTTGTAGGTTAAAACCTGTTTCAATCTCTAATTTGCCTGGGGGAGGTGGAAGGTCCCAACCACATACAAATATTCCAATAACAAATAATAATAGTATCATTTCTTGGACTATCACCGATAGTGTAAAAAAAAATTGGTACATGTTTGGGTCTTTGTCTTTCCAATAGAATGCTAAGCCGTCAAAAATAAAAATCCAAACACCAATAGACACTAACATAATTCCTAACGAAGCACAAAAAACTGGATAAGGGTCATCTGAGTTAATTATCTCTAAAATTTCATTGCAAATAGCAACAATCTCAGGGAGATGCCCATAATACAACAACAATTGATTAATTAAATCATACAACTCTTCTAGTAAATAATCTGGAATAACAGGATAAGTTTCTCCAATAACCTCACCTTTGATATTTAATTCACCTATAGAAGCACCAGTACTAGAACTAAAAGGAACCAACAGCATAATAGTTGCAAAAAGACTTGCAATCAAAATCTTCTTCATATTTTCTACTATACAATTCACCCCCAATTACAATATATCAGCAAACTAGTAGTATATAAACTTTATAGAACACCCGTCCAAGATCTTCTGGGAAAGAGTATTTTTTGTGCAGATTACCATTTTGCACAAAAAATGTCTATTAATTGTGCAAAGCCAGAATTATGAAAACTATTATAAACTATAATGATATATAACTAAATATAATGATATACAATGAAATATAACGAGGTAAGATAATGGCTAAGGAAAAAGAAAACAAAAAATTCACAACAATATCCATACCAACTCCTCTAGCAGAAAAGATAAAAAAGAGAATAAAGGGCACAGGTTTCACGTCTCTTTCTTCATACGTGACGTATGTGCTAAGAGAAGTTATATCTGGTATGGATGAAGAAGAGGAAGAAGTTTTTTCAAAAGAAGACGAAAAAAGAGTAAAAGACCGATTAAGAGCACTAGGCTACATAGACTGAGGTGATAAAAATGTCAAAACCACATGGAGGAAAATTAATTAATAGAAAAATCAACAAAGAATTACTAAACACAAAAGATCTATCTGAATTTGAAATAAATACAAATCTCGCAGAAGATGTATTAAACATTGCTAATGGAGTATTTTCGCCATTAGAAGGATTTCTGTGTAAAAACGACCTTGAAAACGTAATTAAGGACAAAAGATTGGCTGATGATACACCATGGACGATACCAATTCTGTTAGATTTTGATAAAAATGATTTAAAAGAAGGAGACTCTGCTCTTCTTGTAAATAAAGAGGCAGGTGTCAAAGCGCTATTAGAAATTGAAGATATCTTTACATATGATAAAAAAACAATCGCAAAAGAAGTTTATCGAACAACAGAAACAAGTCATCCAGGAGTTGCAAACACCTACAACATGAAAGATAGTTTTGCTGGTGGAAAAATCTCACTTCTAGAATGTAAAACTCGAGAATACGATGAATACAATCTTACACCAAAAGAAACACGAGTTTTATTCAAAGAAAAAGGCTGGCAAGAAATAGTAGCATTTCAAACACGTAACCCTCCACACATCGGACACGAATATGTTCAAAAAACCGCTCTAACTTTTGTTGATGGATTATTTATAAACCCAATAATTGGAAAGAAGAAAAGCGGTGATTTCAGAGATGACGTAATTTTGAAATCATATGATACATTGATGAAACATTACTACCTAAAAGACCGAGCAGTAATGTCCATTCTAAGAACTTCAATGAAATATGCGGGACCACGAGAGGCAATACATCACGCAATAATGCGTAAAAACTTTGGTTGCACTCACTTCATCGTAGGAAGAGATCATGCCGGAGTTGGAAATTATTATGGGCCATATGATGCTCATGAAATCTTCTCAGAATTTCCAGATCTGCACATAGTCCCAATCTTTTTCAGATCATTCTCACGATGTACCAAATGTGGAAGTGTTGTTAACGATAAGATTTGTCCACATGATCAGAAATATCATATCAATTTCAGTGGTAAAAAAATCCGAGAGATTCTAAGCAGTGGAAAAATACCTCCAGAAGATATGATGAGAAAAGAGGTAGCAGAAACAATCCTCGAGTTCGATGACCCATTTGTAAAATAGGGGGAAAATAATGTTAGACGACTTAAGCGGAAAAGGACTTTTAATTCATCACTGGGACACAGATGGTATATGCTCTGCTAAACTATTATTGGAACACCTATCTAGCAAAGACATCGTCAATAAAACACCAGAACTTGGAAACTACTATCTTACAGAAGAAGAAGTTGAAAAATATTCAAAATATGATTTTGTAATTGTTGCAGACATGGCCCTTACCGAAGATAACATTAACAGACTAGCGAAAAACGCACAAGTAATGGTTTTTGACCATCACCTGGGGGAAGTGTATGAAAACGCATTTCACCACAACCCAGTAATTAAGGGCGAAAACCCTGATGATTATCCTTCTGCTAGTTGGATAATAAATGATTATCTTGGAAATGAAGTCAATCTATTTGCTATTCTTGGTATCATTGGGGATCATGAACAGAAAATAAAAAACAACGAAAAATTCACAAAAATAATCGATGAATTTTGTGAAAACAACAATCTGACATTCGAGGATTTACATAAGATGGTATACCTTCTTGATACAAATTACAAAATAGGTGACAAAGAAGCAGTAGAACAAGCACCACATCAACTACTAAAAATCCAAAACGGTGAAGAAATAAGTAATAATCCAACATGGAATCAAAATTTAAACAATATAAACTCCGAGATGAATAAAATCCTTGGAGCGCCTGGGGATGAAATCAACGGAATTATTCTTAAAAAAATAAACACACCATATAACATAGTTTCAACAATAACTCGAAGAATTTCATGGGATAGCGGTAAAAATACAGTAGTAATAAACACAGGTTTTTTCGACGATAGAGATCAAATTTATATGCGTAGTAAAAAAGATGTAGCGCCAATGATCCAAAGAGGAAAACAACTAGGTTTTAGATGTGGTGGAAAAAAAGAGGTACTTGGAGCAATTGTGCCAAAGGATAAATCTGAATCATTTGTAGAAGAAATATTAGAATTTTTAAAGAGGTGATAAAAAAATGAAAGAACAAAAAGCAACAAATGTCACATGGCATGAGCACAAAGTGACAAGAGAAGAAAGAGAGCAACTTTTAAAGCAGAAAGGAGTAATTTTATGGTTTACCGGTTTATCTGGCTGTGGAAAATCTACAGTTGCAAATGAGGTAGCCACTAAACTGCATAAAATGGGAAGACTAACATATGTCCTTGATGGGGATAACATACGTCATGGACTAAACAAAGACCTTGGCTTTTCTCCAGAGGATCGAGATGAAAACATCCGAAGAATATCTGAGGTAGCATGTCTCTTTGCAGATTCAGGAGTTATTGCTATCACTGCTTTTATTTCACCATATAGAAAGCTTAGGAATTTTTGTAGAGAACTAGCTGGGAAAGGCAATTTTATCGAGATATATACAAAAGCCTCGCTTGAAACATGTGAAAAAAGAGATCCTAAAGGTTTGTACAAAAAAGCAAGAGAAGGAATAATTAAAAATTTAACGGGAATAGATGCACCTTACGAAGAACCAGAGAACCCTGAGTTGGTAGTTGATACTGATAAATACAACGTTGAAGAGAGCGCAGATATAGTTATAAAGAAATTGAAAGAAGGGGAATATATTTGAACTTAGACGAAGACACAAATTATATAATTTCAGGACTGGAACGTTCTGGCACATCTATGCTTATGCAAATTTTACGCGCTGGTAACATTCCAATATCTCATGATAACTCTCGCCCAGCAGATGAAAGCAACCTAAAAGGATATTATGAGCTAGCCGGAGGTAAAATAATAAACAAACTCATGGCTGGCTCATTTCCATTAAACGAACATAGAGGAAAATTCGTAAAAATTACATCTTTTGGTCTCAAATACCTACCTCTAGGAAAATATAAAATTATCTACTCAGAAAGAAACATCGAAGAAATACTGGATTCAATGGAAAAGATGATAGGTGAAAAAGACCCAAGCCGAGAAGATACAAAGATGAGCTTCCTCAAACTAAACAATATGATAAAAGAATATGCACAAGATAGAGAGGATATGGATATTTTGTTTATCAACTACAATAACATATTGTCCAATCCTAAAGAGAATATTAGCAAAATACTGAAATTTCTAAATGTACCTAATGACCTCCTTGATAAAATGACAGAGACTGTAGATAGTAAATTATACCGTCAAAGGAGAACATGAACGGGGATAATGATTTTCTAAAAAACAAATTAAAAATTCGAAAAAATAGAGATATATTCTTCATAATACTGGCGTTTTCAATAGTTGCAATATTCTACTTGGCGCCAACTCCTGAGGGTTTAACACATAACGGCCAGGTCATGATTGGAATACTAATCATGGCAGCAATTCTATGGATTACAGAACCAATACCTTTGGCTGTTACTGGTCTTTTAATAATGATAATGCAGCCTTTGCTGCATGTTCTTACACCTGGTGAAGTATTCTCTTCATTTGGAAATCAAGCAGTTTTTTTCTTAATAGGCGCATTCATTCTTGCAGGAGCAGTTGAAAAACATGGACTACACAGGCGTATTGCCTTAATGTTTCTAAGTCGGTTTGAAAAAAGTCCACGTTTTTTTACGTTAGGAATCATGATTTCTTGCGCATTTCTATCTTTTGTAATGCCAGAGCATGGTGTAGCTGCTTTGTTTTTACCAATTGTTATTTCGATTTTGATTGCAATGAAAATTGTACCAAAGCAGAGTAATTTTGGTAAAATAAGCATGCTGTGTGTCGCATATGGATGTTCTATAGGTAGTCTTGGAACACTAATTGGAGGCGCCCGTAATCCATTGACAATTGGAGTACTTTCTGATCTAAATCCACCAATTAATGTTACTTTCGTAGATTGGATGATGTATTCTATGCCTGTTGTGTTTATTGCCCTGCCACTTGTATGGTTTGTTTTACAATTTGCATTTCCCATTGAAATAAAAGACATTTCTGCTGCAAAAAAAGAGATAAAAAATCAGGTAGCTGTAGCAGGTAAAATAAAGAAAAATGAATTGCTTGTTTTACTTATTTTAATAATAACAATATTACTCTGGATACTATTCTCATCACATGAATACTTTGGACTTGCTGTGATTGCAGTTTTTGGAAGCATTCTGCTATTTCTAACTGGGTCTGTCACCTGGAGTGATATCGAAAAACGTGTCCCATGGGGAATAATTCTACTTTATGGTGGAGCAATTACATTGGGAATAGGTATTCAAGAAACAGGTGCTGGCAAATGGATAGCTGATGTCGTTTTCAACGTGGCTGGTTTTAATCCATATGTAATGATTCTGGTAATGATTATTATAACAATTCTTCTGACAGAGGTAATGTCAAATATTGGAGCTGTAGCAATATTGCTTCCGATAGGAATTGCTTTAGCACCTGAATTAGGAATAAGTCCGCTGCTTGCCTCAATGGTTATAGCTCTCTCAGGTGGTCTTGCATTTATGCTTGTAATTGCAACACCAGGTAACGCAATTACCTATTCTTCAGGTTATTACTCAACAAAAGATCTGTTTAAAGCTGGTAGCATCGCCAATATATTATGCATAGTCATAATTTTCGTTGTAGCAACTACTTATTGGATGGGGGTTTTAGGCATATGAAAAATTTATGTGCTAGAATGCTATTTGTAAATGGAGGGCACTAACGCAATATGTTTAATAATATTTTAATTCCAATTTCCTCTGAATTTTATTCAAAAGACGTAATACGACGTGGTGTTTATCTTGCTGACAAATTCAAAAGCAACGTAAATCTTGTTTACATAATAGAAGAAAAAACATTAGATCAAGCAGACCGAATCTCAGATGCCTATAGAACTAGTTATGAAATGAAAGAAACAAAAAAAGAGTTAATTAAAAAGCAGAAACTTGCAGCATACAACATTATTTTTGATGATGCAAAATACTTCTTCAAAGACAAAAAAGTTCCTATTGAAGAAAAAATAGTTGAGGGCGAATTCAGCGAAGTTGTAAAAAGAGAGATCGAAAAAAAAGACTATGATTTAATTTTGATGGGTTATGAAAAAGAATGCATTCTTAACTACCGTCTTTTAGATGATGTACATATCCCTGTATGGATTGAAGGTAAAAGTGAAGGAAAATCAATACTTGCAGTCTGCTCAAATCTTGC
>JAGMDE010000078.1 GCA_023128855.1 Thermoplasmatales archaeon | reverse complement strand
TAGGGGGTGATAATTACACAAAGCACTATTCTCACAAACATTTATAAAGAATAGCATATATTATTAATATGGAGAAACAAAATGCATAAAAAAATTACTGTAATCGGTATATTATTGTTATTTTTGAGTTTAACAATTTTTCCTGTGATAAACTCTCAAAGTATAGAGGAACTTACTTTAGAAAATAAGAGTGGCAATAGTACATATGATCTTTTAATTTTGGCGCCAAAAAAATTTAAAAGACCTTTAGAAAAACTAGTAAGTCACAAAAACAGTTTTGGAATGAGAACGAACCTTGTTACACTTGAATATGTTTACAATGATATCTGGTATGGACGAGACAAAGCTGAGAAAGTCAAGTATTTCATAAAAGATGCAATTGAAGATAGCGGCATTAAATATGTTTTACTTGTAGGCGGAATGAAAAACCTATTCACACCTCAGGAATATTACTGGTGTCCAGTTAGATATGTAAATATTGTAGATAGATGGGGCGGATCTCGAGATTGGGGTAATTATCTTGAATTAAAATACCTAAGTGATCTTTACTTTGCAGATATCTATGATTCTGAGGGAAATTTCTCTAGTTGGGATACAGATAGGGATGGAATATATGGAGAGTGGAATAATAACAACTCAGCTGAGGATGTTTTAGATCTTTATCCTGATGTGTTTGTCGGTAGATTGCCGTGTAGAAACACAATTGAAGTTAGAATAGTGGTAAACAAGATAATCAACTATGAAAAAGTAGATTCATCTGATTCAGAATGGTTTAACAAAATGGTAGTTGTCGCAGGTGATACCTATGCTGGTGGTGGAAGCGAAGGTGAAGAAGAAACACAAGCTGCACTTGATATGATGCCAGATTTTACCCATGTAAAACTATGGATTTCTAATGGAAATTTTACTGGACCTGCTGATGTTAAAAAAGCATTTAACCAAGGATGTGGATTTTTATATTTCGCAGGCCATGGTTCTCCAACTTGTTGGGTTGGACGTGATCCAGAAACTGGTGAGAATATTGATGGATTAAAAAATGCTCAGATTCTTACATTAAGAAATGGTAAAAAACTACCAATTTGTATTGTAGGCGGTTGCCATAATAGTATGTTTAACATAAGTTTATTTCACAGCTCATGGATAGGAAAAACCATATGCTTTGAATCCTTCAGTTGGCTTTTAACTCGTAAGATTGGCGGTGGAACAATTGCTACATTTGGTAATACTGCACTTGGCTATGGTCCTAAAGATAAACTTGATCCAAGCTCTGGTGGTGGCGGCGGTAATTTATCAGCATATTTCTTTGAAGAAATTGGTATTAATGGCAATGATATCCTTGGTGAATGCTGGGGATATGCAATAAGTTCACATCTTGATAATTTTCCAATACTATGGGCTGAAAATTCATTCAACGACTCATCAATAGATGTAAAAACTGTGACAAACTGGTTACTAATGGGAGATCCAAGTTTAAAAATAGGTGGATATTCTTAATTTAGGCCTTAGTCCTTGACCAGTTATAATGCCTCATCTTCTTTGTTGCACCAAATCCACAGGCTGCGCATACTTTCTTTTGTACATGGTAAGAATGCTTCCCACATCTTCGGCACATTGTGTGGGTTTTTTTACCGCCCATTTTTGATGCAGTTCCTTTAGTCATATTAGGTTACCTCAGTTATGGTGATACGTAAATTATGTTATCTCCTCGTAAAATAATCGTATTGTGTTTGGCAGTTGGTTCACCGTTAATTGTTTCCTCTGCGTTTTTTAATACAAGGTTCATATGAGGGACATCATATCCATCAAGTGTCCCCTGGTATCCTCTTCCGCTTCGAAGTTCTACCATTACTCGGTTATTGAGACTTGCGTGTAATACTTTTAAAGGTTTTTCCATATTAACCAGGAGGCGATATAGACATCTTATTTATAAGTATTTTGTCATATGAAAACTAAAGCCAAAGATTAAAAAGAAACATGGAAATGACATGTTATGCCTGTAAAGATAAAAAATAGACACCGCCTAAAAACAAGAGATATTAGAAAAATTCAAGATGAACTTAGGAGTATTTTTAATTCTGAATTTTTCAGTGACAAGTCATCAATTGAAACTGGAGATATTGAAGAAACTACGATGATTTTTGTAGATGGTGAACCATGTTTTATGTATCATGAAGGCAAGATAATTTTTACTTTACATGGAATAAACAAATTCAAGCCGAAGGAGCATTTTGTAGTTGTTGACATGGGTGCTGTTAAGTTTGTAACTAGCGGAGCAGATGTTATGGCGCCAGGTATAGTTGATGCTGACGAAAATATTGTCGAGGATGATCAGGTCTGGATATGTGATGAGAAGCATCATAAACCTCTTGCAATCGGCATTGCAATAATGACTGGCGAACAAATGATTAAAGAAAAAAATGGTAAGGCTGTTAAGACAATTCATTACGTTGGCGATACGCTGTGGAATAATGTCGCCAAAAGTTTATAAAGATAATATTATATTTAGATTACAGGTTTAATTCAGGAGATGGTTGTTATATGGGAATAGTTAACAAGATTTTAGGTGATAAAAAGACAGGTGACGTAGGTGGATATATTGATCTTGAGAAATATATGGAGTCAACAGGCGGTGGTGAAGGCGCTAAGATGCATGTTAGAGTCGGGGAGATTCAGAGATATGAAGACTTGAAAGATTTTACTGATTATGTGTATGGTGGAAATGTTTTAATCCTTGATTTTTCGCCTATTGCTGAGGAAGAAGTCATATTGAAAAGAATAACTAATGACCTAAAGAAATTAGCACAAGAGATAAACGGAGATATAGCCGGAATTGGAAATAATCTTATGGTTATTGCACCTTCTGATGTTAAAGTAGAAAGACGAAAACTCAGAGGCAAATACTCCTAATTTTTCTTTTTCACCTTTGTCTCTATGCCAAATTACTTATAGTATGTACAATAGAAATAGTAATTGTTATTTGTTTATAGAAGAGGGATGGGAATCTGGAGGGTGGATGGTAAAGATGAAAGGAAGAAAACGTAAACTTCCAGATTCCTCATGTTATACTCTGTATTTTCTAGTATTTAAATGTTTGTTGTAATTTTGTCATTTTGGAAAAAATAACAAACCCTTTTTCTTATCATATAGTATGGTTTTATAAAGAGACAAATTATACAAAGTCAAAGAGGAGAGAGTATTATGGGAAAATTTTGTACTAAATGTGGAGCTAAATTTACTAAAGGAACAGGTTTTTGTGTAAAATGTGGTCATAAAATCGAAGTTGAACAACCAACACCGCCGCAACCTGTACAGCAACAAGTACCACCATCTACGTCTTCAGCACCTGCTCTTACAACACCCCCACCTCAACAGCCTGCGCCGCAGCAAGTAGCTGCACCAGTTGCAGGAGGCGGTAAATCAAAGTCAAATGCTTTAAAGTTTGCTGCTGTTATTGCAGTTGCAGTAGTTTTGGTTATTGCTGCTTTTTATTTTGGTTTTATGATGGGTGGAGATGGTGAAAAGTCAAGTGGTGCAAAAGGAACTGAGAATTATGGAGTTGTTATGGGTCGTGTTACTGATACTGGTGGTTTTAAATTAGGAGATGTAAAGGTTACTGCTAATGGTCAGCCTGTTGAAACAAATGATCAGGGCTGGTTTAGTATTTCAAATGTTACAGAGGGTGATAGGGTAATTGTTGATTTTGAGAGAGATGGTTATGCTACTACTCATAGAGTTGTTGATGTTGAGACTGGTGAGAGTAGTTTTATTGATGCAACTATGAGCCCAGTGGATAAAACTGATTCTTTTAGTGGAAATATCGGGGGGGCTGTTACAACTACTAGTGGCGGCTCGATAGATATAGGAGCAAAAGATTTGGAAGATATTAGTGGTAATACTCATACAGACGATGTGTATATTTCGATGACTGTTTTTGATCCAAGTGATGATGAAGATGCTAATGCTTTTCCAGGTGAGTATCTTGGCATTTCAGGTGGCGAGTATTATCCCATTAAGTCCTTTGGTTTTATGGATATTTCCGTAACTGATAGTTATGGTAACGAGTTACAGTTAAAGGATGGTCAAACTGCGACTATTACGATTCCTGTTCCTAGTAGTTTGCAATCAGATGCATCTAGTTTAGGAACTTGTCCTCTTTGGTATTTTGATACAGATACTGGTTATTGGATGGAAGATGGACAAGGAACATATGATTCTAGTTCGAAATCTTTTGTTGGAACAATTACTCATTTTTCTACTTGGAATTATGATGTAGCCTATCCTCGTGCATATATTAGTGGCCGAGTAGTAGACTCAAGTGGGAACCCTGTTTCTGGTGCAGAAGTAACATGTTGGGGTCCTGGATGGAAATATTTCCGTTGGGCTAGTGGTGAAACATCAACAGCATCTGATGGTACTTTTAACAGAATACCTGTAGAATGCACTGTAATTTTCAAATATAAAGCATCAAAAGGAGGATATGATAGCTCGGAGTATACAATTCCACGAGCTTTAGAATGCGATGAAGAATATGATGTAGGTGATATCGTTTTGGGTTCTGTATCTACGGCACAGATTACCTTAACCTGGGGAGAAAACCCTGATGACCTTGATAGTCATCTTGTAATACCCTCCAGTGGGTCACAAGGACCATATCATCTATATTATTATTTTACAATGGATGACGGATACGATTTCTCTACAACTTATCCTTATGCAAATCTAGATACTGATGATACCTCTAGTTATGGTCCTGAGGTCATTACAATTCTAAAACTCTACCCAGGGACATATCGATACTGTGTTAGACATTATAGTGGTTTAAGCGATATTGAAAACTCTGATGCTGAAATAAACGTAATAATACCTGGAGTTGGAATATACAAATTTACACCACCATCAGGACAAACTAGTGGTACAGACATATGGCGAGTATTTGACATAGTCGTAGGCTCGTCAGGAACAATAACTTCTGTTAACACCATAAATGACTATGTAACAGGTGGCAATGAGTCAGAATTGTTATTTCCGTAGATAAACAAATAATAACATACAACCACCTATAGATTTCAAAAACATTTAAATTGTAAGATATCAATATATATTTAATGAGTTATATATTAATTAGAAGAATACTGGCGATAATCATAATTTCAATATTTCTAAGTGCAAATTTTGCCGTATCAAAAGATTTACAGACTTCTGAAAATTTACCATCAGTAAAAGAGGAATTACAAAAAGAAATATATATAGTTCCAACCAAAGACCATTCTTCAATTACACTCACGAGATACAATAATAGCAGAAGGCCATCGATAATGTTAATTCATGGTATGGGCTGTAACCATAAGATATTTGATTATGATGAAAACCATTCACTCGCCCAATTTCTAGCTAAAGACGGATGGGATGTATGGATGTTGCCTTGATATTAAATTGGTTCTCGATTAATATTACTCTGTTTTTAGCAATCTTCGTTGTGTTGAGTGGAGTAAGCTTCTTCGTTCATAAAAAATCTTGCAGGCTGGTGTGCGGAATTTACTGTGGAGCCTGCTTTGTTTACCGTGGAACAATTAGACAAATCAATGAGATATCTATCTTTGATTGTTTCTGTTTATTTACTTCAATCAGCAAAATATTTATCTCCTCTCCCTAAACTTAGTTCCGTTGATAGTAACCAGAACATTTCAATAATGGATTTTTTAATGCTATCGCATTGTAATGCTGGTGAATTTAAGGTATGTGTGGTGTGATATGCTTCTCCCCTGCATCCTCCCATACACCAATTTCTAACTAGGCAACTCGAACATTTTTCATTGAGATTATCGATGTTGTAGATTTTCCGTAATTTTTTCAATATAGGAGAGTTGGACCACATTTCAGAGAAAGAGTTATCTTGGATATTTCCTACTTTAAATTCAGGCAATGCATGACCTGGACATGGATATATTGTTCCATCAGCGTTGAGTAAAACTGATTTTAGTCCTGTTCCACAGTAACCATATTTGACTGATAGTCTACAGGCATTTGCAAATACTGCCAAATAATCTCTTCCTCTTAATTCGTTGTATTCAGGATGGTTTTTAAATAACGTATATGAAGTTTTTAGGAGTTCATCTACTGGTACCGATTCAAGTTCTTTGTCTAGTCCACCACCGATATGTTTAAAAGGGATGAATCGAGCCGAATCAACCCCGAGTTCAAGAGCCATCTCATAATATTTTTGTAGACTTTTATAATTAAAATTCCCTTTATGACAAACCATGCTTAATATAGTGTAGACATTTTGTTCTGTAAGAATCTTTATTCCTTTAATAGTTTTTTTAAATGATCCTTTTCCTCGTAGAAAATCATTCTCTTTTTCATTTGCACCATCTATTGAAACTTGGACTTCTATCTCGTTTTCTTTTGCTTTTTTTGCAAATTCTCTAGTTATCAATGTTCCATTGGTTGACACGCCAAACACATTAAATCCAATGTTTTTTGCATATTTTATAACAGCTAGGGTTTTATCTGGTACAAGCAGTGGTTCTCCGCCTAATACAGAAAAAATAGCGTCTTCTGAAATAAATTCTACTGTTTGATCTAAAAATTGTTTGATTTCCTCGGTACTGATTTCATATTCACCAGGGTTATAGTTATATTTATTAAAACACATTTTACAATGTAAATTACATCTGTTTGTTGGATGGATAACGACATCGGTTAGTTTATATTTTTCCTTCTCTATTTGCATCTCTAATGTCGATTTCTTTGTTAGTTCTTTTCTATCCTTTTCAAAGATGATTGATGATTTAACTAACGTAGGAAGTAATGTATTTATTTCTTTTTTTATTATAGATGGATTTTTAGAGGTTGATTGAGAGATTTTATCTATAATTTTATCAAGAGTATTTTCACCATTAAACATTTTAAGTAACAAAAACAATTCATTATCTGTAACTATCCATTTTGGGAGATCCGGCCAGACTAGAAGATGTTTCCCATCTTTTTTTTCGGAATATTCCCAGGGCTCACTTATGTATATTTCTTTATTTTCCATGTATATTCATCTACTATTATCAAACTCTAAAGTCTTACAATATACTCCTTAACAATATAAAAATAGAAATTTTCCTCTGGTTATTACACATTACAACCATGAACATATTAAATTTTCATCTAGATACTTACAAAACCACTCCAATGTATAAAATCTGGAACCATATGTTGTATTCCATCAGATATTCCAAAGATTTGCATATTATTTTTTCCTCCTTGCTTTATCAAAGCATCTTTATTTTTTCTGTTCTTTCATGTTAACACAAGAGCAGTATATATAATATTTGACAAACAACACCTAAAAATAGATAAATTATTTATATTTTGACGAGTATTCGTTATTATGACGAATATAGTGAATAAAGTGTGGGAAATCCTAGATAAAAGTCCACACATAATAAGATGCATGGATTCGGGGCTGATCAATACTACTGCACTCGCAAGATACATAATCAGCGAAAAAAAAGTTGATGCAACGCTCGATGCGGTGAGCAGTGCAATACGCCGTTATGAGATTGATAAATATGCTGATATCTTTACCACTGCACACAAACTACTTCATCAGACCATTAACCTATCCACAAAGAGTAACTTAGCAGAAATATCCCTCAGCAAAGATGCTGAGGTTCAGCATATTCTCCCTAAACTATTCGAAATTATCAGTTATGTTCGAGGGGATGTTCTTAGGGTAATGCAGGCAAATGAATCAATAAGACTCCTGATCGACGAAAAGAATCTTGAAAAGGTAATAGCTTTGTTCCCAAAAGATAAGATCATAACGAAAGAGAAGAATCTTGCCGAAATCAACATATATATACATCCACAAATGCAAAAAACACCAGGGATTTTAGCGACGATAGCGAATGAACTGGCAATTAATAAGATTAACATTGTAGAGTTCGTGACCTGCCCCCCAGAGATGTTATGTTTCGTTAAAAAAGAGGATCTCCTTAGAGCATCAGATATCTTATATCAACTATGTGAACCTGAGAAAAAATAGATAACTTTCTAAAATTGGAAGTGCCGTTCTTATATGTTAATATGTAGGTTGTTGAAAAATTCAAAAGAGTTAAATATATAAGGACTTTCTTTATCGAAAAAAATGTGATTAAGAGATGAGTATAGATAAAAAAAATGTTCTACTTATAGCTATGCCTTTTGCCGGAACCACAATACCAACGGTACCACTATCAATTTTTGAGGGATATTTAAAAGAAAGGAACATTAACATAAGGACACGGCATCTCTATCTTAAAGCAACTGAGTTTTATGGTTTAAATAATTACAACTTTCTAATTTATGGTCCCAATGAGACATATCCAGCCCAGATGGCTTTTTCCAAGTATGTTTTTCCAGAACATTGGAAAAAAAACAAGGATAAATTTAGAAAATATTTCAATAAAAAGATATCTAAGAATCGAGATATTCAAAAAAATTTTACTTTCGAGAGTTACGTTCAACAGACAGATAAATTTTGTAATTGGCTTATAGAAAATGTTGATTGGAAAAATTATGATATTATTGGATTTTCTATAGATTATGGACAGCTTCTACCCTCGTTAGCAGTTGCTAAAAAAATTAAGGGATTAGATTCAGAGAAAAAGATTATTTTTCATGGGAGTAGAACAGTTGATCAATTGGGAATAAAAGTTTTAGAAGCTTTTGATTATGTTGATTTCATCGTATCTGGAGACGCCGAAGATGCTCTCTTTCTTCTTGCTTCAGATTATCAAAATTATGAATCTATACCGCATTTAATATATAGAGCCGGGAAAGAGATTATTTGGAACAAATCGGATGATGTAGTTGATCTAAATAGTTTACCGATTCCATCTTTCGATTCTTTTTATGAAGAATTAGGTTCAGCATTTAATGAAGTGAAACAATACTTTTATCTTTATGGTAGGCTTCCTGTTGAGATATCTCGTGGTTGTTGGTGGAATAAATGTACTTTTTGTAATCTTAATTTACTGCACAAAAAGTATACAGAAAAAAATATTGATAAAATAATTAAAGAAATAAAATTTCTTTTTAATAAATATGAAATGTTATCTTTTTCGTTGGTAGGTAACGTTCTACCTAAAAAAAATTTTAGAAATTTACTTGAAGAAATTAAAAAATTGAAAACAGATTTTTCTTTCATGGTTGAAACCCGAACCGATCATTTAAAAAGCAATGATTATAAACTCTTAAAAGAAGCTGGATTTTCAAACCTATTAACAGGTATTGAAAGTTTTAGTAAAAATTATTTGAAAAAAATGAATAAAGGTATACGAGTAATCGACAATATTGCGGCATTAAAATTCTGCAAAGAAAACGATATAGATAACAGATATAATATTGTAATCAATTATCCTAATGAGAAGAGAATTGACTATGAAGAAACAATGAAAAATATTCAAATTATTAAACAGTATCTTGATCCACCTAATATCAGTAGACTTATAGTTGGATTTGGTAGCCCCGTATACTATAATCTAGAGCAGTTCAATATTGATAAGTTAGATTCTGTAGATATTGATAGATTAATGTTTCCTGAAAGATTTCTAAAAAAAGGTTTCAATTGTATATATGGTTTTAAAAGAAAAGAAAAATTAGTTGAAAATGATTGGGTTAATCTGATTGAGGATTGGAGGAAAGAGCGTGAAGATTTAGTAATTGAAGCAATGAGAAGAAAGACAACAATTGATAAACTTATATTTTATTTTGTAGATGGAAAAAAATTTCTAAAAATTTATGATAAAAGAAATATTAAGC
>JAGMDE010000077.1 GCA_023128855.1 Thermoplasmatales archaeon | reverse complement strand
CCACTTGTAGGACCATCGATAGTTGGTGCATCTGGAGGTTCATTTTGTAACTCTTCAGTTGTGAAATGCCAAATTGGACCTCTAGTTACAAAATTATGGTTATCTTTAGCATGGATTTTCCAATAATAAATAGTACCATATTCAAGAGTTCCTGGATCAAAAGTAGTCTCTGATTGATCATCAGAAACCTTTGTAGTTGGATTAGGGTTATTTGCCTCAAGGTAGACATCATAAACAACAGTATCACCTTCATCAGGGTCTCCACCAGTCCAACTCAAATCAGCATCAATATCTACGCCTGTTTGTCCATCCCATGGACTGGGGTTACTTGGTTCATATGGCGGTTCCTCTGGTTCAGGACCAGATTCTCCTATTCCAAGATCAGGGTTACCCCATAATGCACCCCATTCGAACATTTCATATTTAGTATAATACCATAGACTGTTTGTATACATCTCAAGAAGAGCCCATTGATGGGCTTCACCTTGTGTGTAATCTCCAGATGTTACCTTGGTTGTAAAGAAATAATCCATTGACTGACTTGAACCATCAGAAGGATCATTCCAACCAGGCATTCCATATGCAACTTTAGTAGAACCCAGGAATCCAACAGCACCTTGTTTAAGCATAGCTTGACCAATATTTAGATGATCTGTGTCTGAATTACTGCATGCATCAGCAAAAACAATTGACGGATAGTCATCATTCAAGAAGTTACAAGTGTTTGAATCAACAAATGCACTACCTTTTGAATACATGACATGGCAAGAAGTTGGTGAACCATGACCCGCCCAATTTACAAAACTATAAGTTCCTGCTGACCAAACTGACTTAACATTATTATAATTAAGGTTGTAATCACTTGGATATGACGAGTAGCCTTGTTCATACATCCTTGTCATAGTCCAATCTGCCATCCATGGTTGATCAATCTTTTCCTCCATTAAAACTGCATTGTCAGTATTAGACCAAAAAAAAGCTCCAAGAAGCAGAATGTTGTTTTTAAAAGCTGGATTATCATTCTGTTCATAGTCAACAGATTTTTGACAAATATTTGAAACAGTTGTTGTGCTACTCCAAGGAATCCTTCCAACATTTACCTCCGCATAGAAATCAATAGGATCAGAGTCTTCACCCCATTTATGATCACCATCAGCATCCCAGGACTGACTATCAGGTAAAGAAAGCTCTGCATAATAGTAATCGGTCTCAGGTTTTCCATAACCTGTGTTTTGCTCACAACGTCGCATAGGAACGTCATCGTAATGACCCACAAGGCATACATCCTCGATGCCCCATTCGCCTGATGGATATTTATCCCGCAGGAAGTTTCTCATTTCCTCTGCAAGATCGTACCCATTATAATTTGAACTAATCCAAGAGGTGGTTACAACTTTAACGCTTTTACCTTTGGATTCCTCCCAATTAGCCAATGAAGATACCGAAGATTCCAATGAATTAGTAGTGATAATAACATAATCATATGTAACTCTGCCTACTGGACCAGTTGGATACCAAGTTTTAGCTTGATTATAATTAAAAACAATTTTTTCTGCTCGTTGTTCCATATCAGCAATATTATCAACCATTATATCATCAGCAGAATATCCTTCAGGAAACTCATATTCAACAGAAATGTCTACTTCAGGATAGTAAATCAATTCCTCAGATAAAGGATAATATGTAAATGGATTAATTCTTACATCTACAAGATTATATTTTCTAAAACCTGCAGTTCTTACAAATTCAACATTTGTTGATGGATAAGGTTCATCAGATAAATACACTGAGTTAAAATTTTTTTCATAGTTTCTTTGTTCCTGTTGATGGATTTCAGGGTTTACCTCACCAATTACACCGGGTAATGGTACAGGTGGAACCTCATAATTACCTGGAAGAATTATTGCATCTCCAAATTCAAAATCAATATCTACAAGTTCAGCACCAGGAGGAATTGCAATTGAAAATATCTTAGAAGGC
This sequence comes from Thermoplasmatales archaeon, assembly GCA_023128855.1. GTDB lineage: Archaea > Thermoplasmatota > E2 > DHVEG-1 > DHVEG-1 > JAGMDE01. The sequence goes on along the minus strand of JAGMDE010000077.1, from coordinate 7,960 downwards.
AAATTAGGTTTACCTGGAATTAATAAACGACCAAAGTCTTCAACAGAGATTTCATCTCCCTGTTCAGTGCTTATTATTTCATATGAACCAATAGGTATGTTTACACTTATTGTGCTGTCTCTATCATCACTTACACCAGCAACCACTAGAACACTGCCTATCATCAGCATACAAACAAAAATACCCACAATTTTTCTCTTCATATTTTACTTCCCCAAATTAACATTTGTTAAATAGATACAATTTATTTAAACTTTTGTCTTTGGTTTGCACTCTTTACATTTTATTTTCCTTTTTTTTCCATTCATTGTATATGATGATTTAATTTCCACAATATATAAAAAAAAAGAGAGGTTTTGGACTAAAAATTATTGTAGTCCTAATCTTTGTATCAATCTTTGAAGTAATGGGAACATGTTTGGATGATTCTCTAGGAACTGCAGGAATGGTCTATTAACTACTCTGTTTCTTGGCATTGTGACTTCGAGTTCACCCCAGTCACTTTCAGCATTATAAATGTCCTTTGCTTTTGCTTTGATTGTAAAGTTTCCTTGTTCAGAAAATTCATGATTTTCTTTGAGTAATGCTCCAGAAGTTCGATAAGGCGTCCAATCTGGTACACTTCCATCTCCCCAATCAATGAAATATGATACATCATCTCCATCAGGATCTGTCGATGTGAAATAATAACTATAAGACTCTCCTGGTTTTCCTTGTTCTGTACCTGATATATCTGGTACACTTGGAGGATCAGTAACAACTATGGTTAAAACGATTACATCAGACCAATCACTTTCAGCATCATTAATATCCTTGGCTTTTGCCCTTATCTCATAATCATCTGGTGAAGTCCAAGTATGACCGACGGTCACCTCTTCACCTGATGCATAGGGACCAATCCAACCTGTATTATCTCCATCTCCCCATTCAACATAGTAATAAACATCTTCATCTTCAGGGTCTGTAGTTTCAAGAGTATACTCAATCTCTACTCCTGCTATTCCAATAGTCGGACCATCTATAGTTGGTATTTCTGGTGGACTGTTTGTCGTATAAAGCTCATATACGAATAAATAATCCGTTACACCCGGAGCAGAACTGTCTTGGACACAACCTCCAATACACATTAATCCTTGCTGATAGTCTGGTGATAACCATAAACCGCCTGCAATACCAATTCCTGAACCCACATCAGCATTTACATCATATGTAGTTCCAGTAAATGCACCAGCAGTTAAATCCCACTGATATATAGTAGATGTGGCTCCAGTTGTTTGGTCAAATACCCAAAGATATGGACCATTTGGGTCTGGATCATATGCAAGTCCATATGTACTTGTTGTTGTAACAAGATTAAATTGATTAACAATTGCTCCAGTATTATCTAGAACCCAAACCGGATCTCCCCAGTTTGATACATAAAACTCATCTGTATCGTGGTTATATGCAATGGCTCTACTTTGAAATGCACCAGAGAATGTATCAACAAGTTGCTTATTTGCAAAATCCATTTTAAAAACTTGACCTGCAGCAGCACCACCGTACATATATTGACCGTCCCAAGCAAGATCTCTTAAGCCAGTTACACCAGGTATAGAAAATTCATCTAATAAATTTCCAGCATTATCGTATTGATGGATTAAATTAGACGCCCAACGAGTACTATAATGATATGTTCCATCAAATTCAGCACCAGCATTGCCATTTAGTCCAGTTTCACCTGTAGCTCCAATATCATGGACCGCCAATAGTGTCCATGGAGCAAAATTGGTTACATTTGGTTCTTGGTTTGGTATTATATTTGGATTTTTCTCTATATTACTAGTCCCTGTTACTGTAGAAACAGTAACGCACATCAGCATACAAACAAAAATACTACCTACTATTTTTTTCCTATTCATAGTTTTTACCTCCCTTATTTTATAATTAGTATTAGTTAATTTGATTTAAGTATTTCCTTAACAACTGTTAATATCAACATCTGTTTCTGTTACAAAAAATAGGGGCTTACATTCTGATTTCATCTCAACATCACTATAACCCCGCAACAGATGTATTTAACTATTTACTCTGTTTTTTTAACCTGTCAAAAACCGTTACTAAAAGGAACTTTAAGCTTGACCCCGGTAGGCGGCGTACATCTCTCTCGAAGGGATTTAAATCTATGCGATAAAAACAAGGATAAAAATAGGAAAGATTTAGGCGTATTAGACTGATTTCATATCAATAATTTACTATAACCCACTACGTCAAATTGTAGAATCAAAAGAGAAAATATGCCTATTATATCATGAAAACAAGGATGTATAGCATGGTTTAAGGGGATGTAAATTATAAAAAGAAAAAAGAAAGAAAAGAGATTGATTTATTTGTTCGTGTTTTTAGAGTCGTAAGAATCTCTGTAATAGCTGATACAATATTGGATATTGTTGTAGGAAGTTTAGGAATGGTCTCTGCATTGCTCGGTTTCTTGGCATTGTAACCTCCAGTGTTGCCCAGTCGCTCTCAGCATTATAAATGTCCTTTGCTTTTGCTTTGATTGTAAAGTTTCCTTGTTCAGAAAATTCATGATTTTCTTTGAGTATTGCTCCAGAAGTTCGATAAGGCGTCCAATCTGGTACACTTCCATCTCCCCAATCAATGAAATATGATACATCATCTCCATCAGGATCTGTCGATGTGAAATAATAACTATAAGACTCTCCTGGTTTTCCTTGTTCTGTACCTGATATATCTGGTACACTTGGCGGATCAGTAACAACTATGGTTAAAACGATTACATCAGACCAATCACTTTCAGCATCATTAATATCCTTGGCTTTTGCTCTTATCTCGTAATCATCTGGTGAAGTCCATGTATGATTGACAGTTACCTCTTCACCAGAAGCATATGGACCAATCCACCCGTTGTTAGTCTCATCCCCCCATTCGACATAGTAACAGACATCTTCACCTTCTGGGTCTGTTGTTTCAAGAGTATACTCATATTCTAGTCCTACTGCTCCAATAGTTGGACCTGTGATCTCTGGTGCATCTGGTGGGTAATTTGGCGCTTTACAATTAGAGATCCATGTGTTCCATATGTCGCCTCCAGGTGTGTATTCTCCATGCATCCAGAATGTTTTGTCGTCTGATGGATCACAGCTTACTCCACTGTAATCTCCCCATCTACCACCATTATAGGGTGCGTCACTGTTCTTAACTATTACTACATCACGCATCGTTCCCAAAGGATCATCTGATCGTCTTGTGCACCGTGCCATCGATATGTATTCATCTGGCGAAGATCGCGCAAAGCACATCGCGGCATTGCCGTACCCGTCCGGGGCTATGGCTGAAAAGAAGGTGCGGATGCTTGGTCCAGGGTCGATGTCACCGGACTGTACCAACTCCGGCACACCATTTGATGGCCAGTCATTCGTCGTTATCTCGTACCAACGTGCCATAACGCGGGTGCTCCCCTGGTGGTGTGTGGCCCACAGGGAGCCATTTCGCCATACGCAGCTCCAGAAACGGCTATCGAATGTCTCCGGCCGTACTGACGTTCCCTTCTGGGGAGGATCCTCAGGTGGCGAGTAAGAAGGAACATTTAAATCATACGTCACCTGTTGCGGTGTGCCCAACGGGTCTGTGATAGCATGCAGTCGTAATTTGGTATTGGTCGATCCCTCAAAGTGCTCAATCATATACATCGCTGGTGAATAACCATAGATTACTGGGATTCCATACGACTGTGAACCAGTGATCAGCATGCTCCGTGTCACGCCGATTGAGCCGCTAAGCAAAGGTTCCTTTTCCAATATATAGACAAGGTACTTCTGTCCACCAGTGAAAAAATCGGCTGTAAGGTAGACTGCTTGAGAGTCCACGCCAATGTTTGGAGAGTCAATATCCCCTCCTGCCAGACTTGTCACGTCAATACGGTATTTATACCACGAGCCACTAGGATTTGCATCATCAGATACAGCTAGTAGATAGTATGATTTGCTTCCTGGTCCTCGCTCTGCCGCTAGTGCCATGAACCGGTCTGTATGGGGATCGTAGATTACTTCAGGGTCAAACACAAAGTAGGTGGCCCCTACTTCACCCCAGAAGCCATAGCTATCTTCAATTTCGTCCTGGAAGATCTTGGTCCCGTCCTTTTGGAAAAAGGCGATCGCGCCATTCGTCATTGCCACTAAATGTTCAGGCCCGGCAGCGATAATTGGGTCTGGCGGCGTCCATCCTGTAAAGGGTATCCCTAAGAAACCAAAGTCAGACCGCCCAAAGGGGAATCTATCGCCGTCCCATCCATCCCAGACTGTCTCATACACTATGTCATACGTTGGTGGTTGATGCGGTGTATTCCCTGTTCCCACCAGCTCTGCCGTCCTCGTCACAGTTCCTGCTACTGGAAAAACAGTAGCGGCTATCAACAGCGTACAAACCAAAATACCTATTATTTTCTTTTTCATTTTCTTTCTTGCCTCCTCCAAATCATAAATTTATAGTATTATAGTTTAATTCAAATGTTGCTAAATAGAAGAAGAAAGAGATTTTTAGGTGGGCTATTTTATCCTCCTAATATGTATCTGAGTATTGGAAACGCATTAGGGAATCGTTCTAACAGTGGAAAATGATCCATGAGAATTTCTAGAATTCGAAGCAATGCGGGGTTAACTATCATCCTGTTATTGCTCTCAGTTATCTTTAATTTAATGCTGTTCTGTGGACTTTTCGCTCCATATTGATCCATTGCTTTTGCAATAATTGTATAATTTCCTGCCTCGCTCCATGAATGACTAAATGTTACTGTTTCACCTGAAGCATATGGCCCTTGATAGGGTATATAGTGGCCATCTCCCCAATGGACCATGTAGTATAAATCGTGTCCATCTGGGTCTGTTGAAACAAATATAAAATTCAAGGCCTTATGTGCTGCCCCAGTTTTTGGACCTGATATTATTGGTTTTTCTGGCGGTTCATTTTCAACAATTGAAATATTAACTGATTCTGACCAGTCGCTTGGAACACCGAACTGATCTCGGGCCATTACCTTTATCTGGAAGTCTCCAAGCTCAGTCCAGGCATGTGACCCCTTTCCAGTCTGCCCAGAGGCATATGGACCAAGCCATCCACTATTGGTTCCATCTCCCCAGTTGAACAAGTAATAGATGCTATGTCCATCAGGATCTGTAGTGGTACTTGTGAAGGTAGCCTCTATATCTATAGTCCACTCTTCTGGTCCATCTGGTTTCGTTGGCGTCTCTGGTGGACGACTTACAACACCCATTGTAAGATCAGGGTTACCCCAAAGGGAACCCCATTCGAACATTTCAAACCTTGTATAATACCATAGATCGTTTGTATACATCTCATGTAAAGCCCATTGATGAGCCTGACCCTGCGAGTAATCTCCAGAAGTAACACAAGTGGTAAAGAAGTAATCAAGTGATTGACTAGAACCATCATACGGATCATTCCAGCCGTGAAGTCCAAAAGCAACCTTTGTAGATCCAAGGAAGCCAATGGCGCCTTGCTTCATCATCATCTGACCTATGTTATTATAATCGGTATCAGAATTACTACACGCATCAGCGAAAATAATCGCTGGATAGTCATCATTCAAGTAGTTGCAGGTGTCTGTGTCTACAAAAGCCTGTGATGGGTAATATTCATAACAAGCAGTAGGTGAACCATGGCCAGCCCAGTCAACAAAGGCATACGAGCCGGCAGACCACACATTCTTTACATTAGCATAACTCACATCATAATCGCACGGATATGAAGACTGAGCCTCTTCATACATACGTGTCATTGTCCAATCAGACATCCACCCTTGATCAACCTTTGCCTCCATTAGCACCGCGTTGTCAGTATCAGGCCAGAAGAAAGTACCAATAAGGAGAATGTTCTTCTTAAATGCTGGATCATTGTTTTGTTCATAAGCAGCAGATTTTTCACAAATATGTTTCACCGTATCAGCGTTGCTCCAAGGAATCCTTCCAACATTTACCTCCACATAGAAATCAATAGGATCAGAGTCTTCACCATACTGGTGATCTCCATCCTTATCCCAAGATTCACTATCTGGAAGGGAGAGTTCTGCATAGTAGTAATCAGTCTCTGGTGCCCCATATCCTACATTTTGAGCTGTAAGACGCATGGGCACATTATCATAACTACCGATAAGGCAAACATCTAAAATACCCCATTTTCCTGAGGGATATTTATCTCTTAAAAAGTTTCTCATTTTCTCAGCAAGGTCCCAACCATTATAGTGTGAATCTATCCAGTCAGTAGTCGCAACATACACACTTCTACCCTTAGATACCTCCCAGTCCGCCAATGGTGTTACTTTTGAGGTCAATGAATCAAGTGTAATAATGATATAATCATAAGTTTCTCTACCTGTCGAACCACTTGGATACCAACTACTTGCTTCGTCATAGTTATAAATAATTTTTTCTGCAAGTTGTTCTGCTCTAGGAATATTGTCAACCATTATATCCTCATAGGAAAAACCTTCGGGAAACGTATAGCTAACATCAATAGTGATCTCAGGGCAATAAACCAATTCACCAGACAATGGATAATAAGTAAATGGATTAACTCTAACATCCACCAAATTGTACTTCCTGTAACCAGCGGTGCGAACAAATTCTACAACCGAAGACGGATATGGATCATCACTACCATAAACCTCGTTATAGTTTTCATTATACTGGTTTAACTCTTGTTGATAAACTTCAGGATCTTCCTCACATATCACTCTTGGTAAAGACACTGGTGGCACCTCATAACTACCGGTAAGAACGATACTATCAGAGACTTCAAAACTAACATCAACAACCTCAGCTCCAGGTGGAATAGCAATAGAAAATATCTTCGATGGTACATTTGGTTTTCCCGGGATCAATAAACGACCAAAGTCTTCAACAGAGATTTCATCTCCCTGTTCAGTGCTTTCAATTTCATATGTTCCCACAGGTATGGTTACACTAATTGTTCCATCTTCGATATCAAACAAAACTGTTTCCCCATTTACGTTTACGGTTGCACTTGCCAGAACACTACCAATCATCAGTATACAAACTAAAACACCTACAATTTTTCTCTTCATATTTTACTTCCCCAATCTATTTTACAAGCAAATAGAATATATAAATGTTTATATTATCTCGGACTAGATTTGTAAGCTGACGTGATACCTTCCTGCGAGGATGTAACTCCCCTTATTGCTGATGTGGTGTTTATCTCACACGGGGTACAACTACAACAAGTCGTTTGATAGTAACTGATTGGCTTTGGCTCTGAGAACGACTCTGAGATTGACTGTGGCTGTTTTTGTTTTTTGGCATGATAACGTTCAGTGCCGACCACTCACCCACAGTACCCCAAGCATCCTTAGCTCTAGCCTTAATTGTATATACCCCTGGTTCAGACCATGTGTGATTTACTGATACCATTTGATCTGACTCAAAGGGACCAAACCAGTCCTTAAATGTTCCATCTCCCCAGAGAATATTGTAATATACGTCATCTCCATCTGGGTCCCCTGTTACAAAAACATAGGATATAGGTTTACCGGCCTTCCCAGTAGAGGGACCACTTATTATCGGAGCATTAGGTGGTTTATTTCCTTCACCTTCGATGCTCTTTGTTATACTATTTTCAAACCCATCATCATCTGTAACTGTCAACTTCACATTATATGTCCCAGCTTCATAATAGGTATGGATAACAATCATTCCATATCCAGTTGTACCATCGCCGAAATCCCAGGTCCAATTCACAATGATTCCATCACGGTCATAGGATGACGACCCATCAAATTTTCTTTGTAATTTTGAATAGGTGAAATCTGCAATAGGTCGATTTTCACCCCATGGATACATCAATGGATAAAGGTCTTGATTATTCCCACCAGATATATTATATGGTGTATCACCTATGCCATCTCCATCTGTATCTACACCTG
>JAGMDE010000076.1 GCA_023128855.1 Thermoplasmatales archaeon | reverse complement strand
ATGGAAATACCATTTGGCTGCTAAGATCAGTAAATAAACTAACTAAACCAACAATTATCAGGTTTCTTGTAAATCCTTTTAAAAAAGATTTTCTATTCATTAAGTATGACCTCATCGTAAAGTTCTTTGATTTTTTCACGAGTTTGGTCTAATACTTTTTTTCCTTGAGATGTTGCTTTGTAATAAATGCGCCGTTTACCATCCTTGATTTCATTGTGAGCAACAAGTAATTTATCGTTGTTCATTTTGTGTAAAATAGGATAAACTGTTCCAGGGCTTACCGTATATCCATGTCTTCTGAGTTCTTCTATTATCTCTATTCCACATATTTTTTCTTCTGTAGCATGATAGATTATGTGTATTCGTATAAATCCGTTGTATAGATTTTTAATCATAATATCGAATTACGATATCGATTTTCGATATAAATAGTTTTTTAGGGGCGATTGTTTTCTAATTCAATCATCCTCACATCCACCAGACAATACGAGATTTGAATACACTTTTACTGGTTAAAAATACGCTTTTATACTAAGAATACCTAGTCCTGTAAAAGTAGATATTCTTTACCAGAGCAATGAATACCAAAGATATATCGTGTTGTGGTCAGATATACCTTTTTGATAACTTTCAAACTCAAAGTACCAAAGATATTTTGAGTTTTGGAAAGTAATGCTTTGGAATTCTTCACATAAATTATTTAATTTCCTAGGAATTCCATAATTTGATAGTTATGGTAAAGGAAGTAAAAATCTATGAGAAAGGTTTAGAAGAATACCCAAAAGGACGCATGATACTTGGTAATCTTGTCATGCTTCTCTGGCTTGCTCTTTTTGGAGAGGTAAAACAAGACCATCTTATTACTTCAAAATACTTTGGAACTATACTTTATACGATTGACCCGGGAGGAGGATAACATTCTATTCAAATCAGGTTTATTATTCACTTTTCAATTAATTTATACCAGGCATATTTTCGATTTTTTAAGTAAAAATCTTCAAGTTTTAATCTCAATAGATAGAAATTCTTGATCTACTCCTTATAATCTTTTATCAATACACTAATTTTACCCGGTTTTCCTTCTGTTTTTAACCACTTTCGGAACTACTGAAACCCAGTACCTCCGAATGCAAAAAAACGCCAAAGAATATCCAAAACTAAAATACAAAATAATTTCTGATATTATTTTTTCCGTTTCTTGTTGAAAGGATTATATACATAACCAGCTAATGCCAACGGAAATGCAGTACCTATGTATTCACATAAAATTATTGCTCGTTCAATGTTAGGAGTATTTTTTTTATCTAACTTTCTGAATCTTTTTTCATTCTTTCTTTTATTTTTTTCACATAATTCTCTAACATATTCTTGTGGAGTTTTTCCAGACCTTTTAATTCCTTCCATTATTTTTCTCCTAATTTCCTTTTCTCTTTCAGTCCCATTTTTCCAATCGTCCATTAATTTATACCAGCCTCTTTCAATATCATGGTATGGCATTTTTTCCCTCAAGCAACAAAACAAATTCTTCTTTAAAAACATGCCCATTACGGAGAAACCATATCAATTTTAAAAACTAAAATTTCCAAACTCATGTTATATCGTACCCATACATTACATCCAAATGGAAAAACAAAGAATTTTTTTATTTTAATTAATGAGATCTTTGACTAAAAAATCTTTTCAGCGTCCTGAATTCATCAATTCTAATTTGTTTTTCAGCAAATGGATTTATAAAAAAGTCATGTGAATTATTTGAAAAAGTAATAACTCCATTTAAAAAAAGCATAAAAAATTATTAGAAGAAAAAAGAAAACCACTATTTGAAAAAATTGGGTTAGAAGAAGAGATTGCTCAAGAAATGGAGAGGAAGTTTCAACACATTAGAATTGATATAATAAACGAAGGAAAAAACTATTCAGATTTTCTTAAAGAAATATTTCCTAACCTATCTAATGAAGAAAGATATAAAATCTATATTTTCAAATGGATGTTATTATCCAATACGTCATTTAATAGTGAAATGAAACTTTTATATAATATTTAAATTTCAATTTTTTGATTTTTTTCTTGGTTTATCCCAATAAGGGCTTTTACATTTAGGACATACATTAGGATATTCTCTTTTATTTCGTGGTAGCCACTCATGCCCACAACGTTCGCATTTATATCCCTCAAGCATCACCTTTGCCATTATCATTGCTATATTACTAATAGTATATAATCTTAATTCAGTACATTTATATATTATATTACTATTAGTATATTACTATTAGTAATATAGGTTGTAATCCCAAATGAAATCAAACAAACAAAATATCTCCAGAACAAAAATTGAAAAGGAGATGTATAACACGTTCGAACTATTCAACAAAGAAAAAAATATCTGCATAGCTGACTTCATAGAAAAACTCGACATATCGATAATAAAACATCAAGAATATCGAAAAATTAAATTCTCCTACGAATCCCTCATGAGATTCATTCTTTATCAGAGATTAAAGAAATTTAGATTCATAACCCAAACAAGACAACATTTAAAGAATCATCCGGAAGAAGCAATACAACTTGGATTCAAAGAACTACCAAACAGAAGACAAATAGGATATTTCCAAAACCATATACTTAACAGTGAAACTAAGGAATTGCTTGATTTTATCACAGATAAAATTGAAGAAATCACAGATAAATTTGGAATAACACTTGATATAATATCTCTGAAATCAAAGAAAATTAAAAAACTGACTAAGACCAGAAATCAATATTATATTAGAGATAAGAAAACCAGAGAGATTTGTCAACTTGTAAAAAAACGATTTTCACCGTTTATTGATTTTAAACTAAACTATAACAGCCTCTACAAGAAGAAACAATTCATTGATCTCATGATCCATATGGGAATGACAAGAGACTTTGCAGAAAACGGTAGTAAAACTTTCAAAGAAATCAAAGGACAAAAAAGTCCAAACTCAGATACACTACTATATCATATTAAAAATCATAATGATTTGAAAGAAATTCAAAAAATGTATCTCACTCTTTTTGAAATCCTATGGGAAATGACCAAACAGTCTAATGTTATTGATCTGAGAAAATCGTATGATGTGGCAATAGATTATACGGAATGGTATTTTTATGGAGATAGAGCTGCTCCAATGGTTGTTGGTAAAAAACCAGAGCGAGGAACTACAAAATGTTACAAGTTTGCAACCATTAACATCGTTGAATCAGGAAAAAGATTCACACTTCTTGCATTGCCCGTTGGACCTTTTGATACTAAAGAAAAGATCCTCAAAAAACTATTTACTTATGCACTAGAACGTATAAAGATCAAACGAGTCTATGCTGACCGTGGATTCTTTGATTCAAAATCAATTAATACAATTAAACATTTCAGACTTAAATTCCTCATGCCATGTACTGCTAATTCCAGGATTAAGAAACTCCTGGAAATACTTCCAGCACCAACAGTAATCAATGATTATGAAATGGAAAACTCACTTTTCAATGTGGTAATTGTTGAAGATGATGAAGGAAAAAAACGTGCATTTGCTACAAATGAACAATTCAACGAGAATGATGTGGATCTTGCTCAAAGACTCTTCTTATTGTATGGTAAGCGTTGGGGTATAGAAACCAGTTACAAAGTTAAAAAGCATTCATTTCTCCCTAAGACCACTTCTAAGAATTATCTTATCAGAATATTCTATTTCTTGTTTTCAGTTCTTTTGTATAACCTTTGGTTACTCGCTGATATCTTGATATGGCTTGCTCTATTTGGAGAAGTAAAACAAGACCATCTTATAACCTCAAAATACTTTGGAACTATACTATACACGATAGATCCGGGGGGAGGATAACATTCTATTCAAATCAGGTTTATTATTCACTTTTCAATTAATTTATTCCATGAATATTTTCTAATTTTTCAGTAAAAATCTTCAAGTTTTAATCTCAATAGATAGAGATTATTGATCTACCTCCTATAATCTTTTATCAACACACTAATTTTACCAGGTTTTACTCCTGTTTTAGAGCACTTTCGGAACTACTGAAACCACCAAAACGTTTAAATACCGTATATATATTAACAATTGTTAATTAGAGGTGTTACGGGGGCATTTAAAAGCCTGATTAACAGAAGATGAGGTGATAAGAAGCACTCAAATTTAGGTTGAATTTGTCACAGGGGTACAAAGTCAGGGAGATCCCATTTAAGAACATCCCATCCTTTCCTCCTTTCCTCAATTTTTTTAATAAGATCCTTCTCCTGATTGAGCTGCCCCTCCCATTTCTTTTTTAAAATGAAGATTGATATATCCTTCTAATCAAAAACGGTTGCTGTACATGCAAGAATTAATAAACAAGATTGAATCACTGAAAAAAAGCGATGTTAGTAGTGTAGTTAATCAAAGGATACTAGAGTTTAAAAACATAAATAAAAAATCTAATGATGAACTTTTTTCAGAAATGTGTTTCTGTATTTTGACTGCAAATTTTAACGCTGAAAAAACAATAAGAATTCAAAATGAAATTGGGAATCATTTTTGTGAAGGCTCAAAAGAGATACTTTGCAATAAATTGAAGGAATATGGACATAGATTTCCGAATGCAAGAGCAGAATATATATTGTGCTCAAGAATATATAAAAACAAATTAAGTAATATAACTAATAATGCTAATCAAAAGCATTTAAGAGAATGGCTTGTAAAAAATATTAAAGGCCTTGGTTTTAAGGAAGCAAGTCTACCTTATTATGAAAAAATTTTAGTAATCATTGATGGAAATATTGATTTAATAAATATAGGAGACTTATTTAGTCAGTATATCGATGGAGAGTTTAAAAATAAAAAATTAGAAACTTTTTCATTTAACCCTAAAACACTAAAATTTGAAGTTGCTCCAATAACCAATATTATACAACATAATTATAAAAAAAATTTATTTAAAATTTATATGAAACTAGGTAGAAACGTTGTAGTTAGTGGAGATCATAGTATTTTTACTTTCAACGGCGAAGAAATAATACCTGTAGAAGTAAGAAACTTAAAAGTTGATGATTATATTACAATTCCTAAAAAACTTCCAATTCTCAATTCATTAAAAGAAGAATTAAACATTGTTGACGAATTTATAAAAAGAAATATTTTTAGTGAAATCTACTTAAAAAGTGAAGAATATTGTAATTATGTAAGAGCGAACTATAAATCAAAGATAATTAGAAAAAATCAATATACTCAGCATTTTAGAAGTATCATACCTTTAGAAACTATTGCAGGCTTGCCTAAAAAAGCATATAGTAATGATATTTTAAAAAAATTTAAGGTAAAAATATCATTTAGAAGATCACCTAATACTATTAAATCAATAATAAAATTAGATAAGGATTTTTTTTGGATAATAGGATTATTCATCGCAGAAACGTCAGTTACTAAAAATCCAATTGAGACTACATTAGGCTTAGATGAGTTAGAAAGATTTAAAAAACTCAATAATCTTATATCAAAAATTTTTGGTGTAAAAGTAAAAGAATACAAACCAAAACATAGGAATGTGTATATATCAAAGGTCCATAACCTTGGATTTTTTTATTTAATTAGGGATATTCTAAAAATAAAAGGAATAGCTACCACAAAAAAAATTCCAAAAATTGTATTTAAAGCCAGTTTTGAAAATATACTAAGCTTTTTGCAAGGTTATTGGGAAGGAGATGGTTGGAAAAAATCTAAATCTTATTTCAGCGTGTCGACAAATTCAAATAATTTGGCTCAAGATTTATTAATACTTCTATTAATGGTAGAAGTAAATGCAAGATTTTGTGTAAAAAAATCGAAAGGATATAAATCAACAAAAGCTAATACAATAGATTTCAGTGGTATTATTCAACCATACGATATTAAAAATACTATTCCTATTAATAAAACCGAAGTAATCCCATATGTAGGTAAATTACTTCATGATGCACATAAACAACTAAACATTAAAACAAAAGTTAATGGACGACATACGCCACTATATAATAAAATAATGAGATGGAAGCATATAAATCAACCATCGAGAGAAAAAATAAGAGAAGTTATAGCTGAAATAGAAAAATATGGTTCATGTGAAAATCTTAAGAAACTAAAAAAGATATTACACTCTGATCTAACATTCGTAAAAATCAAAAAGATAGAGAAGATATGTTATAATAAGAAATATGTGTATGATTTAGAAATTGCTAGAAAAGGTAAAAATTTTCAAAATTTTGTTGGGGGATTTGGTGGAGTTTGTTTGCATAACAGTCATTTTCTAAGAAATGTTGGTTTTGATGATTACGCAATAATTGATTTTCACATTATTGACATTTTGGTAGACAATAAACTAATAGAAAAACCTAAGACTCTTACGAAAAAGAAATACCTTGAGATAGAGGATTTATTGAGAAAGCTTGCTAAAGAAACAAATCTTACTTTGGCTGAACTTGATTTATATTTGTGGTATATGGAAACTGGAAAAATTCTCAAATAAAATATTTTTTAGTGACTATGCTGTGATATTTATACCAAAAAATTTAATACTTGATTGAACATTTGAATAAATGTTCAAATAATATTGTTGGTAAATATGAACAAAGAAGATGTGTGCCAAATAAAGATAATAAACAAGAATAAAGTTGATAAAGTTAAAAAGCAAATGATAAAAGAAACTACATATCAAGAAATGGCAGAGACTTTCAAAGCAACATCAGATAAAACAAGACTAAAAATATTATACGCACTGTCAAAAGAAGAACTTTGTGTCTGTGACTTATCAGCAATTGTAGGTATGAGTATATCATTAGTATCACATCAATTAAGAACACTTCGAGATAAAAAACTAGTAAAATACAGAAAAGAAGGCAAATCTGTCTACTACTCACTTGATGATGATCATGTTGTTCAACTGATAAAAATGGCATATGACCATGTAACAGAGTGATATATTGAAATTTAGAAAAAAACCTAAAGAAATCGAAACAAGTTGCGGTACATGCTGTCATAAACCAAAAAAATGGTACAAAGAACGGCTTTTTATCTTAGGGATATTTTTAATCGTTTTTTTAATAATCAGTTATTTTACACCAGCATTAAAACCATTCTACGATTCATTCAAATTATACGCATTAATAATGTGGTTACCTGTAATAGTGGGATTTCTTATAGGAGGAATAATAGATTATTTCATTCCCAAAGAGTACATAGAAAAATATCTTTCACGTCATAGAAAGAGAACGATAGTTTATGCGATTATGTTCGGTTTTCTAATGACTGCATGTTGCCACGGCATATTAGCAATAGGAATAGAATTATACCGCAAAGGAGCAAGTACATCTGCAATCGTTGCGTTTTTTCTTGCATCACCTTGGGCAAACTTACCAATAACTGTGCTTCTTTTCGGATTCTTTGGAATAAAAGCAGTTTTAATTATAGTATCAGCCTTAATTATTGCATTCATTACTGGATTAATATTCTTAAAACTTGAAAAAAGAGGTTGGGTAGAATGTGATAAATGCCAAAGAGGAGAAGATACACCACTGCATGAGGATTTCTCAATAATTCAAGATATAAAAAGAAGAGTTAGAGAATACAAATTTACAAAAACAAATTTGAAAAAAGCTTTCAAAGGAACAATTAGTGGTTCGTGGACCTTAGCAAAAATGGTACTGTGGTGGATACTAATAGGAATGACATTTGCAGCAATTGCAAATGCGTATATTCCAGCACATCTCTTTGTGACATATATGGGTCCATCTTTACTTGGATTGTTTGTAACATTATTATTTGCAACGATTATTGAGGTATGTTCGGAAGGAAGTTCACCTCTTTCCTTTGAAATATATAATCAGACTGGTGCCTTTGGAAATAGTTTCACATTCTTAATGGCAGGTGTTGTTACAGATTATACAGAAATTGGTTTGATATGGCAAAACATCGGTAAAAAAGCTGCACTTTGGATACCAGTTATCACGATACCTCAAGTTTTAATAATTTCATATATCTTCAATACATTCCTTTAATTTACCTAAAGATTTTATACTTTTATTATATCACGGGTGTGGTGATTTGAATGGATTTCAATCTAACTTCAGAGCAACAAATGTTTCAAAAAATCATTAGAGAATTTTGTGAAAAAGAATTAAAACCAATTGCTGCAAAAATTGATCAAGAAGAATACTTTCCATTTGAACTTTATAAAAAAATGGGTAAAATGGGCATGATGGGAATGACTGTTCCACAAAAATATGGTGGAGCTGGTATTGATAAAGTTAGTTATATGATCGCACTTGAAGAGATTTCTCGATTTTGTGGCTCTACTGGTCTTACTGTTGAGGCACATAATACGCTTGGTTGTGGTTATATCTATGAATCTGGTTCTGAAGAACAACGTAAGAATTATCTTCCTCATTATACGACTGGTGAAAAATTTGTTGCGCTAGCAATCACCGAGTCAAATGCTGGTTCTGACGTAGCTGGGCTTCAGACTACTGCTGTTCTTGATAAAGATGAATGGGTGATTAATGGTACAAAGCAGTTTATTACTACTGGTGATATCGCAGGCGTTACTATTGTAATGGCTAAAACTGAAAAGGATAAAGGCGCAAAAGGTATTAGCGCGATTCTTGTTGAAAAAGATACCAAGGGTTTTAAAGTTGGACAATTAGAAGATAAACTTGGGGTTCGTGGTAGTAGAACTGCTGAACTTATTTTTGAGGATTGCCGTGTTCCTAAAGAAAATCTTCTAGGTGAAAAAAATAAAGGTTTTTATGGAGTAATGGACACTCTTGATCGAGGTCGTACAGCAGTTGGTGCAATGGCTGTTGGTATCGCTCGTGGTGCGCTAGAAGAAAGTCTTGAATATGCAAATCAACGTCAACAATTTGGAAGACCTATAGGAAAATTCCAAGCCATTCGTTTTATGGTTGCAGATATGGCAACCGATATTGATGCTGCTCGCCTGCTTGTTCATCGTGCTGCATTTTTAGAAGACAATAAATTACCATATATTAAGGAAGCTGCGATGGCAAAGCTGTTTGCATCCGAAATAGCGATGAGAGCTACAAACAAAGCAATTCAGATTTTTGGAGGATATGGTTACATTCGTGAGTATCCTGTTGAAAGATATTTCAGAGATGTAAAGCTCTGCCAGATTGGTGAAGGTACTTCAGAAGTTCAGAGAATTGTTATCTCAAAGAGATTGGGTTTGTAAAAAATTATTTGTAAGGTAAAAACTCCGTACCAAGTAATTCTCTAGCTATAATTATTCTCATTATATTCATTGTTCCTTCTGCACCAATTGAATAGGATCTAACACCACGTATTCCCATTTCAATTGGATATTCTTTGGTATAACCTAGGGCTCCGAACCAATCTGCTACCTCATTAAGAACTGAAAAAGCATAAGTTGGTGCACGAAGCTTAGAAATAGCAGCTGCAATAGCCACATCATGATGCGTGGCCTTCTTTTCCTTGTACATCTGATCCATAGTCCAAGCCGCACGATATGTCTGTAGTTTTACAGCATCAATATTACAATGATGCTCAGCAAGTGGAAACTGTATTCCTTCAAAGCTTCCAAGTGGCCGTCCAAAAGCTTTCCGTGTTTTAATATGTTCAACACCAAGTTCTAAAGCAGCCTCGGATGCTCCAACACAGGTAGCCCCTATGAGAACACGAGCAGCAGAGAACCCTTCCATAGCATAGTAAAATCCTCTATTGAATTCACCCAATAGATGGTTTTCAGGTATCTCAGCATTGTTCATATTAAATCCACCGGTTGAGATTCCCATACGTCCCATGTCCTCAAATAGAGAAGTCTCAATGTTTGGTTCATCTTTTAATGGCACTGCAAAAAATGAAAATCCTTTATGACCTTTAGATGGATCAGTTCTTGCAAGGGTTAGATGGACACCGCCCCATTTACTTGATTCAGTTATGCCGCTGATAAATATTTT
>JAGMDE010000075.1 GCA_023128855.1 Thermoplasmatales archaeon | reverse complement strand
GGTCTGTATTTTAAATTAATTCGCATTTTTGATGAAATACCATCAGGTCTACGCCAGTTCTTTGGTACTCTTTTATATCTGAACCATTCTTCTCTAAGAAACTCTGGTGTTCTCTTTTTAATTTGTTTTCTAAGTTTCAATCTCTCTTTTTGTTCTTTGCTTAGTTCTGGTTTCTTTTTCACTTTGTACTCTTCTTCAGGTTCTTTTTCTTCCTCTTCTTTTTCAACTTTAGGTTTCTTTGGTTTTTCCTCTTTCTTTTCTGGTTTTGCCTTTGGTTTCTCTTCCTTTTTTGTTTTAGGTTTTTCAGCTTTTTCCTTTGCTGGTGCTTTAGTTTTTGTATCTTTTGGCTCAGCTTTAAAGTGATTTTTGATATCTTTTGCAATGGTTTCTGTAATGCCATCAATTTTCTTTAGATCTTCAGTTGATGCTTTTTTAAGTTTATCAAGTGAATTAAAACCTTTATCATAAAGAAGCTCTGCTTTAGCCTTGCCAATTCCCTTTATTTTTGTAAAATCTTTTATAACATCCGCTTTTGCCATGACTACTTGTCCCCCCTGCTAATTCGATAAACACCGTCTTGGAATACACGAATATCTCTTTTCTTAACCAAAGTAGCACGTTCAATATTTGCCACTGTTTGACCAACTTTTTCTTTGTCGATTCCCTGAACCGTAACATCTTCACCCTTAGTTTCTATGGTTACACCATCTAATATTTTTGCCTTACGAGCTGATCTCTCACCAAGAAAATTTTGAACTACAAATTCATTTCCTTCTACAGAAGTTTTGATTGGAAAATGAGAAAACACAGTTTTCATTTTGTATTCAAATCCTTCAGTAACTCCTTTAATCATATTTTTGATATGCGCAACAAAAGTCCCGATCAAGGCCTTTTCTTTCCTTCTAACATTCTTGCTATGCATCTCAACAACATTGCCGTTTACTTTCATATCAATTTTTGGATGTACAAAGGTTCTTGATAGTTCTCCTTTTTCTCCTTTAATAGTTAGAACATTGTTTTCAAAAGATGCAGTAACGCCATCTGGAACCGTTATTTGTTCTTTGACCTCTGGTATGTTCATGATAAATTCCTCCTAGTATACATATGCTAGTAATTTCCCTCCGGTTCCATTCTGTTTTGCTTCGTCTTGAGAAACAATTCCCTTGGTAGTTGTAAGAATTAATAATCCAAAATGTTGTGCTGGTAAATACCTAGATTCCCATTTATCAAGTTCATCTCTTTTTATTGGATATCTTGGTTTAATTACACCACAATTGTTGATATTACCTTTGAGTTTTACTTGAAAAACACCTGCTTTCCCATCATCAGCATACTCGAATTCACTAATGTAACCTTTGTCTTTTAAAAGGTTTAGAACTCCTCCAATTAATTTTGAAGAAGGTTGAATAATACATGTGCCTTTTCCTTTATTTTCTGCATTTTTCATTGAGGAAAGTGCATTTGCCAATGGATCATTTAACATCTAATTTCAAACCCCCTATGAATATTTCTTAAAACCCATTTCTTCGGCCTTTTCACGGAAGCATTGTCTGCACATGTGTAGACCATATGCTCTGATAAGCCCTCTTTTTCTACCGCATCTTTCGCATCCTTTCTGTCTTCCGTAAACCTTTTTCTTCTCTTTTATCTTCATTGTATGACCTCCACCTTAAATGTTTCAGAAAAGAATTTCACGGTTTCTTCTTTTTTTACTCGGTGTCTATGAGGTATTCTTCTTGTTTGTATTCGTCTGTGCTTAACTCTGTACCCATGTTTTTTCATTGTAATACATATATCCATTCCATATATCCCGATGTTAGGATCATATTTTTGACTCTTGAACAGTGTATGATCAGGTATACCGAAGGAAAGGTTCCCTTCATCATCAAATGAATAATCTGCCATTTTGTTTTCTCTCGTGCTTAAAGCTTCTTTTAGAAATTCATCAGCGTCTGTTCCACGAAGTGTAATTTTGCATCCAATAGGCATTCTTTTTCTTAAGTTCCAGTCTTTGCTTGTGGTTCTGGAAAGAGTTTCAATTGGTTTATGACCTGTAATACTTTCTAACACTGTTTCTGCTTTTTTAAGTCGTTCACCTGCTTCGCCCACGCCAATGTTTATTGTAACTTTTTCAATCTTTGGTGAAAAAAGTGCCTTTTTTGCTTCTGGGCCTATCTTAGGTTTTGATTTTTTTACTGTTTTCTTTGCTTGAGCTTTAGGTTCCTTTTTTGGTGAAGTGCTTTTCTTTTCTGCAACGGGTTTTTTAGGTGTTTTTTCTTCTTTTATTTCCTGCTTTTCCTCTGGTTTTTCCTTTTTAGTTGTTTTTTTCTCTGGACTCATTGCATTTTCACCTCGGGCAGTTCTATTACGGGTTTCTGTTTACCAATTGGAAATACATATTCTTGAAGTGTTGAAAAATCACTTTTTCCTTTCATTTTTGTAAGATTTGGTTTGGATGAAGGGATGATATTAATATCTTCAATATTAGCCACTTCCCCTATGTGACTACCGCCAATAATCATAGATACAGTTCCCTTTTCAAATTTAAAAGCATCACTGATCTTTTTATCCTTAAAAGTAATTTTTAAGACGTCTCCTGTTTTGTATTCGTCTTTTTTTATTACTTGGTTTCTTCCATCATGTAAATGGAGTTGTATTTGTTTTCCTTTTATAATTGATTTATTTTCTACTCGGCATAGTTTCCAAGACGCATCCTTTGAAGCAATTGGTACAATTGTCAATTTACCACGATTATCAAATAAAATCCTGTAATCTTTCTTCATCTTTGGAATGGAAATTATATCCATTAGTCCACATGGAAACTTATGGCTTTTTCTTTTAACACCATCGACTAGAATTTCCCCATCTGCAAGAACTCTCTTTGCTTCTCGTAAGTTATCTACTAGATCCAAATAATCTCGGACAACAAGGCCAAGAGCAATTGATCTTTCTATAGGATGTGGGCCAGGTGATGGTTTAACAGTCCAAACTTTTTCTTTTCTATGAAGTTTTAACGTCCTTGGTGCGTTTAAACTTTTTAGATGTTTACTCATTTATTTTCCTCCTTTTTCTTTGTGGTTTTTGCAGGAGTTTTTTTGGCAGGTTGCTTTTTTGTCGTTACTTTCTTTTCAGATGTTTTTTTTGGTGTAGTTGCTTTTTTCTTAGTCACTGTTTTTTGTTCAGGTTTCTTCTCTTCCTTTTTTTCCTCGACCTTAGGCTTTGGTTTTTCCTTGGGCTCTTCTTCTTTCTTTTTTGTTGTTTCTATCTCTTCTGGTTCTTCTATATCTTCTGCTTCTTCTTCTGCTGCCTCTAGTGCTTTTAGCTCGTCTTCCCGTTTTTTCTCTTCTTCTGCTTCCTTAATTTGTAGTTGAGCTTCTTTTTCAATTTCCTTTTTAGTTTCTTCAGAAAGCCCTCTTTCAAGTTTCTTCCTTCGCCATTTGTCAGTTAAATTTAATTTTGTGATTACAACATTGCTTGGATGAATAGGTTTCGGAATCTTGTTACCATCAGCTTTTGTCATTGTTATACCTTCGATTTCAATGCTTCTTTTACCTATCTTGACCCTTACAACTTTATCTTCATGTCCTCTGAAACTACCCCTCATGACTCTTACAGCATCACCTTTAACTACAGATACTGCTCTCTTATTATATTTTAACAAGAGATTCTCTTCAAGATGGGAAGAAAGCCACTTTCTTTTCATATGGAGCGGGGCGTTGTAAATTTCTTTTATCTGTTTTCTTGGTTTCACCGATACCATTTCAATCCTCTCACACAATTATTGATGCATTTGAAGCGATCTTAGGGAAACGCTCTGCAGCTTCAAGTGCAACAGGTCCCTTTATCATGGATCCCTTTGTTTCTCCTGTTTCCGTAACGATAACTGCAGCATTATCCTCAAATTGAACCATAGTCCCATCTGATCGCCTAAAAGGCCTTCTCTGACGTACTATTACTGCTCTTAGAAGTTGCCTTCTCATGTCTACTGCTCCCTTTTTAACACTGATTATTACCATGTCACCAACTCCTGCTTTAGGATAACGTCTATGTGTTCCTTTAAGCTTAGGAGTCATGATTATCTGGACTACTTTTGCACCTGTATTGTCAATACATTCAAGCCGAGCTCCAACTGGGAGCCCTCTCATTGTTCTGCCAGCGATACCTTTCATAAATTCACCCTCATAATTTCTCAATAGTTACAAATGAAGTTGTTTTACTAAGCGGTCTGCATTCTGCGATTTTTACTTGATCTCCTGCGTTAACTTTTATGCAAGGTGGGCAATGCGCAGAATATTTTGAAGTTCTTTTTTCATATCTTTCATATTTTGGAACATAACTCATATATTCTTTTTTTACTAGGATAGTATCTTGCATTTTGGATGATAATACAATACCTGTGATAACTTGTCCTCTAACTGGTAAAGTCCCATGAAATGGACAGTTTTTATCATTGCAGCTCTCTTCTGGAGCTTTTACATTTAATCCAATATTTCTTGCTTCTTGTTTTTTTTCTGCCAATTTTTTCACCTTACTTTTTTTATTCTATCTTCAGGTCTAAACGCAATTTTTGAACCGTCAAGCGTTATTTTTTTTCCACCATATTCGAATTCAAATATTGCGGTTTCTTTTGCTATTACTTTTTTTTGATCCTTAATTTTTATGAGGAAGGTATTTTTTGTTTCATCGAGTATTATGCCGCATTTTCCTATCCAGCTGGGATCTTTGCATTCTCTTATTTTTACATTCAACCCTATGAGTTCCTCTCTTGCGAGTGTTTTTTTATCATCCATACTATATTCTCCTAGAGAACTTTTACTGCATAGGATTGGCCGAAATGTCGTTAGATATTTATGTTATTTCAACCGTAAATCCCATTTTCTCTAATGTTTCCTTTACTTTTATTCTGTGATCGCCTTGAAGTTCTATTATACCGTCTTTTATTGTTCCACCGCATGCACATTTTGATTTTAGTTGAGTTATTAGAGAGTCGATGTCTAGATCATGGGAGTCAATTCCATATACAATGGTCATCATTTTCCCATATCGTCTTTTGTCAACCGCGATTGTGATTTTTTGTTGTTCTCTTGCGATGTCTTCACAGACGCAGATTTCTTTTGGCAAACCACATACGTCACATATGTCGCTCATTTATTTTTCTCCTTCCTCCCGCATAATAGTAAGAAACTTAGCAATTTCCATTCGGATTTGCCTGATTTTACCAGGCGATGGTGGTGATCCACCCATTGCAGCTACTCCTTTCTCATGCATTAGTTCGCTTTTCAACTCATTGAGCTTTTCACGCCTTTCGTCAGGTGTGAGATCTCTAATTTCTTTAGCCTTAAGAGCCATATTTAAGCAACCTCTTCAAGTAATTTTTTCAAATTCTTTACAATATTTTCAGCGGTCTTTCCGCCAATACCTTTAACTGCTGCTAAGTCGTCAACATCCATCTCAAAAAGGTCCTCAAGTGACTTGATGCCTGCTTTTTCGAATTTCTTTACGACAGATGGTCCAATTCCTTGTATGTCTGCAAGTTTCTTTATATCGGTTACCTTTGCTTCAGCTGGTTCCTCTTCTTTTTTCTCTTCAACCTTTGCTTTTTCTTTTGGTTTTTCTGATTCAGGGGTACGTAGTTCAATTTCATCAGGCAGCTTTGCATCTGGCGCCATAATTCTAACTTTAACTCCGATTACCCCTGCTTTTAACTTTGCTACAGCATGTCCTAGATCCATTACTTCTTTTGCTGTTTCTCCGCAATATTTTACATGACCCTCTGTAAATTTCTCAGTTCTATGTCTTGCACCAGTTAGTTTTCCTGCGATTATAATCTGGCAACCTTTTGCTCCTGCTTGCATAATTCTTCTTACGGTCGAATGTCCAGCACGTCTGAAATGCCATCCACGCTCAAGTGCTTCAGCAAGTTTCTCTGCCATTATTTGTGCATTAAGTGAAGCTCTACTTCCTGCTTCTTCAATCTCTATTTGAGGATTATCAACATTGAAATTCTCCTTAATCGCCTCTGTAAGTTCTTTGATTTTGCTGCCGCCTTTACCTATAACCATGCCAGGACGTTCCACAAGGATATTTATTCTTGTTCCCATAGGTGTTCTCTGGATATTCATTCCGCCAAATCCAGCACCTTCAATTTTTTTGATTAGGAACTCTTTGATCAGGATCCTGTTTGTATTTTCTCTAATGAATTTTCGTTCACCTGTCATTACTCTACCTCTTCAATGATTATTTCAATATTGGTTGTTTTTGTATTTTTATCGGTGGCTCTTCCATGAGCTCTAGGCATAATGCCTCTGATCACTCTTCCACCATATGTTGATATGTGGGAAATTTTCATATTTTCTACATCAAAACCCTTGTACTCCGCATTGTTTTCTGCATTTTCTAAAGTCCTTAACATATATTTCGCGGCTTTCTGTGGAAAACTGCCTGGGCCAATGCCTTTTTGATGAGCTCTTTTTCTATTGTGAAATACTGCTGGAAGAGGACGTTTCATATCAATTATTTCCTGTAAGTATTTCTTTGCGTCCTCTGTTTTCATCCTTCTTATTACATGCGCTAGATTCATGGAATCTTTTCTAGAGCAGTGCAGCTCATATCCATATGCTTTTGCAGTTTTATCTGGGTCTACATCAGTTGAATATTTCATATATCATCACTTCAATGGCATAAATTTAGATGATCTGGTAGCTCCAACACCAGGTCCAGTATGTTTAACTGATTTTCTTGTCAATGCAAATTCGCCTAGGTAATGTCCTATCATATCGGGTTGTATCTCAACTATCTGAAAATCATTACCATTGTGAATGTGAATCTTGTGTCCTACAAAACTAGGTAGAATTACCATATCTCTACAATGTGTCCTTATGGTGTCACCAGGATTTGCTTTTTCAATATCATTCATAAGTTTATCTTGCTTTACAGTAAGTCCTCTTTTTAATGTTCTGCGCGTTCTAGATGGAAGAAATGGCATTAATTCCTCTAAAGAAAGTTTTTGTGTTTCTTCCAGGCTTAACCCATGGAAAGAAAATTCCTTCTTTTTAATCTCAATTTTCTTCCTTCTGGCCTTTCTTCTGCTTCTTGCAGAGCTTCCAAATCTTTTTTTTGCAGCCATTTATTTACTTCCTCCCAGTTCTTTTTGCAGCTATGCTTCCAACTTTTCTACCAGGCGATGCACCTCGTTTAACAGTAGATGGTTTACCAACATGCTGGTGCCCTCCACCACCATGTGGATGACTTACAGCACACATCGCAACTCCCCTGACAATAGGATATTGTTTACCTCTCTTTTTATATGCAATATGTTTTTTACCTGCTTTTAAGAAAGGTTTATCTCGCCTTCCGCCACCTGCGATGATTCCTACAGTAGCTTTGCATGTTGAATCAAGAGTTTTAAATTGACCTGATGGTAATTGTATCACTGTTTTTTTCTTATCCTGTGATACTACTGTAGCGTTACTTCCACCAGCGCGAACGAGTTTTCCTCCATCGCCAGGTGATAACTCTATATTACAAATAGGAGCGCCCTCAGGTATTTTACCAACAGGCAAGACGTTTCCAACTCTGATTTCCTTCTTATTATCTGTGAATTTTATCTTATCTCCAACTTTGATTCCTTCTGAAGCCAATACTAATATTTTTTTGTTATCATTTAACATAATACTTGCGAGAGGAGCACTACGACCTGGATCATGAATTATATCTTTCACTATACCCTCTTTATTTTCATTATCGCGGGCATACTTAATTTCCCCTCTGAACCTATGTGATGGAGCATTAAATTTGCTCTGTGTGCGCCCACGTCTTTGTTGAATTAATCTTTTACCCATGTTTTTACCTCTAGAATATTCCAATCCTCATTCCTATGTCTTCAGCTTTGAATTCAGGCATAAATGTTACAACAGCGTGTTTACCTCTCTTTGTTATTCTAGTGTTAATCTCTTTTACTTTGACTTCAAACATTTCTTCAACAGCTTTTTTGATTTGTTTTTTATCTGCATCTCTTTTAACCACAAACTCTATAGCATTGTTTTTATCCATAAAATTCATAGTTTTTTCTGTTACATAAGGATGATAAAGTATCTCGTATGGATCCATTATTTTACACCCCTAATTTCTTTTAATGCAGATTTTGTAATAATCGTAAGTCGTCCCGCATCTCCACCAGGTGCTAGGTGTTCTATGTTTATTAGTTCTGGTTTAACAATATCTACACCGGTAAGATTGCCTGAACTCTTTTGAGGTTCATCTTTTTTAGAAATAATCAATATTGACTTTGGAGTTTTGTATCTTCTTCCACGTGATTTTCCTTTTCCTGCACGTATATGTTTTCCATTTGTAGCTCTAAGAACATCGTCATAAATTCCAATTTTGTCAAGAGCTTTTATCATATCTTTTGTTTTCTTGATATCGTCAAATTTATCATCAACTATTATTGGCAATGTAACTTTATCGTCAAATTTATGTCCTCTTTTTGTGACAATTTCCTTATCCTTTGTTGCAGCTATCGCCGAGTTTTTTGCTAATAAATTTTCTTTTTTGTTTATCTTTTCTTTCCAGTTCCTCTCTGCTTTTGGAGGATGTGCTCTTCTACCACCTACAACACAAGGTGCAAGAGCTGCTCGTCTACCCTGTGTAAGCCTTGGAACACGAGATTGTCCACGACCTTTACCCACAGATGCTGTTGCCTGTTTAGTACCAGCAAATGGATCAGCTCCATATGGTTGTCTCTTATTTGAATGAAGCACATTGAATGATTTTCTTATGATATCTGGACGATAAGGTGTATCAAAAACTTCTGGTAAATCAATCTTTTCTGTTGAAGCCCCATCAATTCCGTAAACGTTTACTTTGACCATGATTATACACCCTGCTTACTTGTAATAGAGATATATGAAATCTCTGTTTGTTCGACCTTAACACCACCTTGATATCTAACTGCATCTCTAAGACTGATAAGTCGTTTAGTAGGTCCTGGAATTGAACCATGCAAAAGAATATATGAATTTTTTATTATGCCATAATGTAGAAAACCACCTGCGGGCGTTATTTCCTCACCATTTTCACCAATTTTCAAAACACGTTTATTATACTCAGTTCTTTGATGATAACCCATCTGTCCTGCTTGAGGAACAGTTGCTTGAATCCAATTTGGATGCCAAGATCCAGCGGTACCAATCATCCTTCGATGCTTTGAGTTTTTATGAGTGAGAAGTTTGACGCCCCATCTTTTGACATGTCCTTGGAAACCTTTTCCCTTAGTAATTGCGATTGTATCAATCATATCTCCTTCTTTTAGAACATCATTGATTTTTAGTTCTTTACCAAGTATTTCCTTAGCATATTTTATTTGTTCTTCAATTGTTCCGCCGCTTATTCTCATCTCACGTATTTCAGGAATTTTCTTGGGTACGCTTGTGACAAGTTTTGGTTGGGTATAAACGATGACACGAATCTCATCAGCATCTTTTGCAAAATCCCAATTTGCCTTTTTTTCATTCTTAGCTAATGGTAATCTTTTTGCTAATTCTGGATCTAGTTTACTTGCCCATATTTCTCCAATTGTTTCTAGTCCATGTATTGTTTTTCTGTAGGCTCTGACAGATGCTACTTTTATTGGCGGGGTTTCAACAACTGAAACCGGCATCATTACTTCTCTTCCAGATGTTGTTGATGTTGGCCTGTAATCAACAATAAAAGCATGTGTCATTCCTGCTTTATAACCTAGAAAACCTTGCATTTTTGGTTTGTCATTTCCCTCGGGCCAACTTTTTATATGTGGTGTTTCAGCTTTTGCTCTCTTTCTTGGCGAATAGCCCATAGATCCTCTTCTTGGATGATGTACATTAGCCATAATATACCCTCAATATCGTTTTTTAATTGGATAGATTAGTTGCTTTTTTATCTAAACCGTGACATTTCACAAACAACCAAAAATATGTGTTGGGCTGTCTGATACCGGGATTCTCAGAGAATTGCCCGATGGATGTCTGGTAAAGACAAGGGATTATGGCATAATAGATATTATATATAAATGTTATTGTCATATCAGTAGCTCCGAAAGTAGAATTTTTATCTGTTGAAAATTAGATGGGTATTTTATTTGTAAATGTTATCGTGATGATCAAAATCATCAAATAGA
>JAGMDE010000074.1 GCA_023128855.1 Thermoplasmatales archaeon | reverse complement strand
TTAAATCCTCGTCAATTGTAACAATGTTATCATAGCCCATTTCTGCGAGTTTCATAGCAGTAATTGGGTATGAACCACAGCCGATGTGTAATACTCTTTTAGCATTTGAAAGATTAAATTGCTTACTTTCCTCTATGTATTTTTTCCCTATTGTTTTTTCATATAGTTTTGCTATTGGTTTTATTTTACAAGCTAAAATATCTATAATTTTCCAAAAATGATTTGCTCTTTTGGTATTGAACTCTTCTCTAGAAGTATTTTTGTAATCTATGACTGTTCCCCCTTTTAACTTATTATAAATAGCAGTCTATAATTTAAATAAGTTTCTGAAATATAGACGTTGAACCGCAATCATAAAAAAGATATACGTATTATCGTATTTCAACTAGAAAAATCTGAGATGCTTTATGTGATGTAAATGACAGGCGAGGGCATTGGTTTTGGGAAAGCTATTTTATTTAATGAACACTTTGTTGTATATGGAGTGCCAGCTATTGTTTCTGCTATTGGCAAATATACTATTGCTAAGGTTGAACCGATAAATAAGTCTGGTTGGAATCTTAACGATAATAGAAAAGCAACTCCAAAATACAAGGAAGATAAAATTGAGCAGCAAAAAGATTCAATAAATAGAATCTTGAAAAAAATGAATATTGATCTGTCAAAAAAAGGAATTGAGATAACACTTGATGGCAATTTATATTGTGCAAGTGGAATAGGTGCTAGTGCTGCTTCTTGTGTGGCGATAGCTAGAGCTCTTTCAGATCATTATGACCTTAATCTTTCAGATGAAGAAATTAATGAAATTGCATATGAAGGCGAAAGAGGATATCATGGAACTCCATCAGGTATAGATAACACTGCTTCTACTTTTGGCGGTCTCATATGGTTTGAAAAGGGAGAAAACAATGTGATAGAAAAGATAGTTCCACCAAATCCGATTGAGATCGTGATGGGCGACACAGGAAAGGTTGCCGATACCACTGCCGCGGTTGCAGGAGTTAGAGCGAGAAAGGAGAAAAACCCTGAAAAATATAAAGAAATTTTTGACAGAGCAGATAATATTGCTTATTTAGCAAAAGATGCTATTCAGGATGAAGATTTTAAGGAACTCGGTAAGTTAATGAATGAAAATCATAAACTTTTACAACAAATTGAGGTGTCTTCTAGAGAACTCGACTTCATGGTAAAACTTGCAAGAGATCAGGGAGCTCTCGGTGCAAAACTAACAGGTGGGGGTTTAGGTGGCAACATCATTGCATTAACACCTAGTAGAGATTTACAAGATGATGTTGCTAATGCAATTGAAAAAGAAGGTTTCCAAACCTTAAAAACTGTCATTGGAGCATCAAGACAGGGGTAGGTAAATATGAATTTACGCAATTTTCTTGCTAAGCTTGAAAAAGAAGATAAGCTTGTAAGAATAAAAAAAGAAGTGTCAACTAAATACGAAATTGCTAACATTATTTATTCACTTGATGAAAAACCTGTGATTTTTGAAAATGTTAAAGGATACAACATGCCTATTTTTGCAGGTATTACATCTGATCGTGATATAATTGCTGAAGGTCTTGGAACTACAAAAGAAAAACTTTTATTAAAACTTGTAGAAGCCCTACGTAGTCCAAAGGAACCTAAAATTGTCGATAAGGCCTCTTGTCAAGAAGTAATTATCAAGGATCCAGATCTCAGTAAATTCCCATTTTTATTTCATCTAGATGGTGATGGTGGAAGATACGGTAGTGCTACTGTTGCAACTATAAAAGACCCTGAAACAGGTAGGAATGTTTCTTATCATCGTCTTATGGAGATAGGTAAAAATAAGTTTACCGCACGTCTTATTAAAAAGAGACAGACTCGTACAACTTATGATAAGATTGACGGTGATCTAGAGATGGCAGTTTGTATCGGAAATTCTGTCGCTGTCATGGTTGCAGCTTCTCTTGGTCCACCATCTGGTGTTGATGAATTTTCAATTGCAAATGCACTTGATAAAACAGATTTGGTAAAATGTGTAACAAAGGATCTTGAAGTTCCTGCTGAATCAGAAATTGTTATAGAGGGTAGACTTACTAGAGACTTGGATCGTGAAGGTCCATTTGTAGATTTAACTGAAACTCGAGATTTTGAACGTCAAGAGCCTGTTTTTGTTGTTGATTGTATAACTCATAGAAAAGATGCTATGTATCAGGCACTTATTCCTGGTCGTCTTGAACATAAAACACTAATGGGGATGCCAAAGGAACCAACAATATATAATGAAGTTTCAAAAGTTGTTGATTGTAAAAATGTATATGTTACAATGGGTGGAGGCTCCTGGCTGCATGGTATTGTTCAAATCAAAAAGAAAAATCCTGATGACGGCAAAAAAGCAATTGAGGCAACTTTCAATGGTCATAAAAGCATGAAGCATGTGACAATTGTCGATGATGACGTTGATATCTATAACCCTCTAGCAGTTGAATGGGCTATGGCAACTAGATTTCAGGGTGATAAAGACATGATTGTAAAACCTGATCAACCTGGTAGCTCTCTTGATCCATCTGGTAAACATGAAGAAGGCAAAAAGACACTTACAACAAAAATCGGTTTTGATGCAACAATACCATCTGATGTTGACAAGAAGAAATATGAAGTTGTAAAATACAAAAAAGTTGATATTGATGATTACCTCCGGTAAAGGTAAATACAAGGTTTTTCTTAATAAAATTGAGTTAGATAATGATCTTATATATGTACTTGGGGGCGGAGACAGGTCTCATGTTGGCGGAATTGTCATTTGTGAGTCAGGAAAAAAACCTCAAGTAGTTAAATTTGAAGGGCATTATGATCATATTGTACTTCAGCCCATAGCTGAAATGGCAT
Source organism: Thermoplasmatales archaeon (assembly GCA_023128855.1). Classification (GTDB taxonomy): domain Archaea; phylum Thermoplasmatota; class E2; order DHVEG-1; family DHVEG-1; genus JAGMDE01. The sequence continues at coordinate 7,400 of JAGMDE010000074.1, read as the reverse complement.
GTAAAAAATACGATAAAAAAGTTGTAGCAATAGGCGGAGTTCACGTAGATAATGCTACAGAAGAAGAAATAAATATCTTAGTTGAAAATTGTAAGGAGCTAGTAAAATGCATTTAACAAAAGAGGAAGAAAAAACCCTTAATGGTGAAAATGGCGAAGTAATGGAAAGATTGTTCAGACTTTTAGTTCGTTTGGGCGAAATCTATGGTGCTGATAAGATGATTCCTGTTGGCTCTGTTCAGGTTGCAGGTGTATCTTACAAGTCAATTGGTGATCCTGGTACAGAGTTTCTAGAGGATATGGCATCAAAAGATGCAAAAGTAAAAGTTCTTACTTATCTAAACCCAGCTGGCATGGATCTTGAAAACTGGAAAGAATATGGTTTTCCGGCAGATTTCGCTAAAAACCAACTTAAAATTATGAATGCTTTCAAGAAAATGGGAATTGTTGTTACTTCTACTTGTACTCCTTATCTTGCTGGTAACCTTCCACGTTTTAGAGAACATATTGCTTGGTCTGAAAGTTCAGCAGTATCATTTTCAAATTCAGTAATTGGTGCAAGAACAAATAGGGAAGGTGGTCCTTCTGCTCTTGCTGCAGCAATTTGTGGTGTAACTCCCAATTACGGTTTGCATCTTTGGGAAAAAAGACAGCCAACTGTGAAAGTAGATGTTGATTTTGATCTAAATTACAATTCTGATTTTGGAGCATTAGGCTATTTTGTCGGTAAACAAGTTAAAAACAAAATACCGTATTTTACAGGGATAAAAAGCGCAAACACTGATCAACTTAAAGCACTTGGTGCTGCAATGGCTGCATCTGGTGCAGTTGCTCTTTATCATGTTGAAGGTTTAACACCTGAAGCAGATTTAGTGGAAAAGAAAGGTTTAGAAACCATTTCTGTTGGTAAAAAAGAGATTAAGGAAACATATGGTAAGCTAAATACTGGAAAAGAACCTGATATTGTCATTTTAGGTTGCCCACATGCATCACTTCGAGAGATATCTGCTCTTGCTGATAGACTTGATGGTAAACGTTTGAAGAAACCTGTTTGGATTTGTACTTCTCGTATGGTAAAAGAAGTAGCAGAGAGAATGGGTTACAATGAAATAATTACAAAGGCAGGTGGTGCAATTGTTGCTGATACATGTATGGTTGTTTCACCAATTGAAAAAATGGGATACAAAACAACAGGAGTAAATTCAGGAAAGGCAGCGAATTATTTACCTGGTTTTTGTAAACAAGAAGTATGCTTTGCAAATATTGATGATCTAGTGGAGGGACAACTATGAAAGGAAGGATGATTTCTCCCGGAAAAGCAGAAGGTGAAGCAATTGTTTCACCTGAACCCATTGGATTTTACGGTGGAATTGACATAAAAACAGGAATAGTAATTGAAAAAGGTCATCCACTTGAGGGCAAATCTGTAAAAGATAAGATACTTGTTTTCCCATGTGGCAAAGGGTCTACTGTAGGATCTTACGTTATTTATGGAATTAAGAAAAATGGTGTTGCTCCTGCAGGAATAATTAATAAAGAAACTGAAACTATTGTCGCAACTGGTGCAATTTTAGCAGGAATTCCATGCATAGATCAAATTGATATTGATAAAATTAAAAATGGAGATGCTATAGTTTTAGATGCAGATAATTCTGAAGTTAAAATAAAAAAATCGTAAGACTATTTTTTTCCTTTTTTTTCTTCATTTTTAATTTCTTTTTTTATGATGATGTTTGTGCTGTAATGTTTATATATGACGAACTATATAATAATATAGGATAACATATATGGGGAAAAATTATGTTTAAAAATACTACAATTAAAAGATTTCTAACTTTTACTGTAGTAACTCTTTTTTTTGGAACCGCCGTTTTACCAATTTTAGATGATAATGTTGTAGCAGCAGATACTGGCTCTACAACTAATGAAGATATTCTAGATGCGGGATATATCTATAATCTTACCAAAGCGTTGAGCTACATAATATATGATGAATACAACGAATCTGCTGGTGAACTTGCAAAAGGAAGGTTTTTTGGAACAAAAGGGGAATGGCGTGCGGCAGAGATATTATTACAAAATATGACCGATTTGGGTCTCTGGGCATACACGGAACAAATTGGAAATACAGAAGAGAGTCCAGATCTTACTAAAATAATTCAAGTGTTAGATTATGATTTAAAAATTAATAACGAGAATGTTACTGATTTTCATATTGTTCCATCAAAACATGGTCCTAGGTGTGATCCAAGTAATCTTGATTATAATTTTTCTTATAAAGGATTAAAAGTTTATGAAAGACCAAAGTTCTTGTTACCTTGGAAAATTATGCATCTATTGTGTGAAAAAGAAGATTTTCTTTTCATCGAACAATCTACAGCGTTTATTCCATATAATATGCCTCCACTGAAAAAATTCCTCACTAAATTTATTGATCCAATGAGAAAACCAATGATGTTTGCGCGTAAAATTTTAAAATATGATCCTGACATGGAAAGAATGTACCGTTTTTTCCCTCACTGTAAAGGAGTTATTGAATATGATTATAATAATGAGACATATAATCAAGGTGCTGCCAAAACAAGTGTTCCAAAAATTTATATAAATGGGACACTTGGAGATAAGATACTAGAAGATTTGAAAAATACTACTGTTGATTTTTTTATAAATCAAACTTATAATGAATCAGTAATTAGCTATAATGTGATAGGACAACTTAATGGAACTGACCCTAGTAAAACTGTAATTGTTGATTGTTTGTATGATTCTTGGTGGACTCAAGGGACAGCAGATGCTGCTATTGGTATGGCTATGGTTCTTGCTGTTGCAAAGTACTTTGTTGAAAATAATATCACACCAGATTATACAATAAAATTCATTGGTTTTGGTGGTGAAGAAGTTGGTTTGAGAGGAGCTAGGTACTATGAAGAAACTCATGATGATGAAGATATATTATATGTCGTTGATTTGAATCAAATCTGCTTCTGGCAGGATGATGATGAAATTAATTTGACTTTAAATCTAATTTGTAATAAATTATCTTTCCTAAATAAGATTTGGAAGATTGCTAAAAAGACTGATTATAAAGGAATAACAAAGGATGATGATATAAAACCACTTTGGATGCCTCTAGGTGCTCCAAGTGATGATGCACCATTTGCTATAAGACCTGGATGTAAAACTGTGTGCTTTTTAAAAGACACAGGATGGCTGTATCATCATAGAGATGGTCAAAATCATCAAGAGGGCGACTCTCTGAAATATTTTGACTGGGCTGATGTAAATGCAACTGGTGAAATTGTTCTAAATGTTGTTAAACATCTAACTGTTAAACCATAAAAAATCATTTTTTACCAAAACAAGATAAATTTTTAATAAAACTAGGGTAATGAACAAATATGCTAAGATAATGTTTAAATATTAACAGATCCATAAAATATGAATAAAAAATTAACCGTATCAAAAAATAGATGCGGACTTTAAGGTAGAAATAGAGCTTAAGCGCAAAATTTGTTCCATAAAACTTATAAATGGTCAACAAATGTTAACTTTTTACCTTTAGATATAGGGGAGGTAATATGAGATTAACCAATCTCTTAAGAGCTTACGCTAGAGTATGTAGAATGGAATATATTCCTCTTGAAGCGCCAGGTGTATTTGTCCCTCTTTTTATTGCTGCAACTTCACTTCAAGATCTTTTAAGTTTTCACGTTGTTGAAGCACTGATAATTTTTATGCTATTATTCTTTAGCGGATTTATAATCAATGCACTAGCTGACGTTGAAGTAGATAGTAAATATAAAACATTTATATCAGACTCAGTAAATGTTCTCGGAGAAAAAACACTAAAAATATTGATAGTGGTGCATGTGGCTCTTGCATTACTTTTAACCTTGCATCTAAGTATTGTTTTTAACAATTATTGGCTTCTTTTTTTGGTATCAGTGGCAACCTTCTTTGGCCTTGCATATTCTGTTAAACCGTTTCATTTCAAAATTAGAGGTCCACTACAATTTTCTTTAATGATTTTTTCAATAATCATGGTATCTCTTGTTTACTATGTTATTGGTGGTACACCGACAATGCCTGTTCTTTTCGTTTTTCTTAGTTTCTTGATTGTTCACCATGGTATTGAACTTGTAAATCAAGCCCAAGATTATCTAGATGATAAAGAAGCCGGTCTAAGAACGCCAGCTGTTAGATACGGGATTACACCCACGTTAATTGCATCTTTAGTTATAACCCTCATAGGTATAGCTCTTGGAATTATTGGATTCTATATTTTATATACCGATTTACCCAATTTAGTCATCTTCGGAAGTTCTGTAAGTTTTGAGGCACTTTTTGTTGTTACGGTGATAATTCTCGCTCTTGCTTACTATATTCCATTAAAGGGAACTTGGAAATTCATTAAGATTTCATTACAGAATAAAACAGCTGAACAAAAGATTTCATTGATTAAAAAACAACTGAATTATCCAGTATGGCAGCTTACAGGAGTTTTAGGTGTTACATTTATTGCAACATTATTTTTCATCTGGAAAATTGTCTAAAACTTCCTCATATTCCAAATAGTTCCAGTACCACTTAATTCTATTTCATGGTCTCCATCGTCATCAGTCCATGATATTTTTCCTGTAATCTTATTCATTCCTATGTTCATTCCAAGATAAGTTGGGAATTTCCATGTTTTATCATAAGCATTTTCAGTTAGGATGTTAATGTCCAACTTTATATTGTATGTTTTTAATAATATCTGAGTATTATCTGGTTTTGCAGTTACCTTCATCTCAGAAGGCATTTTTAAAAGTAGGAATAATTTATCTGAATTTTTTATTGTAATATCAATATCTTTCAGTTCTGTTAGAGTTTCTCCCTTATCTGTTGTTATAATTAGTGATGCAAGTGGGTTTATTTTACTTGTTAGAGTTTGTAATCTCTGTCTTGTTAGGTAGAATTTGCTAAAGTAAATGTTCCATCCATTGTCCAGGGTTATATGATTCCAATCCCAGCCATGTATTGCGAATTTTAAGACACCAAGAGACCAAGAGTGTTCATGATGCCCAACACCCTTTACTTCATATTTTAATCCGTTTAATGTAATTTCTCCAGTTACTTCACATCCTGTGAAAATGTAGTTTGCAATGTTACCTTCACCTTTGTCAAATAGCCTATTGCTATGAATCCAGAATGGGGATGATGGTGCAAAAAAGTCTAAATCCATTATTATCTCATTTTCTTTGTCAATATTTTTGTCTTCAGCATGTACATGCCAATTAGGTGCTTCACCTGATGCCCATGAATCTTCATATTTTAGGTCAACACCTGGAGATTTAGCTTCTAAGGTCTTGGTTCCAAATAATCCCAGTATTTTTCCTCTTTGTTTGTTTATCAGCCCTCCATATTCTTTTCCATCCGGGCTGTGTAATGTTACGACTAGAACATCCGGCTTGAATGTCAATCTTAAATCTCCCCATGCCATATGACAGAAACCAATGGTAGCTGTCCATCCTGCTAGATCACTGTCCTCACTAAAGATTACTGTGTAATACCACCATTCTCTGAGATTTAAAATTGAGTTAAAATGGACTCCTTCATCTTGTGGAGAAACATCTCTCATGTTTCCAAGTATAAATGGGCTACTTGGGAGTTGTGGAATTGGTGCAAATTTGTAGGTATATAACAAGGTATCAGTCGGTTTATGCTTTATGATTATAGTTCCAACACAATCTATGATTTGATCTCCTTCTTTGATGTACCCTCCAAGAATAGATTTATCACAATTACCTTCTATTGCGATATCACTCCAAAAAACCTTGTCGGATACTGATTTCACTGTCAATAACCTATTTTCTTCATCTTTAATAAATTCAATATCAGGTAGATCTGGTTTTTCTGGTTCAGGAATATAACCATATTTGTATAAAACAAAGCCAGCTATGACTACCATGATCACTACGATAACTACATCGATTTTCTTGAACTTGTATTTCATTTCACTACCTTAATATTATTTGCTTACTTAAATATCTCTTATTATTATATTATTAAACCTTTCTATACAAGTGTTACCCAATTAATAAATCGATAAATTTGGAAAGATATTTTAGATGACTATACGTTACCCTTTTTTTAATGAATAATTTTTAGTTTGAGAGGGGAGCCTAATAAATCAAAAAGCTAAGCTGATACTAGAGGACGGAACGGTCTTTCATGGTTATACATTTGGATCAAAAAAAGCTGTTACTGGTGAAGTTGTTTTTAATACCGGAATGGTTGGTTATCCTGAAAGTTTGACAGATCCTTCGTATAAGGGACAGATATTGGTTCTTACTTATCCGTTAATTGGTAACTATGGTATCCCTGAAAATGAAAAAGAGGACAACTTGTTAAAATATTTTGAATCAGACAAAATACAAGCCCAAGGTTTAATAATTTCTGATTATTCAAACAATTACTCTCATTGGAATGCTAAAAAATCTTTATCAAAATGGATGGAAGAGCACGATATTCCAGGAATTTTTAACATAGATACCAGAGAGTTGACTAAGAAGTTGAGGGCTAGGGGAACAATGCTTGGAAAAATAATCTATAACAAAGAAAAAATAACATTTGAAGATCCAAATCAAAGAAATTTAGCTTCAGAAGTTAGTGTTAAAGAACCTGTTTCTTATAAAAAAGGTAAGAAAAAAATTATTCTTGTTGATTGCGGCGTTAAAAATAATATAATTCGGGCTTTTCTAAGGAGAAATTTTACTGTTGTTAGAGTGCCATGGGATTATAATTTCTTAAACGAAAAGGCAGATGGAATCGTTATTTCAAATGGTCCTGGTGATCCAAAAAAATGTAAGGAAACAATAGAGCATGTCAGGCTTGCTCTTTCTAAAAATATTCCAATTCTTGGTATTTGTCTTGGTTCTCAGATTTTAGCACTTGCTGCAGGGGCAAACACATACAAATTAAAATATGGTCATAGGAGTCAAAACCAACCCTGTCTAGAAGCTGGTACAAACAGATGTTATATTACTACTCAAAATCATGGTTACGCTGTAGATTCTAATACATTATCTGAAGATTGGAGAGAATGGTTTTACAACAATAATGATGAAACAAATGAAGGTATTATTCATATTTCTAAACCATTTTTTGGAACACAATTCCATCCAGAAGCATCTCCCGGCCCCGATGATACTGAATTCTTGTTTGATTTATTTATTAGGTCGATGAAATGATTAATAGCAAAAAATTGAAAGTAAAAAAGGTTCTCCTCTTAGGATCTGGAGCAATTAGAATAGGTCAGGCTGGGGAATTTGACTATTCAGGTAGCCAGGCTATTAAAGCTTTGAAGGAGGAGGGCGTTAAAACTGTTTTAGTCAATCCAAATATTGCTACTATTCAAAC
>JAGMDE010000073.1 GCA_023128855.1 Thermoplasmatales archaeon | reverse complement strand
TATAGAAGAACTTGACATTCAGTTGGGTGGAGGAATACCAACAGGAAGTACTGTTTTAGTAGTGGGTAGCAGTGGATCAGGTAAAACTACTCTTTGTATGCAATTTTTGATCAACGGTGCTGCTAAAGGCGAGAGAGGTGTATTTTTTACAATAACTGAACCTCTATTCAAATTAACAAAAAACATGGAAGGTTTCAGTTTTTATGATAAAAAATTAATCGAATCAGGGATGGTTAATCTAATCGATTTGAGAATTATAAGTGAAAGACTAGGACTTGATACTGAGAAATATACTGTTGAAGATGCTAGTGCTTTATTGGATATATTAAGAGATATTGCAGACGAGTTAAATGTTAAGAGATTAATAATCGACTCGATAACTGCTTTATGTTATAGATTACAAACGCCAGAGATGATTAGAGATTTCATTTTCAAACTCGGATCTTCACTAGCAGCAATGAAATGTACAACTCTTTTAACCTCAGAAGTGCCACCTATGACTTTCCAATATTCACAATATGGTATTGAGGAATTCATTTCTGATGGTATAATGTTCTTAGGTGACCTTGAAAGAAAAGGAGATTTGATAAGAACATTCCAACTCGTAAAAATGAGAGGTGCAGCACATAGCAGAACTAAATATGCAATGAGTATTTCGTCTAAAAATGGTATTGAATTAGCTCCATTACTTAAAGCTAGAGAGTGAAAGTAATGGCAAATGTCTTAATCGATGGTTTAAAAGAAAGGATTTCTAATGCAATAAAAATTAACCAATCGATAGGTATTTTGCTCCCTGGAAGTAATTATTCTGACCTTTTACAAGCATTGTTTGAATATATGCAGAGTAAGCCAGAGGAAGCATGGGTTTATGTAACGGTGACAAAGCCCTATGACACCTTGGCCAAACAATATGAATATATAACAGATGCAAAGAATATCAAGTTTATTGATTGCATTTCTAGATCCGCAGGAATATCAACTCCTCATCCAAACTGTATTTATATTGAAAGCCCAACAATGCTTGAAAAACTTATTCTAGAAATAATGAATGTATTTAAGGAGGTAGATGAGTCTACAAAAAAATATCTTGTGCTAGATTCTTTAAGCAATCTGATCATATATAATGAAGCTGATATCGTTACAGAGTTTTTTTATCATATTGTAACTAGAACTAGAGCGCGGGACATACATACCATATCTTTAGCAATTGAAGAGGAAGGCTTGGAAAAACATCTTAATCGACTGATATACTTAAATGATAAAATCCTAAAAGTCAGAGACTCCTTTATTTAGATGTATTATGGCTAAAGACGAATTTATTAGTACAGGAATAGAAAAACTTGATAAGTTACTTGAGGGAGGTACACCCAAAGGTTTTTCTGTGCTTATTTTAGGAACTCCAGGTAGCAGTATTGAGATATTGTGTAAACAATTAGCTACGACAGGAAAGGTACTATATTTTACAACAGAAGAAACAAAAACTGAAGTAATGGATACTATTAACAGATTTGGCTGGAATAAAGCAAAAGTCGAGATCGTAGATATAGCTTCAGAATATTCTAAAACTGTTCTTAGTGGTGAAGAGAGACGTATTAGCGTTTATGAACAAAGATCTAAAGTAAAACTTAAAGAACTAATTGAAATAGGATCATCAGGACTGCCTCCAATTAATAAAGGCGGAGAAGATTTTTTAGCTATTTTATCAAATAGAATAAAATCTTCCAACTATGAAAAGATAATAATAAACTCTTTGGATTTCTTTCTAAGCCAATATTCTCAGGATGAAGTGATAAGGACGCTACATGCAGCAAAAATTAGTAATTTCGAAAATAAGAGTGTATTATTTATTGTTATGACAAAAGGAATTCATGGAGATATATTTGAAAGGAAAATGGAAGGAATTGCTGATTGTGTTTTGGAACTCGAGGTTTTGCAAAAAGGATCTAATTTTGAGCGTTTTTTAGCTGTAAAAAAAATGAAGAACTATGCCAAAAAAATCGGTATAGCTAGATATGTAATAGATAGTGATGGCTTCGTTTTAGAAATGATTGAAAGAATCATGTAAAATTTATTTTTTATTTTTTTCCGTCTCTAATTTTTTATACGTCTGATAAAGGATGCATCTATCCTCACCTGGGCAAACTACATCAGGTGGTGTTAATCGGCATCCTGGTGAAGCACGATGTCGTATCTTTGATTTGAAATTACATTCTTCTATCATTTGGAGACCATTAATCTTAGAAGGGTTTATAAAATGTATCTTTTAAACTATAAATTCTATAAGAATGTGACAATTGTTCTTGTTGTAATAGTAGGAGTTCTAAAAAGAAATATACCTGGTGATCCATGTTCTGGTACAACCATACCTTTTATATCTGTTCTTGCAGCTAAGCCATTATAACAAGCGGATAGATTAACAGTAATCAAAGCTTTATCTCCATGATTAATTGAAGGAGCCGATGCAGAAATTGACCCATCATGATCTTCTACTGCAATAATACCAAATTCAGATGCATTTAAATTAAAAACAGCTGCAGTAGAAAATACTCCATTTGAAGTGGGAGTAGTAGCAAATGTGTTATTATAAGATAACATAAGTAAGTCAGTTCCATCAGATATTTGAACAACACAATTATTGAGATTAATTATAGATGCCCCTCTTGGAGTCACCATAATAGTCATATTGTGAAACCTACTATAGTTTACACCATTGATTTCTCTTGTACCATACTGACCAGTAACTTTGAGTACATCAATATCAGAGCTAACCTCGTTTTTTGTGTCTCTACCTGATTTTATAGCTTGTGCTTCAAGTTGGCTACTTGTTTGTATTAAAACAGCAGCAGCTATACCTGCTACAAGAATCATAGCTATGAAAACAATCATTGATCCAATACCAATTGATGATACTTTATTATATTTTAAATTTATCAATAATTGCTTTCTAAACTTTTTATGCATCTCATCCATCCGCTACAAATTTAAATTAATTTATACTTTTATATTGTTTTTTCGCATTTGAATTTGTAGAAGGATATGTAGGTGTATATGGGGAAGAATGTATAGTTTTGCTAGTAGATTTTCAATTGAATAAGCATATGAATACGCAGATGATTATACGGCAGGGGAATATTATTTAAACAAGAAGAAATATTCACATTTGATAGTCGTGGATGGGATGTCGATAGAAAATAAATCAGAGGAAAATCTTGATATAAAAAGACCACTGGTAATTAGAGCTCTAAGGAGGAGTAATGTTAGAAAGAAGATTGCTGAGTATCTTTTTGATATTAGTCCAAGTTGTAGTTACACCTCTGAAATAGCTTATAATGTCAAAACAACCCCAACTAATGTTATTGGAGCTATCCGAGGTATGGGTTCCAGATATAAAGAAGAGGAATCCCTTATTAGTTTAGATTTAATTGAAGAGAAAAGTGGCGGTAAAAATATAAAATTGTATGGTTTAACTTCTTTTGGGAGAGAAATGATAGAATCCTTAAATAGAAGATAATATTTAATTTTTTAAAGTAACCATAGCTCTTAATAATGGGTTTTATATATCGAATTTGAATTGGTTATATTTGGGGGTTCAGAATTATGGAAGAAACAGATGTCCCAAAATTGAAAGTTGGCACAGATAAATTAAAGAAAGGCTTTGCTCAAATGCAAAAAGGTGGCGTAGTCATGGATGTTACAAATGCAAAACAAGCATGTATCGCTGAAGACAGCGGTGCTGTTGCAGTAATGGCCTTAGAAAGAGTTCCTGCAGATATTCGTGCACAAGGTGGCGTAGCTAGAATGGCTGACCCCAGTAAAATTCTAGAAATAATGGATTCTGTTAGTATTCCAGTTATGGCTAAAGCCAGAATTGGTCATTTTGTTGAAGCACAAGCTCTTGAAGCTCTAGGTGTTGACATGATTGATGAATCTGAGGTTCTTACACCAGCAGATCCGTTTTACCATATTGACAAACATAAATTTACGATACCTTTTGTATGTGGATGCAGAAATCTTGGTGAAGCAGTTCGAAGAATTTGGGAAGGCGCTTTTATGATACGTACAAAGGGAGAAGCAGGCACTGGAAACATCATTGAAGCTGTGAGACACCAGAGAATGGTAACTAGTATGATTAAAAAATTACAGATTATTAATGATGATGAACTAGAGAAATTAACAGAAGAGTATGCTGAGAGTTACAGAAGAACAGCAGAGGTATTGACTGGTAAAAAAGTTGCTGATGATATACCAGTTTTTGAAGAGTATACATACAAAGAAGTTAAGGATGGCGTTAGAAAAATCTTAAACGATATTAAAAAAACTTATCATAGACTTCCAGTAGTAAATTTTGCAGCAGGTGGTATAGCAACTCCTGCTGATGCAGCATTAATGATGCAACTTGGTAGTGATGGTGTTTTTGTAGGGTCGGGGATTTTTAAATCAAATAATCCAACTGAAAGAGCTAAAGCTATTGTTGAAGCAGTAGCAAATTTCGATAAGCCAGATGTTATTGCTGAGGTTAGTAAAAACCTTGGAGAAGCAATGGCTGGTATAGAAATAGAAACTATACCTAAAGAACAACTCTTGCAGGAGAGAGGATGGTAAACGGGTTAACCATTGGAGTAATCGGAATACAAGGGGCAGTGTCTGAACATCTTACTTCGATGAGAAAAATTTTAGAAGAAACAAATAACTCTGGAGAAGTTTTTATTGTTAGAAATAAAGATGACATTAAAAAAATTGATGCTTTAATTTTTCCGGGTGGAGAAAGTACAATCATATCAAGAATTTTGTTCAAATCAGGGCTTTATTCTGCAATATCTAAGAGATTAAAGGAGGATAACCTACCAATAATAGGAACATGCGCTGGTTGTGTTATACTTGCAAGTGAGATGACTGATAATAAAAAGGATGTAAAACTTTTATCTGCAATAGATATGAATGTAAAAAGAAATGCATTTGGCAGACAAAAGGACTCATTTGAAAAATATATTGATATTAAAGGTTTTTCTAAACCTTACAATGCTGTTTTTATTAGGGCGCCATCAATTGAGAAGGTTTGGGGGAATTGCGAAATTCTTGCAGAAATAGATAATAAAATAGTAATGGTTAAGCAAGAAAAGATTCTAGCTGTGTCGTTTCACCCTGAACTTACAGAAGATCTCAGGATACATAAATATTTTTTAGATATAATATTGGAAAACATATCTTGAAATTTATATAGTGCAATATTAACTTTTATTCTTTTAAGAAATATTTAAAAAAAAAAGAAAGAAAATCTTGTGATTTCTTCTGAATTGAATTTATGCTTTCATTATTGCTAACAGGAATATACCTAATGCAATCAATGCTCCAACAACAGCACCGATTACTGCTACAATTCCTTCTGCAATGATACCTTCAAACATTATTGGAGCTGTTCCCATAAATCCTATGATTCCAGCAAACCATAAGAACAGGATAAATACAATTAATCCTATTATTACAAGGATGGCCCCAACCGCTCTGCTCTTACCTGATCCAAAATATGCAGTAAAGATACCGGCAATGATGCTTGCAATAGCAAAGACTAGCGTCAGCATACTCAAAAAGAATTCTAATAACATACCTTCCATTCTTTTTCACCTTTCCTAAAATTTCGTTCCAGTTAACGTCTTAGTGTCAATTACACCCTCAATTGATCTAATGTTATCAACAACTATTTTTCCAAGTTTTTCAAAGTCATCAGCTTGAATTTTAGCTATAAGGTCATATTCTCCAAAGAGTGGGTGTAATTCAACTATTTCAGGTACTTTGGAGAGTTTGTTATATACATCATGTTCTCGCGCAGGTGCCGCACTTATCAGCACAAAACCTATAGCCATATATCATTCACCTTGGCCCCCTTATATTGTAACATAATATAAATCTTTTTAAAATTACTGCTCTAAATTGTGCAAAACCCTATAAGCACTATTACAATTTCTATTTCGCGTTATGTATCCATTAGATGAAGCAAAAAAAGAGATAGTATCTTTGCTGAATAAAATTTTATCTAAGTTAGATTATGACTGTAAAATAAAATTAGAAATTCCACCGGAAAGTTTAGGTGATTTTGCATTTCCCTGTTTTTCTTTAGCACCAATAGCAAAAAAATCACCAAATGATATTTCTAACGAAATTGCTAAAAAGATAGAAAAAGGCAAATGGGTAGAAAAAATAATAGCGAACGGCCCATATGTAAATTTCTTTATCAACACTGAAAAGTTAAAGAATTTAACAATAAAATCTATTCTATCAAACCAAAATAATTATGGAAATCTGAAAAATAAAAATAAAAAGGCATTAATTGAGCATACTTCAGCTAATCCCAATGGTCCGTTGCATATAGGAAGAGCTAGAAATCCAATTATCGGCGATACAATCGTTAGAATTTTCAAAGCTGCTGGATATGATGTTGAGTCACAGTTTTATCTTGATGATATGGGTAAACAGGTTGCAATTTTAGCTTGGGGCGTCAATAATCTAGATCCTAAAGATGTTCCAAAATCAAAATATGATAAACCAGATCATAAAACAGTTGGATATTACCAATTAGCTAGCAAACTTATGGATGAAGATGAGAAGGTTTCAAAAGAAATTGGTGAACTAGTCAAAAGAAGTGAAGAAGGTGAAAAAAAAGCTATTGACCTAGTTCATAAATCATATAATCCTGTTTTAGAAGGAATAAAGGAAAGCCTGATTAGAATAAACATATCAGTCGACAAATATGTTCCTGAATCAAATTTTGTTAAGGATAAAAGCGTTGATTATGTTGTTGAAAAGTTAAAAAAATCTAAGTATTGCGGTAAAGAGAAAGGTGCTTATTATTTAGATATGAAACATTTCGGCATTCAAGGTAGAAATACAAATTTTTTCTTTATCAGAAAAGATGGTACAACTCTTTACGCAACAAGAGATATAGCTTACCACTTATGGAAAGCAAAACATGCTGATCTATTAGTTAATATACTGGGCGAGGATCATAAATTGGAATCAAAACAAGTAGAAATAGCCTTGAATCTTGTAAAAGCTAAGTTAATTCCAAAAGTAATTTTTTACTCTTTTGTTTCTCTCCCAGATGGCAAAATGTCTACCCGTCGGGCTAGGGTAGTATACTTAGATGAACTCATTGATGAATGTGTAAAAAGAGCTTATGACGAAGTTAAGAAACGAAGGGGTAAAGAACTTACTGAAAAAAAGATGAATGACGTAGCAGAGGTTATTGGTATTGGGGCTTTACGCTACAATATTATAAAAGTTCAACCTGAAAAGGATATTGAATTCAGATGGGAAGAAGCTCTTAATTTCGAGGGAAATGCTTCGCCTTTTATTCAATATTCACACGCACGTGCTTGTAGTATACTATCCAAAAAACAAGATGAAATAAAAGATTTTAGTACTACTTTTTTAAATCATAATTCTGAGATAGATTTAATTAAAAAATTAGCTAGATTCCCGATTGTTATTGATGAAGCATGCGAAGGTTGCAAACCCCACAGTATAGCTAATTATCTGTTTGATGTTGCTTCTCAGTTTAATCAATTTTACAGAGATTGTCCTGTTTTACCAGAAAAAAATATCAAAACTAGAATCGGAAGACTTGCATTAGTTGATGCAACAAGAATTGTTTTACAAAACGGTTTGGATTTACTCGGCATTGTTGCACCAGAGGAAATGTAGGATGCATTATAAACAAATTAAAGTTGATTTTTTATTAAATAAAATTACAAATAAAGACAAACTTTTTGCTGGAAATTATACAATTGATCCCTATCAAAACTGTGAATTTGGGTGCTTGTACTGCGATTCATCTTTTGATGAAACAATTTTCGTTAAAACCAATGCGGCAGAAATCCTTAAAAAAGAGTTAGAAACAGCAAAAAAAGGAACAATTATTGTTGGATCAGTTCATGATCCTTATCAAAAAGCTGAAGAGGAACTTGAAATAACTAGAGAATTACTAAAAACTATAAAAAAACATGGATTTTCTTGTCATGTCCTTACAAAATCAGATTTAGTAGTAAGAGATATCGATATCCTATCAGAAATTGAACATTCCATAGTAACTTTAAGTGCAGCATCCATAAAAGACCCTATTTCAAAGATTTTTGAAAAAAATGTTCCTCTGCCAAAAGTAAGGCTAAAAACTATTGAAAAGCTTACAAAAAATGGTATTAAGTCAGGATTAGCTGTTCTGCCAGTTTTTCCATATATTATTGAGACGGAACTTGATGATATAGTTAGTTCAGCAAAGAATCATAATGCTCAGTATCTTTTATATAAACATTTGGAACTTAAAGGTGATCAGAAATCATGTTTTATAGACATTCTTAAAGAATTTTATCCAGATCTTGTAAGAAAATACGAAAAACTATATGAAAACAGTTATATGCCAAATGAAGAGTATATTTCTAAAACTAACAGTTTAATTAAAGAATCGTGTATAAATCATAATATAAAAAATAAAATCTGAAAAATTTGAGGAACTATATGAATATAGAGCTACAAAAAATACTAGAAAAACAACATTATGGAGTTGTAGGACATCATTCTGGTGTAAAACTTTGCCATTGGATGAGGCAAAGTTTGCTTTTTGAAAGAGAATGTTATAAGCAAACATTTTATGGAATAAAATCTCATCGCTGTCTTCAAATGACTCCATCGATAAACCAATGTAACCAAATGTGTTTATTTTGTTGGAGACACCAAGGTTTTAATGAAAAAGAGTTCAAAGAAGTTGATGATCCAAAGTATATTTTAGATAAATCCATTGAAGCGCAACGTAAACTTATTACTGGATTTAAAGGAGATGAACGTTGCGATCAGAAAAAATGGAAAGAGGCAAATGACCCTAATATGCTCGCGTGTTCGTTAACTGGTGAGCCTACATTATATCCTAAGCTTGGAGAATTTTTTGAAGAATGTCATAAACGTAATATTACAACTTTTTTGGTTACAAATGGTACAAATCCAGAGGCATTAGAGAAATTAAATCCGTTGCCTAAGCAGCTATATGTTTCAGTTGTTGCTCCAAATGAAGCAGTCTACAAGAAATTATGCTCACCATTGGTTTCTGATGGTTGGACTAAGTTAAATCAAACATTGGAATTGCTTCCATCTTTGAATACTAGAACAGTTATCCGTCATACTTTGGTTCAGGGATGGAATATGGATGAAAGTTATATTGGCGAATATGCTAAATTGGACGAAAAAGCCTCGCCGCTTTTTATTGAACCCAAAGGTTATGTTTTTGTTGGATATTCTCGTAAAAGAATGACCATTTCTAATATGCCTCTTCATGACAGTGTACATGATTTTGGTAGTGCTCTTGCAGAATCTGTGGGTTATGATTTAGAAATGGAAAAACCTGATTCAAGAGTTGTTTTACTATCTAAAAAGCCAAAAATGGCTAGATTTGACAAATAAAGTTAATAAACAATAATATTAACAGTATTTTATTAATGAACATTAACAAAAGGCTATTTGCAGTTTTAATCATCATTTTTCTTTTAGCTGCATCACTAAATTTTAGTTCAACAGCATTAAGTGTTGAAGTTAGCAGTAATACTGATGAAGAATTAGATTTTGACGGTTATATTGTTCAGTTTAATGATGAACCCATTTTAAAATTTAAAACACAACTTATAGAGAAGATAAAAAGTTTTTTTACGCATCTAACAGAAAAAGCTGCAGAGGTTTTTTTAAATAACAATGTTCAAGAACATCAAGACAAAATTTTATCTATTCATAAAAAAGCAAAAGAAGATATCACTGATATAGTTGGAAATTATGATTCTTTTGGAGAATTTTTTGATTTATTTAATGGAATCTGTATTAAAAATATTCAAAGGGACGACATAGAAGAAATCAAAGATTTACCTTATGTTAAAAACATTATTCCAAATTATATAATCTCTGTTAATTTAGATGAATCAGTACCTCTGATCGAAGCAGACGAAATATGGAATTATCATGATATAAATGGGAACAGTTTAACAGGTGAAGGGATAAAAATAGCAATAGTTGACACAGGTATTAACTATAATCATCCTGACTTAGAAGGCAGATATCTTGGTGGTTATGATTATGTTAATAATGACGATGATCCAATGGATGATCACGGGCATGGAACACATTGTGCAAGTATTGTTTTAGGTTCTGGGAAATATTCTAATTATAAATATGTAGGAGTTGCACCAATGGCAAATTACTACTCCTATAAAGTGATAGGTAGTAATGGCAAAGGTAGTTCTGTTTGGTTATTAGCAGCTTTAGAACAAGCAGTTG
>JAGMDE010000072.1 GCA_023128855.1 Thermoplasmatales archaeon | reverse complement strand
GGCGGTCAATCCTTGATAACACTAATTTAAATCATCTTTAAATCCTATTTAATATTTAGATAAAAATAATATATTTTAAATAATCAATTTAGATTAATATATGGATGAAAAAATTTGAATTCATTTGGAATGAATTTGTTTATGGGGGACATTGGTTTTCGATTAGTGCCTCGTCTATTGCTTTTTCAACAATGATTCTCCTCGATGTAAAAATAAAATGGGAGTTTTTGTTAATAGTGTATTTACTCATTCAATGTATCTTTAATTATAATCATTTTAAAGAAATTAAAATTGATGCGTTATATAACTCAGAGAGGACAAATCATCTTAACATATATCATAAGTATCTTCCCCTGCTTACATTTATTTATGGAGTTGGATTCCTTGCAATGTTGTTCTACTTTGGAAATTATTTCAGTCTCATTTTTGGTGGATTATTGTTATTACTTGGTTTATTATTCACAACGCTATTTAAAAAAATAACATCTAAGATAATCGGGTTTAAAACTTTTTATGCAGCGTTTTCATTATCTTTGCTAATAATCTTTACGGCATTTTATTGTTCTTATTCAATAAATTTGATATTGTTCAACCTTTTTGTATTATTTTCATTACGTTTTATGGTGAGTTCAAGTTTTAGTGACATTAAAGACATAAATATTGATAAAAAAAGAAATCTAATAACCTTACCTATTTACTTTGGGAGACGAAGATTTTTATCTTTTCTTCATATACTTAATTTCATTACGTTCATTATTTTGTTTATGACAATATTACAGATCACCCCTAAATTTTCAATTTTTTTAATTTTTTCTTATATATATACATTTTACTATCTTGAAAAGGCTAAAAATACAAATGTTGATATTAAGTCTCTTACAAATATTATTGCAGACGGAGAATTTATTTTCTGGCCGTTTCTCTTATATATGGGACTCATCCTCACACCATAATGAATGTATTTATATTGTATCTTATACAGCTATAGTAATTGTCAAATAATTACTTAGATTTGTATCAAAATTGTTAAACTCGATTTTTTCTCCTAATGAACTTGAGACTATTCCAGACATTATACCTCTAAAAATTATATATTTTGATGTTTCTGAAAAAATTGTCCAAGGATAATACATAGCAGTGATACTGAGTTTGTTTCCATCTATCACTAGTATATCCCCAAAGCCGAGTGCAGGAAAAAAATCCATTATAAATTTCTGATAATCATCTCCGCCATATGTTTCTTTTAAAATTTTTCCATATTCAAAACATGCATCAAAAAGAATCTGTTCACCATCTTCTAACTTAGTAATCTCCTTTTCTAACAAATAAATAATATGAGACTCACATCCAAAAAATCTGTTTTTTTTATAGGAAAAAATCCCTTCGTTGTATTCAAAAAATCCAAGATCAAGTAATTTTTTTAAAGAGTTGGAAGAATATTTTGTTTGTCTTACTTCATTCATTGTTTTATAAACGTTATCGAATTTATATTCTGGTAAATCTTTTTCACGGAAAAAGCTACCTGTAGATTCATTTAATTTTTGTTCAGGAGCACAGATAACTACACATCTTTTCTCACCTCGCCCCTGACATTCTATCTGAGCCCCCTCTATTGATTTATCCTGCATTAAATACGCCCAAATCCCAGTAATACTGCCCTCAGTCATAATATAACCAAGACCATTATGTCTACAAACAACATAATCATCGAGAGAAATAGTGAATGATTTTTCATCAAAAATTATCTCATGATCTGCCTGTCTTGCATATGTTACCTCCATATATCGCACTAAATAATATGCAAAGTCTAAAAATTCCTTTTTTGCACAATCATTTCTCGTTGGAAAATTTGAAAGTGATGCATATAAATAGCCGAATTTTTTACCAGCAGAATAAAGAGCCTGTTTTCCTTGATCACCATATTTTTCAAAGATTTTACTTTCAATTATTTCGAACAGCTGCTCTGCAAAAAAGAGATCTCTCAAATAGGTTTTTTGATTGTATCCACCAAAAGTTGTAATGATGAACCCAGGCTTGTCAATTATTTCTCTTCGAGGAATTATTAGGTGTTGAATAAACCATGTAACAATCCTATCCTTTACTTGCATGTAAAAACATCTTATGGTGCCAGGGAAATACCATCATTGGTGAAATCAAATGTATGGGGAGTTCCATCAATTTTTGTTTTTCTTAGTTTCTTAACTTGAATATTTCTATTTAACGCATTACCAACCACGCCAGAATCTAATATAATTAATCCATCTCCTTTGAATTCACTAACCTTATCTACAGTATCTCCTGGCATTCCTTCAACTTTTTGAGATATACCAAGTGTTGTTATTCCGTGTTGCTTTGTTACTTCAAAGAGTGATGCAACGTTTGCTCTACTCATTTCCATCAATGCCTGTGGTTGTAGTCCTCTATCTGCTCCATCGGTAATACTGTATGGAGAAATTGGTGAATAAACAATGGAGGTTATACTATCAAAAACAACCCTATCATAATGATTATCCTGTATCAATTGTTTTAATTCATCATATGTATTCATCTCAGAGAGTTTCTTGGAATCAAGGGAAACGATTTTTAGTTTACCTTCGTTTTCCCACTGGTTGAAATTCCAGCCAAATTGCATTGCCTGAGAAACTATTTCATCAGGTGATTGTTCAACAGTTATAAACAAACATTTCTCATTGTTTTTCATACCTTCTACGAGAAACTGCATGCCAAAGATGCTTTTACCACTTCCAGGGATTCCTGTAACCACGACGTAACTACCTTTTGGAAAACCACCCTCAATAAATTCATCTAAGCCTTTTATTCCTGTTTTTACTCTCATCATATCCCTTTTTTCTTCTTGTATATTTATTGTATCTTCCATCTTCTTATATCTCCTTATTTTTCATACTTGTTAGATACATGATTTGTCTTATTATAAATATTTCTAGTCTTTCATGACCGTCTTGAAAAAGTAAATTGATCAATTGTGATGTTAAACATCCGAAAAATAAGTTTTTCTAGTTGTTACTGACCTTTAAAATTTACTGGTAAATTCGTGTTCCCTTCCCGGGGAGAATACTTCAAACAATGCAGTATTTATCAAGGCTGATGTTATTAGCATGATCTACGTGATTTATTGGTTAAGCTGAAAAATAAGGTTATAAACCATTAGTTGTTTTGAAATGAGATCAGTGTAACAGTTAGGATAAAAGTTTAAATCATTTTATTATATTACAATTCTGCTAATTTTATAATGCGGGAGGAATAGGAATATGACAAAAAAAAGTTATGTTTTTAGGAAAGGACTGGTAATAGGAGTAATTATACTATTTGTTGGAGCAAGTATTGTACCAAGTATAAGTGGGAATGTCGAATTAAAAAATGTTTTAGAAAATAATATTATTGAAAATGTAAATTTTTTTAGTGAACCTCCAGCAGAAGAATGGAACGAAACATTTGGCGGCTCAAGTGCGGATGAAGGAGCATCAGTGCAGCAGACGACTGACGGTGGATACATTATAGCGGGAACAACCGGGTCTTATGGCACGGGCAGTGTTGATGTTTGGCTGATTAAAACTGATTCTAATGGAAATGAAGAATGGAACAAAACATATGGTGATACAACTTATCCTGATTGCGGCATGTCCGTGCAACAGACTACGGATGGTGGCTATATTATAGTAGGATATAGACAGATTACAACTAAGACAAATGTTTTGATAATAAAGACAAATACCACTGGAAATCTGACTTGGGAAAGAATGATAAGTGGTCAATGGAATCATGTTGGCATTTCTGTTGATCAGACAAATGATGGTGGTTACATTATAGCAGGATTTTGTGCTATAACAGGTCTAAATAATCAGGTATTGTTGATTAAGACAAATTCCATGGGATATATGGAATGGGGAAAACACTATGGTGGTTCAAGCGACGAACGTGGTAATTCCGTTGAGCAGACCTCTGATGGTAGTTATATTGTTGCAGGATATACACGTTCATGGGGCGCTGGTAAAGAGGATGTCTGGCTTATAAAAATGGATTATAATGGAAATATAATATGGGATAGAACATTTGGTGGCTCAGAAAACGATTATGCATGGTCTGTCAATCAGACTAATGATGATGGTTATATTATGACCGGAGCAACAAAATCTTTTGGCACTGGTGATAATAGTGATGTATGGCTGATAAAGACAGATTCCAATGGAATTGATGACTGGAAAAAGAGATTCGGCAGCTCAAACGATGATATCGGACATTCTGTTCAACAGACAATTGATGATGGGTATATCATAGCAGGAAGAACATGGTCTTATGGCGCTGGTAATAGTGATTTATGGCTGATAAAGACAGATTCGAATGGAAATATGAATTGGAATATAACTTATGGTGGTGTAGAACCTGATATAGCTCGTTCAGTGCAACAGACATCGGATTATGGTTATATAACAGTTGGAAATACACAATCCTATGGTGCTGGATACACTGATGCTTGGTTAATTAAGCTAGGACCTGAAAATCAACCTCCGAATACACCATCTGATCCTAACCCTTATGATGGTGAAACAGATGTTGATATTAATGCTGATCTATCCTGGGATTGCAGTGATCCAGATGGAGATCCATTGACGTATGATGTTTATTTTGGTATAAACAGTGATCCTCCTTTAGTATCACCAGGTCAAAGTGAAACAACCTATGATCCTGGGACCATGCAATACAGTGAAACATATTATTGGAAAATAGTTGCAGAAGATGAGCATGGAGCTACAAATGAGGGCCCTATATGGAGTTTCACAACTCATATCAATAACTTCCCTTATGAACCAAGTAATCCTGACCCTTACAATGGTGAACCCGATGTAATTGTAAATCATCTATTAAGTTGGAGTGGTGGTGATCCTGATGGAGATGGTGTTAGTTATGATGTGTATTTTGGCCTAAGTAGTCCCCCACAATATGAGGCAACCACTGATCAGACTTATTATAATCCTGGTACAATGGAATACAGTGAAACATATTATTGGAAAATAGTTGCAGAAGATGAACATGGATGGATAACCGAGGGTGATATTTGGAGTTTCACAACAGAAGATCCACCGCCAAATCATCCACCTGATTTTTCTTCTCCAGTTCCAGCTGAAGGAACAACAGGTGTTCCTATCAATTTAGAATATGTTTCTGTAAATATCAATGATACTGAAGGTGATGCATTTGATTGGACAATAGAAATAAATCATAATGTTGGAAGCAGTAGTGGTACTAATGAACATAATGGTACAAAAACCTGTGAGATTACTGGATCGTTAGAATATTCAACTACTTATACTTGGCATGTTACTGCAATAGACCCAGAGGGTAGTGGAAAAACATCTGAAACAACTTTTACATTTAAAACCGAAGATAAACCACGTATACCTGATTTGGAATGTGATGGAAGCCTTATATGGAATAATGTAAATCCTGGTAGTACATTATATGGTAGTTTTACTGTTGAAAATATTGGAGCGCCAAATTCTGAACTTGATTGGGAAATTGAATCATATCCTGATTGGGGGAAACAATGGATTTTTGAGCCAGATTCTGGAGAAGATTTAACACCTGAAGATGGAGCAATTACAGTTAATGTATCTGTTATTGCACCCAAAGTTATCGATATATTTAATAATGTTTACACTGGTGAGGTAAAAGTTGTAAATACTGAGGATGATAGTGATTATGAAATAATAGATGTTTCTTTAACAACGCCAAGAATCAGAGTCATACACACATTATTCTTAAAGCTTCTAGAGAGTCATCCAATACTGTATCAGTTGTTACTACGATTCCTACGACTATAAACCTAAACCTTTTTTTCTTTTTTATTTTAGTAATGTTGAACGAAAACAAACAATGTGTTTGTTAGAGTGAATACTAAACGCTGTTTAGTATGAAAATGAAATCAATATGAAGGGTAGACAAAAAACCTGTGAGAGATTATTGGTTGATACATTACACAACTTTCAATATAAAAATCTTTTTACCTAAAAATATAAATAATTATAAGTTCATTAAGATATTCTGGGTGTTATGAGTGGCATCATGGAAACTTAATTAAATTAAGCTTCAAAATCCATTAAGACCCTCCTCTAGCATCCAGTAAAATTTTTGAAAATCAGATGTAAAAAAAAATTAGGGATTTGTTACAGTTAACAATTGTTATGCATATATTTTTATTAAAATATTATATTACAACTCTGCTAATTTTATAATGAGGGAGGAATAGGAATCATGAATAGGAAAAAATTAGGTGTTTTAGTATGTATGATGCTGGTTTTATCTGCAATAGGGGCGTTAATTATTGTTACGCCAGCTGGTGCTACCGTAACAACTGGAGTAACTGAAAATCCTGTTCCAATTGGCTGTGCAATGGTAGACTTTGAGGATGGTACTGAAGGCCAAATTATTTTAAATACTATACCTGGATTACAGTTCACCACCACTTATGGTATTGATTGGAGATATGGTGAAGATCAGTATTATAATGTTAATCCCTATGGATCTCAAGCATATGAGTGCAATGGGAATTTCTTTGCATGGTTAGGAGTAACTGGCGATACTGGTAGGATTGATTTTACCGGTGGAACAGCTTCTTACTTTAGTATTTTAGTAAGCACTTTTTCAGGTCTAGTTGTAGAAGCCTATGATGCTGATGATAATTTTCTAGGTACAAGTGGATGGGCTGCTGATAACACCTGGACTGGAACTTTTGACCGTCTTACAATAGAAGTACCAAATATGGCTTATGTAATCATACATGATACAGGAAATTATTGGTTAATTGATGATCTTGTTACTGATGCACCTGGAGTGATTGAAAATCAACCACCGGCAGCTGTAACCGATTTGGCTATAAGCGAGTCTACATATGATTCAGTAACTTTAACCTGGACAGCACCCGGTGATGATAACGATGAAAACAAGGCATCAGCATATGATATCAGATATTCTTCGTCTCCAATAACTGAGGATAACTGGGAATTTGCGGATATTTGTTATGGAGAGCCAGATCCAGAAATAGCTGGAGAAAGGCAGTATTTTACAGTTGTAAACTTAGATGATAGCACAAATTACTATTTCGGCTTAAAAAGTCTTGATGAGTTACCACAAAGTTCAAAATTGTCTAACATAGAATCATCAAGGACTTTTCCAGATGGAGCAGAAGTCCCATATATCCATCAAATATGGGATACTAGTTTTGATGGATTTGATGGTAGTTGGGCTTGTGGTCCAACTTCTACTATTATGCTTCTAACATATCTTAATCGACTTGTTCCATGGGGTGGAAAATGCATAGGAGATTTAATTGAAGGAAGATGGAAGGAAAAAGATGATGAAGGTAATATACTATTTCACACAAGTATATATGGAAAATATCTATCTAAAGAATATACTTTTTCAGGATTAACATGGGATTATTTAAGTTATGATAAGTTAGGTAACAAGGCTTACGGGGCATATGGATTTATTGTTCCAAATAACATTGCTATTGCATGGCGTATGCAGAGATTTCTTTGGGAGCATGGACTTCGTGGTAATGCCTCAGAAAAAGGTTCTAAAATCAATTGGCTTAATATAAATGATTGCCCGAACTTTTTAACTCCTGGAGATTTTGATGAAACATATGTGCAAAATGAACTTGCTAAGAGACATCTTATAATTGCAGGTACCGGTTTAGGATGTAAAAGTGCAAATTGTGCTAATAGTTATTGTGAAGATGGGAAATGTGGTGGAGGACATGTTGTTTTAATTATAGGTTATGATGAAGAAACAAGTGAATATATAGTAAATGATCCATACGGGAATCGTTTAGAAGATGATTACAAAAATAGTAATGGTAGATATGTTAGATATAATTGGAATACACAACTTGGTCATTGGGTAAATAAAAATCCTGATTGTACTCCTGCTGATTGTGAACTTGTATCTGGTCCATCTTGGATTATAGTGGCTAAAAGCTATAAGGATAAGAATAATGGTATCCCACCTCAACCAGAAAATTTAAAACAATGCAATGAAGATGGAACAGAAATACCTATTGGAGGTTCAAGCTCAGGTTCAACAATTAAACTTAAAGGCACAATAAGAGATGAAAATAATCCTAATGAGATATTTGATTCAGTTAGACTTCAAGTTATGATTTTTAAGAAGTTTTGGAATATATTTTGGTTTCCAATTTGGATAGGAGAAAGTGATTTTATAACCTGCTCAGATCCAAATGGACAAGAAGTTCCAATTCCAATTCCTGGTTTACCCCCTGGCTCATACTATTGGAAAGCTAGAACTATTGATGTTAGAGGGAAAGCAAGTTCGTGGATTAATTATGAGAATAATCCTGGAGAAAGTGACTTTATTATTCCTGACCCTGATGCCTTTATTAATTTAGAGTGCCCAGTATCACTTTCTGTTTTAGATCCAGATAATCTTTTGATTAATAAATTTGTCAATGAGATACCTGGAGCCTTTTATAATGAACTTGATTTGGATAATGATGGTGAACTAAATGATTTTATTATTATTCCAAACATTAAAATTGGAGATTATAGGATAAATGTCATACCTGAACAAGATGCTTCACCTTTTGATGACTATACACTCATCCTTGTGACTCCTAGTAAGACTATAGTTTTGGCTGATAATATTCAAATAAGCGATATACCTGAGTTGCCATATATAATCAGATCAACTGAGACGGAAATATTCCAGATTATACCAGCTACGATCGACATTGATCCTGACACTTTAAACCTCAATAGCAGTGGAAAATGGATTACCTGCTACATCGAACTGCCAGATGGCTATGATGTTACTGACATTGATATTAGCACAATACTGCTAAACGATGTTGTACCTGCAGAAAATCATCCCACAAACATTGGTGACCATGATAACGATGGCATACCTGACCTTATGGTAAAGTTCGACAGACAAGATGTTATTGACATCCTTGAAGTAGGAGAAAGCGTTGAGATTAAAATCACTGGTGAACTAGTTGATGGAATAAGGTTTGAAGGAGTTGATTACATAAAGGTCATCTAAGACCTCATCTTTCTTTTTTAGGGAATGAAATCAGTGTAAAGAGTAGACATAGAATAGTTGTGAGGTTTATGGTAACCAAAATATTATGTCTACCCCAGATATTTTATTGTTTTTTTCTTATATTATGTGTTTGTTATGTTTTTTACCAAATGTTTATCTGTTTTATTATAATTACAAATATGAGGATGGAAAAAAGATGAAGAAAACAACTGTGCTGATAGTTGTGACATTAATAGTTATTGTTGGTTTCTTATGTGGTTGTAATGAACAACAAACACCAAATACTGAAAATGATAATGGTGATGTAATTGATGATGGTAATGGGACTACTGAACCTGAAGATGAATCAGAGGATGAACCTGAACCTCCTACAACCTATACAGTTAATATACAATTGAGTTCAACACCCTCATACGATTACTATTTAACTGTTGGATATAGGGTTTATGATAATTTAAACTGGCAATATGTTGACCCAATTATAGACCATTCTTATCCAAATGGAGATTTCTTATATTTTGAATATGAAATTATTGGAGCTTCACCTAGAGGAGCAGATACATTTGAAGTTCCAGTAGGTAAAACATATGTATTTCAAATATGGTTTAGATGTCGTTGTAGTAATTGTGGACAATGCTATGTGGCAGAAAATATGTTAGATGACTCTTGGTTTGAACCAGAAAAGTATTTTGTTGGAACATTTTCATCAGATGAAACCTTTACAATTCATACAACAGGATATACTACAAAAAGCGATGGTTCAATTCTTGGGGCATCAATATAAAATTGGTTTGAGGGAGGAAAATAGTTATGAAATGTGAAGGTTGTGGAGCTACACTCTCTGAGGGAGCAAATTTTTGTCGGTATTGTGGTAAAGCCACGAAACAAAAACAAAGGTATAAGTGTAATTCTTGTGGTTCGCTTCAGGCAGATGGTGCATGGGAAAAGGCCATGGATGCACAAGCCAAGGCAACGGGGATGCAAGGATTCGTCAACATTGGTGCATCACCAGAGTGCCTAAACTGCGGATCGTTAGACCTCACTGACCTGCAGAACCCCCCCCACCGAAGAGGAGACAAAGCAGAAAGCCGCTCTCAAGTGTTTGCCTGAGCGAAGCAAGCTTGTAGAACTACTAAAGGAATATGAGAAAGTATACGTGCAGTACAAAGAGACTGTAGATCCCGAATTCCAAAAGCTAATGGAGCAAGTCGGGATGGAAATCAGAGCTGTGGGGGAAAAG
>JAGMDE010000071.1 GCA_023128855.1 Thermoplasmatales archaeon | reverse complement strand
AAACAATATTTTTCAAATTTTTTGAAAAGTAATTTAACTCAACAATTTTTTGAGAAAATGGAAATTACCAAATATATAGCAGGTATAGTCCCACTAGGCGCGTTGAAAAAAACATTTGACTCTAATGTTCTTGTTGTAGGAGATGCAGCTGCGCAGGTTAAGCCGACTTCAGGCGGGGGGATATATACAGGTCTTTTATGTGCAAATCATTGTTCATCTGTTTCAATAGAAGCTTTACAAAAGAGAGATTATACCTCTGGAATTCTAAAGAAATATCATAAGTTATGGTCTGATGATATTGGTAGAGAGTTGTACCTCGGAATGAAATTTAGAAAAATCTATAAAAGCTTATCAGACAAGCAGTTTGATAAGTACATAGAAAAATTTCAAAATCCAAAGATATCTGAAATTATTACAAAATATGGTGACATCGATTCCCCCTCTAAACTAATAAAACCGTTATTAAAAAAAACTCCGTCTCTTCTAAAACTTGTCCCAGGCGCAATTATTGAATAAACTGTCCATTCTTTCTATTTGCCACCTGGGGGTGGTGGCACGTAGTAATCTTCACCTTCATAACCTGTCTCTTCTTCATCAACAGCTGTTATAGTCTTTTTTCTGCCTCTTCTCTTTCTTCTGATGAAATAGATAAGGATCATCAAAATTATTGCAATAACAAAGCAAATTATACATGGCATAAAGACACCTATAACGAAAAGTGCAGACGCAGTCATTTTACAATCAACGCTTACTGTAAGGTCTGATTCAGAAGCATTGAATGAGATTTCAATGAAGTGTCTACCGTCCTCCATTTCTTTTCTTTCTGTTTTAAATGTTGAATCATTGAGAGTTACAGAAATTCCATGTGGGAATATCACTTTGTATTTGACATCCTGATTTGGCAAACCTGTAAAATTAAAGGTTTTAGCAGGAATATCAAATCCTGGGGGGATAAACGAAAGATCAAAAGATATAGGATGAGTACTATGTGAATATGAAGATGTTTTTACAGGTGTATCAGAGCCCATGTCTGAGATATTTCCGTCCCATGAATTTATAGATTCGTCAAAAATATCTCTATTCACATTTGCACTTACTTCTAATCCAGATATGACCTGTTTCAATGTATCTTCAAAAAGATTTTTCTCATCTTTTAAGAAATCACTTATACTATCTTCACTAAACACTTTTTCTTTTACACACAATCTTAAAGCATCAGAGTTTAGATAGTTAATAGCTACTTTTTCAGGTAATGTAAATTGCTCTGGCAAGTTAGTTATGTTATAATTTCTTGTTTCTGTCATTTTTAAACCAAAGGTTAGTTCTGTTTCTCCTGTGAAAAAGCTAAGTAAATTCAAGTCACTGGTTTTTACCTCGATTTCTATCACGGTGTCTTTTTCTTCGTCAAAATAACGAGGTGCAATATCTGAATCAAATATGCCTGAGATAAGATCACTTTCGTTCCAAGTATAAATATTTTCATTTTCCAAATATAGATTATTGGGCAAATAAAACATAACTGAGTAATTATGACCAATATTACTCAGATCATCTCCAAAATTAATATCCTCTCTAGTTATGTTTGCATCTGCGCCTGAATTTATTAGACCAAAAAAGGCTTTACTTGTAATATCACATATTTTAAGGTTTATATTATCATCTGATAATATTGCAATTATTGATGGCTCATCATCCATATTTGATATTTCAAACGGAGTTGGGCAACCGCTGGTTGTGGCGTTGTCCCAAATAAATAAAATATCAAGTGTCTGATTAAACGATGATCCTTCAATGGTGGTTTTAATTTTTTCTTCTAATGGTTTAATATTTACCTCATAAGTTTCGTTCCATAGCATGAAGCCATTACTCACAAATAATCTTATACCATCCGCGGGTACAAAATCTAGATTACTGATGAAATCAGGCACCACATTATAAGGCCGAATATCGACGGTTTTTACTATAACATTGGTTGTTAAGGTAGTTGATTCAACATTTGCAGAATCTAGTATGAATTCTAGGAAAATATCCTCTGCTGTTTGAGAGGATGTTGTTGGATCATCCATTTTTAGTTGTAATTCAGCAATTTTGTCTGGAGTTTCTCCATTCCAATTTAGTACAATCCATCTTATTTTATCCCCGAATAATTCTCCGGTTGTACGTTTATAATTTAAATTATCTCCAAACTCTATAAGGTATGTATTATTCC
The DNA here is from genome assembly GCA_023128855.1 of Thermoplasmatales archaeon. GTDB lineage: Archaea > Thermoplasmatota > E2 > DHVEG-1 > DHVEG-1 > JAGMDE01. The sequence continues at coordinate 8,325 of JAGMDE010000071.1, read as the reverse complement.
ATCCTGTTTTAGCCTGAAGATTAAGAGAATAGTTTACATATGCTCCCATGTCTAAAACGCCATTTATAAAATCATGAACATTTACTATTTCATCAACACCAAGATATGCTGATGTAATGTTTACATTGTATTCCTCAGTAAACTGATTGTTTTCATATACTGGTTTACTTTGTAATTCATCAACATTTGCATTTTCAAAAGAGCCTCTAATCTGATTTAACAATGAGTTATGGAGATAGTTTTTAATAACTCCAAGGGACTCTTTATCATCATCGTCATTACTCGTCACTAGGTTTTGTATAGCACTATTATCATATGTTGTTCTAAAAGCGACTGCTCGAATGACATCCATATAAACATTTATTTTGAATTCAGTAGCAGTTACAAGCTCGATGTTAAACGTTGCATCAACTAGATTATCAACTGTTTCATCTGCACTTGCTGTGTTAACTATAAAAATCGACAATAAAATTAAAGTTACTATCGTCAAGCTTACTATTCTATCTGAACGCATAAACACCCACATCCACTAATTAACTAAACAAATGATTCTTATAAAAACTTTCTCACGAAATTTACGAAACCACTAAAAATACATACGTAATTTCTAAATTGTCTAAAATGTATATTATTGGGGGAACAGCATCTAAGAATACAGCAGAGGATTTGTCTAAAGAACTGAAAGTACCTTTAGCAAATACTATATCAAAACGCTTTCCAGATGATGAATTCTATTTACGAATTATGGATGATATTTCGGGAGAACATGTGGTAATAGTACAGACCACATATCCAGATCCTAACATAATAGAACTTTTTATATTACAAAATGCAGCAGAAGAAGCAGGAGCAAAAAAAATAACAGTTGTCATCCCGTATTTTGGCTATGCTAGGCAAGATACAAAATTTAAAGAAGGGGAACCAATAAGTGCAAAGGCGATGGCAAATTTAATAAGTTTAAGTGCTGACAAAGTCATAACTGTAGATCCGCATAAAGAGTATATTTTAGATTTTTTTTCTACATCGGCAGTTAGTTGTTCAGCTATCCCAGAATTAGCAAAATATCTTAAGGAAAAAGAAATAGATATGGTTCTTGCGCCAGACAAAGGAGCTCTTGAACGGGCAAAGGAAGCCTCAAAAATCATCAAATGTAATTTTGATTATATGGAAAAAACTAGAATTGATGGCGAAACTATTGAAATAAAACCAAAAAAGCTTGATGCACAAAATAAAAATGTAGCAATAATTGATGACATAATCTCTACAGGCGGCACAATGGCAAAATCCATTCAAGAACTTAAAAAACATGGTGCAAAAAATGTATTTGTAGCATGCACACACGGTCTTTTTGCAGGTGGTGCAATTAAAAAGTTGACTACGGCAGGGTGTAGTGAAATCATATCTACTGACACAATACAAAGTAAATTTAGCAAAGTAAAAATTGCACCTGCAATATCTCCCTTCTTAGATAAATAGTTTACAGTACTTCCGAATGTGAAAAAATGCCAAAGAATCATTACCTCCAGAGGAAGAATCTTTAGAATTTTTATTCTGAAATAACTTTTTAGAACGGTTATCATTGATAATCTTTCTTTTTTCTTTTATGTTTAGATTTGAATCAAAAACACTAGTAACATATTTTAACTCTTGAAAACTGATAATTTTACGCTGAGATTTCTCTAAGAAAGCACGTGTTGCATTATCCTTTTTATCTTCAAGATAAAAAATAACACGATTATACATTTTAACCTTACAAATACTTGGAAAATACTTCTTCAACTCGTTATATTCACTTGTAATATATTTTTTTGAAGATAGCGCATAACCATCCCTTAGAAGATCTTTCAAGAGTTCAAGTTTTTTATCTTGGACACGTAGATTTCTAAGAGGATATAAACAAATATCACGGGTATGATAATATACTGTTCTATCTGTTACTCCGTATTGTATTGCTACTTGTCTTTTAGTTTTACCATTTTTAACCTCTTTTCGGATTTTCTTTATAAGATCCTTTGGTATCCCTCGTTTTATTGTTTTGATGTCTTTTGTGTATCTTAGCACTTTTTTATAAGAAATATTGAATTCTCTTGATACCTGAAGTTTTGATTTAGCTTTTTTTACTTCCTTTCTGATTTTCTTCTTAAGTTCTGATGATAGTTTTTCTGACATTGCTTTCTATGTTAAAAAATGGTATAAAAAGATAACCATGGATTGACTTCTTTAGCAGAATAAACTATTTTAAAAACGAAAGCAGAGACCCATCAACCAAAATCTGGAAATAGATTTTTGCATGTTACCAACTAAATACTGGATCCAGAGTGCCAACTATATTCTGGAAAAAATAAGGGGTTTTTAAGGAGATGGCTGGAAAAGTAAATAAGAATGTTTTTCTTCGAGAAAACTAGGATGTTTTTTTGAATTGCTACGGCTATATTTACCAACTATATTATGGAAAGATCTAGAAGAGTTTGAAGCAGGTTGGGTTTTAGAATGGCTGATTTGTAAGCAGCAGGAGAACGACAAACAGGTCTTTTAATTTGATTTTTGTATGATTAAAAAGTAAAGCCTTAAATTAATAAATTAAAAGAAAGAAAAAAAAAGAGGATGTTGAACTATATTTTGCAGTTCTTATAGTCCTGATCGTTGTATTAGTATTGGGAACAGATGCGGATGCTGTTGCAGGAACCTTAGGAACAATGGCATTGTGTTGATTACTTTGTTTTTTGGCATTGATACTTCAAATATTGTCCAGTCGCTCATAGCACCCCATTCATTCATTGCTCTGACCTTGACTGTATGTTCCCTTGGTAGCCCAACCAATTATGTTGAGGGGGAACTGATGGCATCTGGCATATTTATGCCCCCGCCGCCCCCCGGCTCAGTGTCACAGTCATTGCACGCATTCTTTACAGTACTACCGTAACGTATGTTTCCATTCAGGCATTCACACACGAAGGTCATAATAGGAGTTACATCTCCTCTGGTGATAAACACATCTCCACCGCTGCCACCAGGGGTGCTTCTACCCTCAGTGTAATAATTGCCTGGATCACCTCTGCCTGATGGAGGAGCAGTGCTTTCAATGAGTATACTACTTCTACTATCACTAAAGTCCTCAAAGAATGGTACATAGCTTTCGATGATAATATATGGACTGCAGCCTGATCTCCCAGCGTCTCTTGCTTCTCCTCGCGTATCATAATTTCCTAAATACCTCCAAAATACGTCCCCACCAATTTCTGTAATGCAATAAACGTCAAAATCCCTCGTTGTGCCACCAGGACCACGTGTAACCGACTTGTATATTTTCATCTTGTAACCATATGGGTCAATGAATGTAGTTGGATTATTAGAAACATATGAATACATGTTTGGTCCATCGACCATTCCTAATGGATCTTTTGACATGAACCTGCCAGTCTCTGGATTATACATACGTGCCCTATAATAATACAAACCTGTCTCAGGATCTAAACGACGACCGGTAAACATATACGGGTTGTCCACTGCTGAATTAGACAAAGGCGTTCCCGCTTCATCCATAATGCTTACTGCACCATAAACATCATAAGCATATCTCTCAACAACATCACCAGAAGCATCCGTCAAAGCAACAATACTCCCAAGCTTATTGGCATGATAATAATACGTTTGACCATCTCGCTGCATGCATAACACTTCATCTATCCAACCACCGTAGAAATACCCAGATTCTATCTCCTTATCCACTCGTTCCTCAATCACCCGCCAGCCATCATAGACAAATTCAGTAGTCACACCAGATACCTCCTTTTCAATCCGTCGGCCAAAAGCATCATAACGATATTCATCCAATACAGCACTATCAGATTTGCGAACAGCACGAATTAACCTGTTCTCATAATCATATTCATAGGTATTGACACCATCATCCACGAGATTGCCGTTTTTATCATGAGCAAAATTAGAACCATCAGCACCAGGAGTATCAACAGGATCCTTGAAATCATCAGGTATGCCATCATCATCAGGAACAGGCGGAGGACCATTAGTAGATGGATCATCATACTCGTTCATCTGATTAGGCGTATTTTGATAAGAATCACCATCAATTGTAAACTGATTCCAGTTACCAACTGGGTCAAGAGTCCACGAGTGGGTTTTAATCGGATATGGGATTTCTCCAGTGACAAGCTCCCCTGTTTTGAAGTTAACAAGACGATAAACATCATCATAAATATATCGCTCAGAATGAGTATGCTCTTTAGAAGGATCAAACGTTAACAAATTCTCAGAATATTTACTGTTACCCTCATAATCATAATCATAATTGAAGCCAGCGATTAACGTTGAATACTTATTGTGTTGCAGACTTGTTACCCAATTGTTATCATTATAACTATAGCTAGAAACTACATCATTAAGATAAGTTTTCGTAAGCAAACGATCTGCATCATCGTAGACATAATGCGCGATAACACCTTCTACTGTTTTTTCCACATCAATCAGGCGGCCGCGTTTATCCCACTTTTCAACAACACTCCCATCATCTAAAGATCCAAGAGTAAACATTTGGTTCTTTGAATGTGATTTTTTATAAACTGGATATTTAATGGTTCTACGATTATTTGGAATATCGTAATCATATTCTATAAGATAGTTATCCTGTTTTGTTTGTATTACTCTATTAGCATTATCATACTCAAAAGTCACAGTGCTATCGGAATTACTTGCTTTAAGCACCCTTCCTGCTTTATCATAAGTAAAACTGTCATCATTGCTACCAGGATAATTCCGCTTCTTAAGCCGATATAAATCATCATATTCATACTGTGTCACCTGACCAAGCTGATCCTCCCTAGAAATAATATTATCAACAGCATCATAGGTAAATTCCCTTGTTGTTCCATCAGCAAAAGTCTCACGAATAACACGATTCAATTGATCATAAGTATAAGACGTTGCATGGTCATTTGCATCATTGATATCAATCAAATTTCCAACAGGATCATATTCATAATTTGTTTCATATCCTAATGCATCGATAACCTTAGTCAGTCGATTGACTTCATCATAATCATAACTTGTCGGATTATCATTTCGATCAGAAGCACTGAGCAGATTACCCACAGCATCATATTCGTAGTCTGCTTCCTCACCCATCGGATCAAACGTGCTAACAAGTCTATCCATTTCATCGTAATCATAAGTTATGGTATTGCCATTTGCATCTGTATCTGTCAGCCTATTTCCAACAGGATCGTAAGAATACTTGATCACTATTCCTATAGAGTCGGATACATCTGTTAATTGATTTCTTGCATCATACGCATAGGAGATCACGTTTCCATTAGGCTCTTTAATAGTTTTTTGATTGCCAACGTTATCATATATATATAGAGTGGTTTCTTCTTCAGGATTTATCTTTTTGATGCGTTCATTTCTATCATTATAAACATAGTTAGTTCTAAATCCATTCGGATCAGTAACTGAAATCATGTTTCCAACAGGATCATATTCAAACTCTGTAATGGCGTAGTCAGTTCCACGTGGTCTAGGAGCATCATCCTTGGTAAACAAATCTTTCAATAACGGATGTCTCTCAAGGAAATCAACAAATAAGTGCTCAAGTAAAGCATTTAACAAAGGATGTTTTTCAAGGAAATTAGCAAAGAATTGGCTAGTCCTAGATAATCCTCTGTCAACGCTATTTGATTTATCGGTTTCAAATGGTCTTGTAATCTTGGTTAGTCTACCAAGTTTATCATATTCATACTCAACCACATTACTCTCAGCATCAACTTCTTTAATTAGATTGCCAACAGGGTCATATTCATACTCAGTTTTCTTTTTTTGGGGATCTGTTTTCTTTGTAAGTCGGCCGAGTTTATCATACTCATATTCTGTCTCATGACCATTTGCATCAACTTCTTTTATCAGATTTCCAACAGAATCATATTCATACCCAGTTTCAAATGCCAGTGGATCAGTTTTTTTTGTTACATGGCCGTAATCATCATATTCATAAAAAGTGGTATGATCGTTTTTATCTGTAAATGCTATCACGTTTCCGCGACTATCATATTCATAAGTCTCAAAATAGCCCAATCGATCTATTGTTTTGATTAGATTTCCATATGTATCATATTCAAAAGAAGTAGTGTGGCCATTTTCATCTGTCCAACTTGTAATTTTGTTAAATACATCTTCATAAGTGAATGTAGAAACATAACCAAGCGGGTCTTCGATTTGTAATGGGTTACCCCATTCATCATAATCCCAAGCCCATGTGTTAGCGTCTTTATCAGCAAACATAATAACATTATTGTCGGCATCCCAGAGGTAAATTTCCATTTTGCCCAGAGGATCAATAATTTGTGTGACTCTGTCGCAATCATCATATTCATAGGCAGTGGTATGACCATTGGCATCAGTAACAGAAGTTATTATTCTAGATGAAAAATCATAATTAAAGGTGTATGCAGTTATGGCAGGAGCCTCATAGCTAATCTCATGTACCCGATAAAGTTCATCAAGATATTGATAGGTAAAGATAGTCTTTTTTCCATTGGGGTTTGTTATACTTTCAAGGATATTATTTCCATCATATATATAATCTGTAGAATGCCCTAACGGATCAGTAGCCTTTGATAAATAACCTGCTACATTATATTCATAGGTTACTTCCCTGTTTGCAGAATCTGTAATTTTCGTAACTCTATCATATGAATCACATTCAAGATTGATATAGCTACCACAGCAGCCAACAACAGAAATTAATCGATCTTGCCCATCATAGGTCATTGTGAGTTGATTTTCATTTGTATCAACCACGGTTGTTAATTTACCGTTCATATCAAAATTACTTACTGTGCCATGTTTATGTCGAAGTGTGAATGTGTCATCATCGTTCTTTATCAGTGTTGAATGTATCCCTGGTGGTGAAATATAAGTGTCTCCAGATTTGATAAAATCATGTAATGACCCATCTCCGTCATAAAGCGTAATTGTTTCATCTGGGGCTTCCTGAAGATGAACGTTGTAGTTATGAGTCCATCCAATTCCAAAAGGCGAGTCTTCAACACTCTGACTATTATATGTTCGTTCAATTGAGATGCCACAGGTTCTGCATCTCACGAAATAAGGTAAATCTATTCTAGCGTCTATTTCTAAATCTGTACGAGTAAAAATAAGATTTCCATTTGCTATGTTTACATCTACAGATCCATCACCTACATAGGTATACCAGTTTTCATATCCAGTAGTCCTGGGTATATATTCAGCGTCAGATATTTTAACGTCATCAATACACCAGCGATCAATGTTGTTGGCTGGTCCATCAAACTCGAACATAACTTGGGTTCCTGAACCTATGTCATCAGTAATGTCAATAGAATAAGTACCCGCTGGAATATCTGAAGTAATTGGATTGGACCAAGGTGTAACATCAGTCCATGGATCAGATGGGTCTGACCGTATCCAAACATAACATGAGTATCCACCGGTATAATCGTCGATGTAACTCTTGAACTCTAGTGATAAGGCGGATGCAGAAGCAGTGTCTACTGGCTTGGAGTTAAGATATGAATTATCTCCAACAATATCGAGCCAATATTGTTGAGCCTCAGGGCTTGTTCCACCTGCATAGTTAGTAAATGATTGTGTAAAGTCATCAGTTGACCATCCATCAGGTAGCCATGTCGTGAAGTCTTCATCTAAGAAGACAACGCGTGTAGTTTTTTGTATATTATTATTTGAGGTTGTAGTTTGATGAATTTCTGCAATCGCTATAACAGCTGTTGATGATAAAATCATAACCATAGCTATTAGTAAAACACCAGCTTCTTTCAAAATATTCTTTCTTTTTTTCATATTCTACCTCCCCTAATATATAGTTTTATAATATAATATTTTAATTTAAATGTATCCATAACAATTGTTAAACATAATAAAATGTAACAAAAAAAGAAAAACAATTTAAATCCCTCTTTACAATAATTATCGGAGAAAATTAAGATAACAACATTTATCCAACAATATCAAATAGATATCACAGGACATAACATTTAACCTGGTTATTGTTGAAGAAGAGCTTGAGGATGGAAAAAAGGTAAAACGTGCATTTGCCACCAATGAGGAATACAATGAGAACGATGTCAATCTTGCTGAGAGATTATTTGATTTATATGGGAGAAGATGGGGTGTAGAAACGAGTTATAGAATAAAGAAACATTCATATCTTCCAAAGACAACATCAAAGAATTATCTTATACGGTTGTTTTATTTCATGTTCTCAGTCCTTTTGTATAATCTGTGGATCCTGGCTGACATATTGATATGGCTTGC
>JAGMDE010000070.1 GCA_023128855.1 Thermoplasmatales archaeon | reverse complement strand
ACTGTTCTTCATATTTGTCTTAAGATAGTAAATGCATTAGCTGTGCTTACAGCTTCATATTTACCATTTTCTTCAGATAAAATATGGAAGATTCTTGGTCATGAAGAATCAATAAATAAAGCTAGTTGGGATCAAGCTTTAGAGGAACTTAAGGTTGGAGCACCGCTTGAAAGACCGCAGCCATTATTTAAAAAATTAGACCCTAAGGATTTCTTAGAAGAGGAAGATCCATTCTCAAAACTTGATTTACGAGTTGCAAAAGTTATAGATGTAAAAGATCATCCTGCTGCTGATACATTATACATGCTCCATTTAGATCTTGGAAAACTTGGAAAAAGGGTTATAGTTGCAGGAATGAAACCGCATTATACAAAAGATGAAATTAACGGTAAAAATATTATTATTGTTTATAATCTTAAACCAACAACAATTAGAGGAGTAAAATCCAACGGAATGCTACTTGCTGCAACAGATTCTAAAGGTGTTTGTTCATTACTTAATCCTGGCGACTCAACTCCTGGCTCAGAAGTAATGGTTGAAGATGTTACAAAAGAACCTGAGAAAATATTAGAGTTTGAAGATTTTAAGAAAGTTAATATGACGATTGATAAAAATCAAAAAGCGATATATAATGGAAAAGTATTGCAGGCAGAAAAAGCAGATGTTAAATCTGATTTAACTGTTGAAAAAGGAGCAAAAATATCTTAAGAAGGGGGAGATAAAATGAGCGTAGTTACAAAAACAGATCTACCATTAAAGGTGTTTAAAAAAGGAAAAGTTAGAGATGTATATGAGACAAACGATGAACTTTTACTAATTGTCACTGACAGAATTTCAGCTTTTGATTTTGTTTTACATGAACCTATTCCAAAAAAGGGTATCTATTTAACACAAATTTCGAAATTCTGGTTTGACCATTTTAAAGATACAATTCCAAGTCACGTTATATCTGATAATGTTTCTGATTTTCCAGGTGATCTAAACAAATATAAAGATCAACTTTCTGGGAGAAGTATGCTTGTAAAAAAAGCAAAAGTGATTCCAATAGAATGCATAGTTAGAGGTTATATCTCCGGTTCTGCTTGGAAATCTTATCAAAAAGATGGAACAGTGTGTGGAATCAAACTTCCTGGTGGATTAAAGGAATCTGACAAATTTGATGAACCTTTATTTACTCCTTCCACAAAGGCAGAATCTGGGCATGATATCAATATTTCTTTTGAAAAAATGAAGGAATTAATTGGCGATGAAGATGCAGAAAAGATCAAGGAATTATCTCTCAAAATTTACAAGGAAGGAGCCAAATATGCTTCAGAAAAAGGAATTATCATTGCAGATACGAAGTTTGAGTTTGGAAAGTTAGGTGACCAGATTATTCTTGTTGACGAGGTACTTACTCCTGATTCATCTCGTTTTTGGCCTGCTGATTTATATGAACCTGGAAAATCTCAACCGAGTTTTGATAAACAATATGTACGAGATTATTTGAGCAGTACTGGTTGGGATAAAAATTCAGATCCTCCACATCTCCCCGATGATGTTGTTCTAGAAACTCAAAAGAAATATCAGGAAGCATATGAACGAATTACTGGGAAAAAACTTATTTTCGAATAGTTTTGTATAACAAATTATATAAATCTCATGTTATTTATTAATAATTAATGAAAAGAATACATTTACTGGTTACATTTTCGATAATGATACTTTTATTTACTGGCATATCTACTGCATTTTCAAATAATACGGTAAAATTTCTAGAATCGAATTCTTTTGAAATAAAAAATAATGATGATTTTTTCTTTGTTCAAATTACTGATACTCATGTCTTGCATAATATTTTTGATAGGCCTGGAAATTCAAAAATGAGACTAACTAATGTTTTAAAAAATATTAGTAATTTTGAGGAAAAACCTGCATTTGTTGCTATTACAGGTGATCTTGTGGAATGGGGTGGAAGTGGTTCTCTTGGTGCTTTGAACTATCAGACTTTTATTGATTGTTTTTATGAACTTGATGGACAATTTTATGCTGATAGTGATTTTAATATTCCAATTTATACTACTCCAGGTAATCATGATTATGTTTGGGAGAATAAGTTAACAAATTATAATAAATATGTCAAAGATGAAAACCGATATGTTGTTACTTTAGGTGATTCGTCTTTCTTTTTTATAGATTCAGGTGCTAACTATATTCTCGAACCTTGGGACTGGGTTCTTATTTTGGGTAGTGGTCTTTATGATGATGATATAGCTTGGCTTGATGAAGAATTAAGTACTTGCGAATCCAGTAATAAAATAATTTTGATGCATCATCCTGCAGTTAGTACTAGGGATGAATTTGGAAGGATGAAAGATGTTATAGCTCGTAATAGAGAAAATTTTGTAGATCTATGTGAACAATATAATGTAGAGATTGTTTTGACTGGCCATACACATAGTTCTCGGGTTTTTGATGATGAAGAAAATTTGCTTACAGATCTACCCCTGAATTGTAATGATTATTCCACTCTCTATGTGCAAACTGATGATTGTAAACAAGGAATTCACTATCGTAATATATCTGTTACACCTGATGGTGTCATATTAGAACAAACACAAGAGCTTGAATATAATCCGCTAATAAAACCTAGATTGATCCGGCAATCAATTATCAACAAGATCTTAGATATATTAAAAAATAGGTAAATAGACATTTTTAAATATATACAAAAATAGCTTTTAATGTATATTCTTTTTTCTAAAAACCAGCTATTAAGCCAAATAAGCATGCATCTAAATTATACTCAAATAAAGTTAATGAACCAAAATTACTACCAACATAAGTAAATGCAATGCTAAAACCGATACATGGAGCCAATATTTCAAAAAAGGGAAATATTGGATTTATTGAATTTTTAATAAATCCAATCCCAATCATTGTTACAAAAACTGGTTTAAATGCATAACCGACATATGTTGTTAAAAATCCGTAGGTCATATTGAAATAACTACCATTTAAAGGGTCATTAAGACATATGTATTTTTGATTTATAGAAGAAGGCTCCAAATAAAATAAGCAATTAATACGGCCTCCAATTGTTAAATGAGAAACAATTAATGGACAACCTATGTTAAATCTAAAATGTGGAAGAATACCTCTAGATTGCTGATATGAATCATAATTATCAAGTGCTGAAAGCAAAATGTCAACAGAAAAATCCGAATGTAAAATTTTTATTTCTTTTAAAATCTGTATTTGTTCATTTATCTTTTCTATACCTTCAAAATCTTTTTCAATTTCTAGAAATCTATCTCTAATGCTCTCAGCTTCTTCTAATGATAATTCTAATAAGGTATCCTCATTATTTACACAGATCTTGACTTTTTGAGATTCAGAGTTATTATCTTTAATTTCAACAGACAAAGCAAGTGAATTAAAACATGACCCAAGAATTAAAAAAGTTAATATAATTGCTAGAAATCTTCTAGTCATTTATATTTGATATATCATAATAAAGATATAAATTTATCTGTTAACCTTCTAAAATTGGTGAACGCCAATCAAGACCTGGAGTTCTAAGTCCAACTTTTGGAATTAAAGCTGATCTTCTTTTATGTTCACTTTTAATTCTCATGTTTTTTATTCTTACAACCTCAGATTTTTTTACACCGGCAATCTTAGCTATATCCTCAATATCTATCTTCCTTTCCAAACCAGCTAATATCTTATCCAGCCGATTGTAACTTAGTTTCAATTCTTGTTCATCAGATTGACCGTTCCACAAGCCTGCAGTTGGAGGTTTTGTAATTATTTCCTTTGGTATTTTTAAAAACTTGGCCAGTTCCAAAACCTGAGTTTTATAGAGATCACCAATTGGCATAATGTCAACTCCACCATCACCGTATTTTGTATAATATCCAACTAAGATTTCTGATTTATTAGATGTGCCACAAACCAGGTTTTGTGTCATATTAGTATATTCAAAAAGTAGAATCATTCGTGCCCTTGCTTTAATATTTGCCAGTGCATATTTATCAGGTTTTATAGTGCTACCCGCAGTTAGCTCTCTTACGATTTTCGTGATATCCTTTTCTTCACATGATAAGCCAAATTTTTTCACTAGAATTTCCTTATGTTTATAATCAATTTTAGGGGTTGACTCATCTGGTAAAAAAAGACATTCTACATTTTTATTACCCAATGCTTCTTTACATAGAACTGCTGTTACTGCAGAATCAACGCCTCCGGACAAACCAATAACAACACCTTTACATCCTGAGTTATGAATATACGTTTTAATAAAGTCTTTTATAATAATTGTAATTTCTTTTAGATCTATTGTTAGATCGGTATCCAACATATCACCTAATCTCATTTTTTGATGTTTCTATATATTGATTCTCCATGTGAATCTATTGCCACAACCAAAGGCCCAAATTCCTTAACTTTGAATATCCAAGCTGCTTCAGGCATTCCAAGTTCTTCTAACCAATAAACACCTAATACTTCTTCAATCTTATCTGCTGCAAGAGCCCCAGCTCCGCCAGTATAAGATGTATACACACATGTATATTTTTGTAATGCTTTTTCAGTTCTTTCACCCATACCGCCTTTACCGATTATAATGCCTATGCCAAATTTTTCAATGAACTTATCCTCAAAAATCTCCATTCTACTACTAGTAGTAGGACCCGCTGATACTGCCTGCCATTTTCCATTTTCTTTTTTCATTAAGGGGCCACAATGAAACAAAGCCATCTCTGCAGGATCAAAAGAAATTTTATCTTTTTCAAGCATCATGTGATGAGCTTCGTCTCTTGCTGTAAAAACCTTACCAGTGACATATATTATGTCCCCAACTTTTAATTTTTTAATTTGCTCTTTATCAGCAGGTATGTTTAGATGATACTCCATTATTTCACCTCCCAGCTACCATCACTATGAATTATCATATTGGCTCGTCTATCTGCCCAACATTGGACCGCTATTCCAACAGGTAAGCTAGCTGGATGCCTATGTGCCTTTTCGACATGAACATCAAGAACTGTAGTCTTACCACCAAGACCCATGGGACCAATTCCACTAGCATTGATTCGTTTGATTAATTCTTCCTCAATTTTAGCTATGGTCTTATCCTTGTGTCTTTCACCAACAGGCCTTAACAATGATTTTTTACCAAGTTTTAAAGATAAGTCAGCACCACCACCAATTCCAACACCTACAACTGTAGGTGGGCACGGATTACCTGCTGCTTTTATCATTTCTTCAACAACAAAATCTTTTACACCTTCAATTCCAACACCAGGTTTCAACATTCCAAGCTTACTCATATTTTCGCTTCCACCACCTTTTGGTAGAGCGGTTATTTTAACATCACTTCCTTCAGAAAATTCCCATGTAATATATGGTATCTGCAAACCTGTGTTATCTTTATGATTTTCATTAGTGAGAGGATCAACAGTATTTGGTCTGAGCGGGATTTCTTTTGTTGCTTTCTTAACGCCATTCAAAATAATTTCATTCAGCTTTTCAATATGAGGAAAATCTTTACCAACTGTTACAAAAAAAGTTTGAATGCCAGTATCCTGACACATTGGACGTTTTGACTTCTTTGCCAAATCTATGTTTGTTAGAATTGCATCTATCTGAGTTTTTGCCACACCTTCTTCAATTTCATAAGCCTTTTTTAAAGAATTTACGACATCTTTTGGCAACTCTGTTTCAGCTTTTCTAATAAGTTCAACTATGCCATTTTCTATATCTTCGAAATCCATCTTGAATCCCTCATTCTTAAAGTTAAAACTAATTTTTCCTCCATATAATAGCACGAGTAAAACAACTAAGCATTATTTAACAGTTATCAGTAATAATGAAAAAAAAGAAAAAAAAAAATTTCAATAAAAACTATTTAGCGTTACCAATTTCTTCTACAGCTTCAGGGTTTGCAAGAGTTGAGATATCTCCAACATCTTTTCCCAATGCTTTTGAACGAATGACACGTCTCATGATCTTTCCAGATCGTGTCTTTGGTACATCATTTACAAACCATATTTCATCAGGGCGTGCTATTTTACCCACCTCGTTTCCAACATGTTCACGAAGCTGCTTTCTAAGATCATCACTTGGGCTTGTTCCACTCTTAAGAACTACATATGATGTAATTGATTCTCCTTTCAATGAATGCGGTTTACCAATAACTGCTGCCTCAGCAACCAATGGATGACTTACTAATGCAGATTCTACTTCAGAGTTACCAATTCTATGACCTGAGACATTTAGAACATCATCAGCTCGTCCTTGTATCCAGAAGAAACCATCATCATCCTTACGAGTTACATCACCTGCGAGATAAATGCCTTCAAATTTATTCCAATATGTTTCTTGGTATCTCTCAGGATTCTTGTAAATTCCCCGTAGCATGCCTGGCCATGGATGTGTTAGCACAAGGTTACCACCTGCGTTTTGCACCGGTTCACCTTTTTCATTTAAAACATCAGCTCCGAGACCAGGAAGTGGTCTAGTTGCTGAGCCCGGTTTCAATGGTGTTAGTGGCAGCGGAGATATTACAAAATGTCCTGTTTCAGTTTGCCACCATGTATCCATAATCTGACAGTTTTCATTTCCAATGTTTTTATAGTACCAAATCCAAGCTTCAGGATTGATGGGCTCACCAACTGATCCTAAAAGACGAAGTGTACTAAGGTCGTGTTTCTTAACCCATTCTTCACCGTATTTCATAAACAATCGAATACTGGTCGGTGAGGTATACAGAGTCGTAATGTTATATTTTTCAATAAGATTCCACCATCGATCAGGTTCTGGATAGTTAGGTGCACCCTCATATAAAACAGATGTTGCACCAAGAATTAATGGAGCGTAAACAATGTAAGAATGCCCAGTAATCCAACCGATATCAGCAGCACACCACCAGATATCTTCATCCTTCATATCAAATACCCATTTAAGGGTATAAGCAGTACCAACAGCGTAACCACCGTGTGCATGAATAATACCCTTTGGTTTGCCAGTTGTACCAGAGGTATACAAGAAAAATAATGGATCATTTGCATCAAGTTTCTCAGTCTTGCATTCTTTTGGAGAGTCAAAGATAATGTCATGCCACCAAACATCTCTACCAGCAGTCCATGGGACTCCATCACCAGTACGTTTACAGACAATAACATGCTCAACACTTGGTGCTTCCTCAAGTGCGACATCAGCTTGTTCTTTCAAATAGACCTTTCGTCCACGTCGCCAAAAACCATCACAAGTAATGACTACCTTAGTCTCACAGTCGTTTACTCGGTCACGGAGAGCAAGTGCACTAAAACCAGAGAACACAACCGAGTGAACTGCACCGATCTTTGCACAAGCAAGCATTGCAATAGGAAGTTCAAGTATCATTGGCATATAAATGCCAATACGATCACCTTTTTGAACACCCATTTTTTTCAAAGCATTAGCAAGCTTGTTTACCTCAATATAAAGATCATTATAGGTTAGTTTTTGCACATCACCGGGTTCACCTTCAAAAATGAAAGCAACTTTGTTTTTCCTCCAGGTTTTAACGTGTTTATCAAGTGCATCATGAACAATGTTGTATTTTGCACCAATAAACCACTTAACCCACGGGGCATCCCATTCTACAACTTTGTTGTAAGGTTCATACCACTCAACAAGATCTTTTGAAACTTCATCCCAGAACCATTCCCAATTTTCAGCTTTTTTGTAAAGTTCTTCAAGATCTTTTATGTCGTGCTTGTCCATCCACTGCTTTACGTTTGTATTATTAACAAATTCTTCTTTGGGTTTAAATACACGTTTTTCATCAAGCAAAACAGAAATATCTTCTTCAGCCATATTTTTTCCATCCTTTGAATTTTTTTACAAATCAACCTAGCATTGCATATAACTTCATTCTAAATCTCTTGGAAATGCCCCTGTCAACATTGCAAATTCTTCGAAATCTTCAACAAAGTCAAAATCTTCATCCATTTCATTCTCAGGCATATTTTTAGCTTGTTCAGCGAGATGTTCATGCTGTAACTTAATTAATTCAGCAAGAGGAGCGAATCGTTTTGCTTTAACAACAGGATAGAATGCCGATGAGTCAACGCCATCCATTGTTCTGATCTTTTCTTTTAAAAAATTATTCACGGTCTCTTTAGAATCGGCTGCAACATTCATAACAAGGTCTTCGTCACCAAGTGAATAGGAGACATAAATTGGAAACATATTAAATGGATATTTGTAATTTAATAAGTAATTGTAGATGTTCTTGTAATTCTTTGGATGAGTATATATTCTTATAACAAATCTTTGTATAGTATCTGGTTTCTTTTTTGGTATTGGGAAAAAAACCGGCTTCATAAGCGATATTGTTCTAGTGTGATGACATTCATCAAAGCCAGAGAGGGTTTCAGTTAGAAAATGTGCAATATTATCAGGATCTTTTACATTAAAAATTACACCAACACTCATCATTCCTTCTAACTGTGCTGAATATAATGGTGTAACGACATCTGATGTTTCTTTTGCGATAACATTTTCAACATAGTGCCATACTCTATCTAAATTTGTTTTTGGAAACATTCTTACTATTATCATCATATAATTTTTCCTCCTTACATTGTTCTATATTTGGATTGCTTGAATATAGTTATCATATAAGTATTTTAGTACTTTTTCTACAAATAATTTAAGTAGTAATTCTTTATTACACATACTACCCTATAAACCTTATTTTACAACCTGTGGGGAGGTCTATTCAAATGGGAAAAGGCATAGTGCAGAAAATATTAGAAAAACATATTGTAGAAGGTAAGTGGGAACCAGGTAAAGAAATTGCAATAAAAATAGATCAAACATTGACTCAAGATGCAACTGGTACAATGGCTTATCTTCAATTTGAAGCTATGGGCGCTCCAAGCATTAAAACAGAATTGTCTGTAAGTTATGTAGATCATAACACAGTGCAGATTGGTTTTGAGAATGCAGATGATCATAAATATCTACAAAGTGTAGCAGCAAAATATGGCATTATTTATTCTCGTGCTGGAAACGGTATATGCCATCAAGTCCATCTAGAGCGATTTGGAAAACCAAGTAAAACCTTGCTTGGATCAGATTCACATACACCAACTGGTGGCGGAATCGGCATGGTCGCTATTGGTGCTGGTGGTCTTGATGTTGCAGTTGCAATGGCAGGTGGTCCGTTTTATATAACCTGTCCAAAAGTCATCAAGGTAAATCTTAAAGGTAAACTCAAACCCTGGTGCGCAGCAAAAGATGTTGTTTTAAAGATGCTTGAAATTTTTACGACAAAAGGAAATGTTGGCTGCGTTTTTGAATATGAGGGTGAAGGAGTAAAAACACTTTCTGTTCCTGAAAGAGCAACTATTACAAACATGGGTGCAGAGTGTGGTGTTACAACTTCTGTTTTCCCAAGTGATGAAACAACAAAAGCGTTTCTTAAAGCTCAAGGACGAGAGAAAGATTGGACTGAACTAACTGCAGATCCTGATGCAGAATATTTCAAAGAAATTGATCTAGATTTAGGCGAGATTGTACCATTAACAGCATATCCTCATAGTCCAGGTAACATAAAGACAGTCAAAGAACTTGAAGGTATGGATGTAGATCAAGTATGTCTCGGCAGTTGCACTAACTCATCATATAAGGATCTAATGACAGTTGCAAAGATTCTAAAGGGTAAAAAAGCTCATCCAAATGTTAGCTTTGTAATCGCTCCAGGTTCAAAACAAGTTCTAGAAAACATAGCACGAGATGGTGGTTTAACAGATCTTATAGCGGCAGGCGCACGTATTGCAGAGTCAGCATGTGGTTTTTGTATAGGTAACAGTCAATCACCAAAAACAGATGCAGTAACACTTAGAACAAGCAATAGAAATTTTTTAGGACGATCCGGAACAAAAAGCGCACAGGCGTATCTCGTAAGTCCTGAAACAGCTGCTGCAGCAGTTATTACAGGTAAAATGACAGATCCACGTGATCTTGAAAAACAAGGTTTTAAATATCCAGATGTTCAAATGCCTAAGGAATTTTACATTGATGACAGCATGTTCATCTATCCCCCTGAACACCCTGAGCATACCAAAATTTATCGGGGGCCTAACATCGGTGATCCTCCAGCTGCTTTGCCAATGCCAGACTCAATAACTGGGGAAGTAACAATTAAAGTTGAAGATCAAATCACAACGGATCACATTATACCAGCAGGTAGCAAAATGAAGTACAGATCAAACGTTCCAAAATATTCTGAGTTCTTGTTTGAAATTGTTGATCCTAATTTCTATGAACGTGCTAAGAAAATACGTGACAGTGGGAAATCAAACATTTTTGTTGCAGGTCTAAGTTACGGTCAGGGATCTTCAAGAGAACACGCAGCGCTTTGTCCAATGTTCATGGGTACAAAAGCAGTAATTGCTAAATCATTCGAGAGAATTCACACTGCCAATCTAATCAATTTTGGTATAATTCCATTGACATTCAAAAACGATGGTGATTATAACAAAGTAGAGCAGGGTGATAATTTAGAGATCCCAAACGTTAAGAATGTTATACATGACGGGGGAGCTTTAAAAGTTAAAAACAAAACTAAAGGAACTGAGTTTGAAGTTGATTATAATCTCTCAGACAGGCAAAGAGAGATTATTCTTGCAGGTGGGACACTTGCATATATGAAAAATAAAGCTAAATAAAGAGGTAGAAGAAATGGCACAAAGAGGTATAAGAGAATATAATGGGAAAAAAATGCT